>DUEL01000034.1 GCA_011192125.1 Thermoflexia bacterium
CCCGAGCAGTTGGCGGCCCCCGCCGATCCCCACCTCATGGAGGCCGCCCGAACCGCCGCTTCCCTTATGGCGAAGAAAGACTGGGCCGGAATCGAGACGCTGGAGGACGCATACCAGATGGCCCACGAGGGGGAGCACTCCGAGATCAACAGCGTCTTTGAAGCCGTCATCTCGGAGTACTTCCCGGTCTCCGTGCAGCAGCAGTTCGTGCAATCCCAGTTGCGGGAACATCTCGAGCGATTGGCGTCGCTGGAGCCTCTGGACTGGCGTCTGAGCGTGCGGCCCCGCCGTGCTGGCTCCGACGGGTAGCCAGCGGTTCCCGTGGCTTCTTGACATTTAAAAGAAGCGTGTTATACTATGCTTGCAGGGCGAAGTAAGTCTGGCCGTGTCAATAGAAGACCACCCGGGCTTGCTGAGGCCGGGTGGTTTTTTGTTAGAACACGGGGGCACTTCGTCGTGTAGAATCTTTAAGAAGGAGTAGTAGCAGGTGAACGAGAGAGAGACCGGAACCGTCAAGTGGTTCAACGACGCCAAGGGGTACGGATTTATCTCCCGCGATGAGGGAGGGGACATCTTCGTCCACTTCTCCGCCATCGAGGGAGAGGGGTTCCGCAGCCTCCAAGAGGGCCAGCGAGTGGAGTTTTCCGTCGAGCAGGGCCCTAAAGGACTGCGAGCCGTGCACGTGAGGGCTCTCTAGCCCCCACATCGGAGCGAGGAATGCCGAAGAGACTATATGTTGGAAACCTGAATTACACGACCACCGAGGCTTCGCTGAGCGACCTGTTCGGGACCGTAGGAGAAGTCCTCTCCGTCCACGTGGTCACCGACCGGATGACCGGGCAATCCCGCGGGTTTGCCTTCGTGGAGATGGCAGAGCGAGCCGATGCAGACCGAGCCATCGGACAACTGAACGGGCAGGTACTCGACGGACGGGCGATCCGGGTGGCGGAAGCCAAGCCCCGAGACAATCAACCGTTCCGACAGAAGTACCATCGCCGTAGATAATCCAATACCGATCCTGAAACAAAGAACAGCCCGGGCGGCCTCTGACCGCGCCGGGCTGTTCCCGTTCGGAGTGACTACACCGCCTTTTCCGCCAGTTCCCCCCGCACCGTCGCCAGCAGGGCTTCGGCGTGCAATTGATCCAGTGTGTAGCAGGGAGCCTGCAGATGATCGGCCAGCGCCTGGGCGTACCCCTGGTCGAAAGCCTTGTGCTCCATATTAATAACCACCGACCGGATGCCAGCCTGCGGGAAAAGATCGGCGATCCGGTGCGCCTCCTCCTGCGGGGGAAGGTCCGTCATTGAGACGTTCCCCGCCCCGTCGGTGAGAAGCACCATCAGAGGCATCAGATCGGGATGTTTGCGCTGCTCACGGGTGATCACCTCGTAAGCCAGTTGCAGGCCGGCCGAGAGGGGCGTCTTCCCCCCGACGGGGATATCCCGCAGCCGCTCCTGCGCCCGCTCCACACTGTTGGTGGGGGGCAGGATCAGCCGGGCGTCGTTCTTCTGGAAGACGATCAGCCCCACCCGGTCCCGATGCTGGTAGGCGTCGGCCAGCAGCGACATCACCGCCCCTTTAGTGGCCTCCATCCGCTCGGCGACCGCCATCGACCAGGAGGCATCGACCACGAAGAGGATCAGGTTTCCAGCGCGGCGAACTCGCACTTTCCGATGGTACTCGCTGGGGCGGACGGAGAGGGCCGGCCCGCCTGGACGGCGGCGTCTGCGCTGATATGGGGCAGCAGCCCGAAGGGTGGCATCGAAGGCCAGATCGCTCGGGTCCTCCGGAGAGGGGCGGGCCCGGATATACCGCCCCCGTCGCTGCTCGGTCCGCGTGCGGGTCCGCCGACCCGTACCCATCCGGGTCATCCGATCCAGAGGGGTCTCCAACGGACGGGGGACGAAGGTCTCTCCCGGCAATACCTCCTGCCCGCCCTCCCACCACTCCCCGCTGGAGGGTTGGCGGGGGATCGCCTGATGTGAGGGTTCCCCCGGGGGCTTCAACCGACGGTTACCTTCCTCTTCACCCTCTGCCCTGGTCTCCCCCAGCGTTTTTTTTTCCCCGCCCCCTTCAGAATCCTCAGCCAACTCCATCGCCTCTTCCTCTTCGGCGACGCGGGAGCGGGCCTCCTCCAATCGCTGGCCCAAGTCGTCCAACGTCGTCTCCACCGGCTGGAGCGGGTGTCGTTTCAGCCGGTGGGGGAGGGCCAGTTCAGATGCCAGCAAGATGTCCTGATCGGTGATCCGGATACGCCCCTCGAAGGCGGCGTTCGCCCGAGCCGTCTTCAGGATCACCAGATCCGGCCGGTGGCCGTCCACCTGCAGTTCCGCCGTCAGCGTGGCAATGACGGAGAGGTCGGCCTGGGTGTAACGGACCTGAGGAAGCCGTGCGCGGGCCTCGACGATCTGACGGGAGAGGGCCCTCTCCCGCGGCTCCCACTCGGCGTAGAACCCCTCGGGGTCGGACTCGAAGGCCAGGTTCCGCTCGATGATCAGGATCCGCTGGTCTGGATCGCGGACCCCATGGACATCCACACAAAGCGCGAATCGATCCAGCAGCTGGGGGCGCAGATCGCCCTCCTCCGGATTCATCGTCCCAACGAGGATGAAGCGGGCCGGATGGCTGAAGGAGATCCCCTCTCGCTCGACGATGTTGACCCCCATCGCCGCCGCATCGAGCAGGATGTCCACCACGTGATCATCCAGCAGGTTAACCTCATCCACATAGAGAATGCCCCGGTTGGCCGCCGCCAGCACCCCCGGCTCGAAGTGCCGCACACCCTCCTGGATCGCCTTCTCGATGTCCAACGTCCCCACCACCCGATCCTCGGTGGCGCTGACGGGGAGGTCGACAAAGGGAGTGCGGCGGGTGGCGCGGGGCAGTTCCTCGCCCGCCGCAGCCCGTTCTCGGCACGACGTGCACCACGTCGCTGGCTGATCCGGATCGCAGGAGAAGGGACAATCGGCGACGACGGTGATCTCTGGCAACAGCGCAGCCAACGCCCGGGCTGCAGTGGATTTCGCCGTGCCCCGCTCTCCCCGGATCAGGACACCGCCGATCTGCGGATAGACAGCGTTCAGCACCAACGCCCGACGCATCAGGTCCTGGTCGACGATTGCAGTAAACGGAAACACGTGCCGCATAGAGCCTTTCCTCACACAGATGAATGACTGGGTAATTATACCTCATCTGCTCAAGCAAGGAAAGAAAACGCTCGTGCATAGGTGTATCCCAAATTCGGGGTGAGACCCCTGGATTCATGCCGAACCGCGGAGAGAGACGCAGAGAGCACGGAAGCACTGGGGTTTGGACAAGAGTTCGGACATATCCGATCCGCCCCGCCGGAAACAGGCGGGGCTGGCAGGAAATCGATCCAGCACCGGCTCTTCATGCCGGTGCTGGACGAGCCAGTGAAAGGTTTCTTTGGCGATGTCCGAACTCCTGTCCGAGGGTCAGAAGTACGATTGACTACAAGGCTGTATTGCCATATACTTGGAATAGCACCGGACCGAAGCGAGAGCGGGGCCCTTTGTATGCTCAGACGGACTAACCCTCTATCCTCTCTATACATTAGCGAGAGATTACCACCGCGAGCCCGCCCTTTAGCGGACGCCCTTGCCATCGGCGTCGGATACCTTGCTACCCTCGCCGCTTTGGAACAGGCAGCTCTTCTCATCGCCGGGCCAGGGACCCGCATGCCGTGGTTCTTCCTCCCAGGATTGAGCCTGGCGTTGGTGATCGGTTTTGGCCTCGCCTACTTACCATTTGTCATACTGGCCGGCCTGCTGACAAGCCTCCTGATCCACCTCTCCCCGCCACCTCCCCTTCGAGCCCTGCTACTGACCCTCAGCGCGGCCGTGGGCTACAGCCTGGGCGCGCTGCTGGCAACGCGCGTCATGGGCCGTCAGTTGCAGCGAATTCGGGACGTGGCCTACTTCTCCCTGGTAGTGACCATCGCCGCGACGGTTACCGGCACAGCCACCGCCTGGCTGACCACATATCCCGAATTACGGCCCACCATCGTGCTGATGGAAGTGCTCCGGGAAGCCTTCAGCATGATGAGTTTCACCCCCCTCGTCCTCGTCCACGTGGTCCCACGCGCGGTCCAGCTGCGGGAGGGGAAGGCACCCTCGTCCATAACGAAGGAGGAACCTCGCGAGAGGAAGCCCCACCTCCGATCGCTGCTCATCCTACTGAGTGAGATCGGCGGGAGTGTGATCCTCCTCTGGATTGCCCTCGGGCCGCTCTCCACCAACAGGCGGCTGTATTACCTCTGTTTCTTCCCCCTCATCGAGGTCGTCCTCCGGTACGGCCTCCCGGGGGCGACCGTCATCATCCCGGCGATCACACTGGCAACCACCTTCTCGGTCCGTGTATACGGCGTGAAGATGGAACCGCTGCTGGCTTTCCCCCTCTTCGTCTTCTCCATCTCTTTGACCGGGCTGCTGGTCGGGACACTGGTCACCGCCCAACGGCGGGCGGAGGCCTCGCTCCAACGGCGGACGCGGGAACTGGCGCTGCTCAACCGCGCCGTCCAGGCCCTGGTATCCACCCTCGACCTCGACCAGGTGCTCTCCATCGTCCTCGAAGAAGTGCGGCAGGTCCTAGGCGTCGTCTCCACCTCGGTGTGGCTGATCGATCCACAGACCGGAGAACTGGTCTGCAGGCAGGTGACCGGTCCGCGCAGCCATCTGGTTCAGGGGCTGCGGCTGGCACCCGGGGAGGGGTTCGCGGGCTGGGTCGTCAGCCACGGCGAGAGCCTGATTGTCGCCAACGCGCAGGCGGACCCCCGGCACTTCCAGGATGTGGACCAGTGGATCGGGTTGGAACTCCAATCTGTCATCACCGTGCCGCTGGAGGTCCGCGGAGAGGTCATCGGAGTTCTTCAGGCTGTGGACCAGGATGCCGGTCGGTTCGGCCCGGTGGACCTGGCGCTGCTGGAGCCGCTAGCGGCGACGGCAGCGGTCGCCATCGAGACCGCGCGGCTGTATGAGCAGGCACGGGAGGACGCAGACACCAGGGCGTTACTTCTACGCGAGGTCAACCACCGGGTCAAGAACATCCTCTCGACCATCGTTGGGCTCCTCTACGCCGAACTCCGGTATGCGGATAAGGAGATCCGAAACGCCTGTCGGCCTCTGCTGAGCGGACTGGTGGCACGCGTTCAGGGCCTCTCCACGGTCCACAGCCTGCTCTCCACCTCCGAGTGGCGCCCCCTCCTGCTGAGCGACCTGACTACCCACGTGATCCGCTCCACGCTGAACGCGCTTCCGCGGGGAAAGAACGTCTCGTTCAAGGTTACCGCATCACCGATCCGCGTCGCGCCGGAACAGGCCCATCACCTGGCCCTCGTGCTCAACGAACTGGTGACCAACGTCGTCAAGCACGCACTCCGGGGGCGCAGCACCGCCTCCATCACAGTGGAGATCGAGAGAGCGAAGGAGACGGTGATCCTCCGATTCCGGGACGACGGTCCGGGCTATCCGGAGGCTGTGCTACGGCTGGACCGGCATGGCGTGGGCTTCGACCTGATCCGGAACCTGGTCCAGCGGAACCTGCGAGGGGAGTGGGTGTTATACAACGAAAAGGGAGCGGTCGCCGAGATTCGTTTCAAAGAAGGGACCAATGGAACCCGAGGAGGGATAGGTGGCGAAGCAACAGGAGAAAATCCGCGTACTGATCGCTGAGGACGACTACCTGGTCGCCGAGATGATCAAGGGATTGGTACAGGAGGCCGGGTACGTCGTCGTCGGGGAGGCGAGCAACGGCGAGGAGGCTATCGACAAAACCTGTTCCCTCCGGCCCGACGTGGTCCTGATGGACATCCGGATGCCCGACCTGGACGGGATCGAGGCGACGCACCGCATCCAAGAGGAATGCCCGACTCCGGTGATCATCCTCACCGCATACGAGACGCCGGAACTGGTAGAGCGGGCCACCGAGGCGGGTGTGGCCGCCTACCTGATCAAACCACCCGACCTGCGGGAGTTGGATCGGTCCATTGGAATCGCCATCGCCCGCTTTCAAGACCTGATGGAGGTGCGCAGGCTCAACCAGGAACTGGCGAAACAGAACGAAGAACTGGCCGCCTTCGCCCACACCGTTGCCCACGACCTTCAGAACCCCCTGGCGCTGATCATCGGCTTCGCCGAGGCGGTGCGCAGATACCACCCCACAATGTCGAAAAAGGAATTCGAGGAGAGCCTGGAGATTATCGAACGGACGGGGCGGAAGATGAGCCGCACCATTGAGGAGTTGCTGCTTCTGGCCCAGGTGCGGGAGGAAGACGTAGAACTGGAAGTGCTCGACATGGGGACCATCGTGGCCGAGGTGGTGCACCATCGGTTGGCCCACATGGTGCGCAAATATCAGGCGGAGATCCTCCTCCCCGACCAATGGCCGGAGGCGTTAGGATACGGCCCGTGGATCGAAGAGGTGTGGCACAATTACATCAGCAACGCCCTCCACTACGGGGGACGGCCGCCGCGGGTCGAACTGGGGGCGACGGTACAACCCGATGGAAGGGTCCGCTTCTGGGTGCGGGACAACGGCGAGGGGATCGCACCGGAGGAGCAAGAGCACCTGTTCGTTCCCTTTCGCCGCCTGCAAAAAGGGCAGGAGCGGAGAAAGGGGCATGGGTTGGGGCTTTCCATCACCCGCCGCATCGTAGAGAAACTGGGCGGGGAAGTGGGAGTGGAAAGCGAGGTCGGCCAGGGTAGCCTCTTCTACTTCACCTTGCCTCAGCCGAAGAGCCGAGGGCCGTCTTGTTCCGCTCGTTGACCTCGGCAGGAACCCCGAGGACACGGCACACGCTCCGAACGAGATCCTGTATCTCGAACGGTTTGGTAATGTAATCGTCCACACCGAAGACGTGCAGGCCGATCGTCCGCTCAATCGCCTGCGCCCGAACCGTCACGATGACCACCGGAATGCGTTTCAACTCCTCATCGGCCTGCATCTGCCGATAGACCTCCCAGCCGCTCATCCCCGGCATCATCAGGTCAAGGAGGACGAGGTCTGGTTTGACCCGCCGCATCGCCTTCAAACCCTCTGGTCCGCTCACCGCGCCGATCAGTCGGAAGCCCTTGGGGCGGAAGATCAGCCGCATCAGGGTGATGATCTCCGGATCGTCGTCAATGCACATGATAACTTTGTCCTTGGTATTCATTTCGCGCCGCCTTTCTAACTCCCTACCGCCCAGCCCAGGCTCTCCAGACCGATCTCCAACGCGGGCCGCCACATAGAGGGAGCCCCTAGCAACATCCGCAGATAGGTCCACATCGGACCGGGACGCAACGCCCAAGCCCGAAACGCCCTCCGGGCCCACCGTTCCAGTTCCTCCGCCCTGAGGTGCGGATAATCCAACACCGTCGAGCGGTCCATATCCACCTGCTCCCAGCGGGTGCCGGGGCGGAACCAACCCTGTTCGACCACCTCGAAGAAGAAGGGGGAACCGGGATACGGGGCAGCGATGTGAAAGAGGGCCAGGTCGAGGGGGAGGCGTTTGGCGAAGCGGATGGTCTCCCGGATCGTCTCCTCCGTCTCCCCCGGCAGGCCGATGATGAAATACCCCCAGTTGTGGATGCCCGCCTCGTGGGCCCAACGGAGGGCCTGCTCCACCTGATCGAGGGAGATGCCCTTGTGCGCGCGCCGCAGGACCTCCTCGCTGCCCGATTCGATCCCCCAGGAGATCATCCAGCAGCCGGCTTTCCCCATCATCTGCAACATCTCCGGGTCCACAAAGTCCACCCGGCTGTTGCAGGTCCACCGGATCCGCAACCCCCGCTGGAGAATCAACTCGCACAACCCCATCACCTGCTCCCGGCTCACGGTGAAGAGGTCGGCGTACATGTGGATGTTGCGGACCCCCAGTTCGTCCAACAGCTCCAGTTCGGCGACGATGTTCTCCGGGGAGCGGAAGCGGATGGAGGAGCCGTAGGAGACATGCTTGATACAGAAGCGACACCCCCCGGGACAACCCCGGCTGGTGACGACGAACGCGTAGGCTCCGCGCACCAGGGGAGCGCGGTATCTCTCCAAGGGAAGAAGGTCATGGCGGGGCATCGGCAGATCGTCCAGATGACGGATGAAGGGACGGTCAGGGTTGACGACGATCTCACCGCCGTCTCGCCAGACGAGGCCCTTAATATCCCGCAAGGGAGTGGGGCACAGCCAGGCGGGTTGCCAGTCGGGATCGGCATCGGTGAACAGTTTCCGCAGCCGCGCCGCAAACGCGGGGTCCATCCCTGGCCACCACTCCTGCTCCTTACCCTCTGCTCCCCGCCCCGTGCCCCGTTCCAGCGTATCGATCAGTTCCCGCAGCGTCAACTCCGGCTCCCCCCGCAGGGCGAAGTCCAGACTGGGGAAGGCGCGCATCGTCTCGCGGGGGATGGGGGTGACGTGGGTGCCGAAGGCGATGGTCGTCGCGCCCATGCTGCGCGCGAGGAAGGTGCCGTACATATCGTTGCGGAGGGTGGGTGCGGTGACCTGGGTCACGTAGTAGCGGGGGCGTTTCTCCTCCAGCAGTCGCTCGAACTCGGCCCAGTCCATCCGCAGGGGGATCGCGTCGATCACCTCCACCCGGTAGTCGGGGAAGAGGGCGGCCAGTTGGGCCAGGCTCACCTGGGGCCAGATCATTCCTTCGCGGGACCGCCGTCCCACCCGGTGCTGGCTGCGGATCCAGATGCCCCGGTCGGGGGCGGGCGGGTTGACGAAGAGTATGTCCACCGCGCCTGTGGACTGAGCCTCCAGCGACGCCCGCACCACCTCGTCGGCGTCGGGGAAGCGGGGCGGATGGACCCGCTCTCGCATCCCTGTCCCGCGGTTCACTCGCTGCACGGGGAGCCCTCCATATCCTGGGCCACCTGGACCTCGCGCTGGCTCAGTTCGGCCAGCACCTGGATGATCAGCCAGAAGACCGTCAGTTGCAGGCCGACCAGGCTGATCATCGCTGCGCCCAGCAGGTAGAGCCAGAGCCGTTCGACCGGCCAGCCGCCGAGGGAGAGGATCAGGCTCACCGCGCCGACGGTCAGGCCCACCAGGATCCCGACCAGGCCCATCCACCCAAAGTGGCGCTCCAGGGGCTGCTTGAACAGCGGACGGCCGAAGAGGCCCTGCCGGATGGGTTGTTTGTGGAAGAGGGAGACGAGGTAGTTGAAGGTAGCACCCAGGGAGAAGAGGGCCACGCCGGAGACCGCGCTTAGGGCACCGGTGAAGACGGCGACCACCCCCCACGGGCCCAGCCGGGTGATGCCGGAGAGCCGCATCCCGACGATCACCGCGCCGATCAGGCCGGTGATGGTCAGCAAGAACAGACCGATCCCGCCCAGGATACGGACCGGGTTGTAGTTCAGCGCGGTCCAGACGATGGTGCTGAAGAACCGCATCCCGTCCCGGACGACGCTCAGTTTCGACCGGCCGACCCGCTCCTTGTAGGGGATGGGCACCTCCCGCCATCGGACGTCCTCGTGGAGGGCGCGGGTGCTCATCACCGGGGTGAAGTTCAGCCCATCGGGCAGGGGGTAGAGGCGGGGCAGCGCCTCCCGCCGGATGACCCGCATCCCGCTGGCGCTGTCGCTCACCCGGTGGTTGCCCAGAAGGCTGACCAGGTTGGCGAAGATGAGGTTGCCGATGCGGCGGACCACGGGCATCTCGCTCTCCTCGCCCGCCATCCGCGAGCCGATCACCAGGTCGGCTCCCTCCTTCAGGGCCACTTTACACAGTTCAGGGAAGTGTTCCGGCGGGTAGGTCCCATCCGCGTCCAGGAAACCCAATAGGTTACCCCGCGCGTGGCTGAAGCCGGTCTTCAGCGCGGCCCCATACCCCTGGTTGACCTTGTGCCGGATCAGGCGGACCCCAGGATAGCGGGCGGCGATCTCCGCCGTCCGATCCCGGGACCCATCGTCCACGACGATCAGTTCCAGATCGTCCACTCCGGCCTCGGCCAGCCGCGGACGGATGGAGAGGACCCGTTCGATGATCTGAGCGATGCCCCCTTCCTCATTGTATGCCGGAATCACCACCGAAAGTACGTTCATCATTCAACCCCTTTCCAACTGATCCATATCTCAATGATTTCGAAGGACGAGAGGCAAATACACCCCGTAGGGAGCGACGATCTGCCCAAAGATGTCGTTATCTGAGGTGTGGTACTGCCACACGACCATATACCGGCCGTTGTTGATCGACCCAGCGACATCGGCGGCGTTGATATACCACCCCCCGACTCCACCGGTCCTATCCAGGTTCGTTGGATCACCCTCCAGTTGACCGCCACTGGTGGAGTAAGATCCCTTAACCGCCTGGCCGTAGAGGGTATCCCAATCTGTGAGGTAGGTGACGATGAACTGGTCGGCCCCCATCCCTCCGGGGAGGCTCTCAGGACCACCGCTGAAGGCCGCCGCAGGTTCCGACTCATGCGAGGAGGTGGAGGCTACAAAGAAGTTGCTGCCTATACCAGTCGTGCCTGTCCCGGCAACGCGGTCGGCGATGATGTCGTAGTCGGACCCATCGCCGTAGTAGTCATACTGGAACGCTACCAGATACTGTCGTGTGTCCCGGTTGTAGGCCACGGCCGGGTTGGTCTGGCTGTGGTCGCGCGTCCCCACGTTGATCAACCACGTCCCAACGTGCTGACGCTCCTCGGCGCCGTTGCCCTGCTCCGTGTCGAAGACATGGCTATACACGATCCTGTAATGGTCCGAGGGCGTGTCGTGCCAATACTGCCAGACGACCAGATAGTTGTTGTCGAACCCGCCCCAGGCGACGTCCGGCTCATACTCCTCAGCCGTGAAGTCGCTGATATTAAAGCGATCGCCGTCGAGGGAGTTGTCCCACGTGCCGACAGAGATCCGCTGGCCGTAGATATCGCCGTTGCCGGTACCGTCGTACTCAAAGACGACCAGGCAGGTATAGTCGTTGCTGTTGCAAGCGATAGCCGGGTTCTGCTCGACCGCCACGTCCTCTGAGACAACAAACATGGAGCCGTGCAACTGGGAGCCAGAGGTCTGATGTCCCCCATACACCCCCCGCGCATAGATGTCGTAGTCTACTCCCTGGTTGTTATAATCGACCGTCCAGACGACGATAAAGCGATTGTGCGCCCACTCGCAGGCCACGTCCGGCGAATAGGCTTTGAGAGACCCATCGTATATCGCGAAGGGAGCGCCCAGCAGGGCACCGTCGCTGGTCAGGCGTTGGCCATAAATATTGCCCCCCCGTTCGTAGACGACGAGGTACTGATCGTAAGCGCAGAGGGCGACGGCCGGGTCTTTCTCGTCTTCAGAGGTGATAGCGACATTAATCCGACGCCCAACAGGGCTCATAGTGGCACCGTCAGCCCCCTGATCTGTCACCTTTGGCACGCCGAATGGAGGGGCGCCGGGTAACCGGACCGAGGCCTCTGGTATCGGCACTGGGGGCTCCGCATACACCGGACCACCCATCAGCAACACCAAGAACGTTCCCAATAGCACCAAACCTACCCAATATCGGATCCTCACAGGGGTCTCCCTTTTTTTGAACTCCTGATCGACGGCGTGCCGTGCGGCACGCTTCCGTTGGGCCGCTTATAAACCTTCGTCTGAATCATCCGGGCCGGGACGCCCGCGACCGTCGCGTAAGACGGCACGTCACGGGTCACTACCGCCCCGGCTCCCACCACCGCGCCTCTTCCCACGCGCACACCGTCCAACAGGATCGCCCCCGCTCCGATCCAGGCTCCATCCTCCACCACGATCCCCTTCGCCGAGATCCCCTGCCGGATGATCGGTTGGGCAGGGTCGTCGAAGAGGTGGTTCACCGCCAGGATCTGGACCCGCGGGGCCAGGAGGACCTCGTCGCCGATGTGCACGCCACCCTGCCCGCGGATCAGGCAGAACTCGCCAACGAAGCACTTTCGGCCGATCCAGATCCCCGCGTGAGGGAGGTCCCGAAAGTTGTAGACGTGCAGTTCGCTCCCATGCATCACGAAGGTTTCGTCCCCGATGAAGATCCCCTGGGGGCAGGCGTGAAGGTAGACGCCGTGATCGATGTAGACGTTGCGGCCCAGGTGGATGTTGGCTGGCTGGGCAAGCCGCACGTGGTCCTCGATCACCGGCGGGCCGTCGCTGTGGAGGATCAGCCGGTAGGCCAGCGAACGGAGGCCGATGCCCACCAAACCGGGGAGGCCGCGCAGGAAGAAGTAAAGGGTCTGCTCCAGGACGTAGCGGCCGATCCCGGTGGACTGCCCCCTCAGGTAGTAGCGCAGACGGCCCTCCCGGGCAGCGATGGACGCTGCATCGGGAGCACGGGACACGCTTTCCATCTCTCTGGTCGTCAACACCTCGCCGTTTCCTCCACCAGGAGCCCCTGCCGATGTCGCTCCAGTCGTAAGATGCGGTCCACCGCTGCCTGCAGATTCACCACGACGGTGAACCCCCGCTCGCCGTGGACCCAACACCGGAACAATTGCCGCCGCCCTCGGCCGGTAAGGACCATAAACCGGCGGCATCCGACGGCCCGCCCAGCCTGCAAGTCGCTCTCGGCATCTCCGATGAGATAGGAACCCTCCAGGTCCAGATCCAGCGCTTCCGCGGCCTGGAGCAACAGACCGGGACGGGGTTTGCGGCAGTTGCACCCCTCATCGGGACGGTGGGGGCAGTAAAAGATGCCGTCTATCCGTCCCCCTCTCGCCTCGATCGCCTCCACCATCCGGGCATGGATCGATTCCACGACGTCGACCGGAACGATCCCTCGATTGATCGCCGACTGGTTGGTGACGACGACGACCCGCAGGTCGGTTCGGGCCAGCCGGGCCAGCGCGTCCAGCGCCCCAGGGAGGAAATGGAACTCCTCCCAGTCCTTGACGTAGTCCTCCCGGTTGCGGCAGATCACCCCATCCCGGTCGATAAAGACAGCCCTGCGCATCGTTGCATCCCTGCCACAGGCTAGCCTCGGTGCCCGTTCGATCCCTCCCCCTCCTCCGTCTCCCCGGCGAGAGGCCAGTGCACGAGCGCCTGGGCCTCCAAATCCAGCATCAGGGTGACGGGTGGCTCGATTCGCTCGAGTCGCTCCCGCAACACCGTAGCAGTGAGGTGACACAGGACAAGGTGGACGTCTTCGATCTGCTCCATACACGCCGAAGGGACCACCACGGGCACATCCACCATCGTGCTTAACTGCCCGCCGTCGAAACCGGAGAAGCCGATGGTGATCCCGCCCATCCGGCGAGCCAGGTCCACCGCGTTCAGCACATTGGGAGAGTTGCCGCTACCGCTGAAAGCGACGATCACGTCTCCCCGCTGAATCAGGTTCCGTAACTGTTCCGCAAAGAGGTCCTCGTAGGCAACGTCGTTGCTCCAGGCGGTCATCAGCGGGACGTTGTCGGTGAGAGCGACCACACGGAAACGGGGCCTACCAGGCCGGATCGTCCCCTTCGCCAGGTCGCAGGCGAAGTGGGAGGCGGTGGCCGCGCTTCCCCCATTGCCCAGCGTAAAGATGGTGCTCCCCACATAATTCGCGCTGAGCAGCACGTCCGCTACCTCGCGGATGGCCGCCAGGGGAAGTGCATCCAGAACCTCCCGCACCCCTTCCAGGTATCTTGCAACGCTGTCCAGTTCGTTCAACCTTCTCCTCCTTAGCAGAAAGTCTCAGCGCAGGCCACGAACGACGTGATAGATCGCCCGGATCCGGAACTCCCGGTCGCTACAGGCCTTGATGAACCGGCGGATCCGCACCCAGATGGTCGGGTCCGGGGAGAGGGCATACACCCGCATCTCCCCCAGACGATGGGCCACCAGAACCCCGCGGGCTACCAGGTCGTCCAACTCCACCTCGATATCCCCAGGGTCCCGCCCGATGTACAGGGCGATGTTGGAGGCGGTGTCGGTGGTGTGAGGGTTCTCATAGAAAAAGTGAATCAGATCCCACTTGACAAACGAATCCACCTGGTCCCGAAGAAAAGCGAGCAACTCCGGGTCGACGTCTGCCATCAGGCGGCTCACCGGCCTCTGAGCCTCTTTTCGCCCCGTCCGCTCTACATGCCCCTTCATCTCACCTACACCCTCAAGCGGGCCGATCGAAAGAAACAACGGACGGCTTCGGCCTCGCTCCAAGCGAAGGATTCCTGGACCGTTTTCCAACATCAATAGGCCCCTCGCCCCTTGACCACCACCAGGAAGGTGTTCACCAGCAACTTCAGATCCAGCCAGATGGTGTAGTTGCGAATGTAGTACATATCCAGACGGACCCGCTCCTCATAGGACAGGTCGGCCCGCCCGCTGATCTGCCAGAGGCCGGTCATCCCCGGCTTGACAGTAAGCAGGTTGTGCCGCCAGCGACCA
Organism: Thermoflexia bacterium; assembly: GCA_011192125.1. Lineage (GTDB taxonomy): Bacteria > Chloroflexota > Anaerolineae > B4-G1 > DUEL01 > DUEL01. Next base: position 14,325 of record DUEL01000034.1, read on the forward strand.
AAATGGCGTAACTCCGCCGGAGTGATCATCCGGGGTCCCACCAGGCTCATCTCTCCCCGCAGCACGTTGAACAGTTGGGGCAGTTCGTCCAGGCTGTATCGCCGCAGGAACCGGCCCAACCGGGTGACGCGGGGATCGTTAAGGATCTTACCCGTCTCCTCCCACTCCCTCTTCAGTTCGGGGTGGGCTTCCAAATAGGCGTCGGCGTCCGGGATCATCGTGCGGAACTTGTAGGCGTCGAACTCCTTTCCACCCAGACCCACCACCCGCCTTCGGTAGATGATCGGCCCCGACGAATCCAGCCGAACGAGAACGGCGATGAACAGAAGGAGAGGAGAGAGCAGGGTGACACCGATCAGCGCACCGCCGTAGTCGAGCAAGGTCTTGAGCACCGCGTCGATCCCGGTGATGCGCGTCCGGTTGAGGCTCACCAGAGGGATAAAACCGACCTCCTGAACCTGGACGCCGGTCGTGAAGAGTTCGTAGAGGCCGGAAGAGAGGCGGATACGCACCCGCCGATCCGTGCCCCAATCCCGGTAGAGGTCCAGCAACGTCTCCCGTTTCAACGCGGTGGGGATGACGACGATCTCCTCCACACCGTACCGCTCCACCACACTCTCCAGCCCCTCCGGGCGGCCCAGCACGGTCAGGCCGTCCACCCGGCTGCCCAACCGAAGTGTCGGATCGATGAAGCCGACCACCTCAATGCCCGCACGCGGGGTGGAGCGCAACTGGTCGGCGACGACCTTCCCCTCCTCGTTCGCCCCCACGACCACGGCCCGACGCACGAACAGCCCCTGTTCCCGAAGCCGATAGATCAGCCGTCGGTAACCGAAGCGGGTAACGATGATGGTGAGGACGGAGAAGAGCCACAGCATCATCAGCCACCCGCGGGAGATGTCGTACTCCGTGCGCCGGTCGAGGAAACTGTAAAGGATCAGAGCGACCAAGCCCAGCGTGCTAGCATTGACGACCCCGGCGTATTCCTGTAACCCCCCGAACAGATGGTCCGGATGGTAGAGCCGATGGACGGCGAAGATGAGCAACCACATTGGCACGCCAATATAGATGAGACGCTGGTAGAAGATCGCCGAGAACGGCGCGTGGTACGGGATCAGACGGAAGCGAAACACGTACGCCGCGACCAGGCTCAGCGTGATGCAGACCGCATCCAGCAGAATGAGCGGCGCAACCGCCCAGAAGATTGATAGGCGGGCCCGCTTCTGCACCGCCGCCGGCCGTTCCTTGACCACGACCGGCACAGCCACCTCCCCTGCAGCCGCTGTAGTTGTAGATGAGACCTCTTCCTGTCGAAGCCGAACCATAAGCACTATCCCTGACATCTGGTAAATGGACCCTCCCGCAGGCCCCGCCCCGTGTTCCCTTGTCCAACGACTCCCCTCAAGCGGGTGTGCTTCACGCGCCTTGAGCACTGCGGGAGGGCCTCTCACGTTGGGGGACCTCCCCACACTCATTCTAGAGAGGATTCGTCAGAGTCCGGTGAGGAACTTCCTGAAAATTGATTAGAGAGCGAGTCCGACGATAAGGGGCAGCACCCGCGCGATCCGGAGCGACGCCCGTCCCTCTAGGCCTTTTCTAATGGTATGGTCACCATAAACCGACCGCTGACGAGTAAGATATGGAGCAGAACGAACAAAGGAGATGAGGAGATGTCGGTCGAGACTTTGATCCGCCGGTATATCTTGGAGAATTTCCTCTTCACCGACGACGAAAGCACGCTACGGGACGACGCTTCCTTCCTTGAAGAAGGGATCGTGGACTCGACGGGCGTGTTGGAACTGGTGATGTTTGTCGAGGAGACCTTCGGCATCACCGTGGAGGATGAGGAGATCCTGCCGGAGAACTTCGACTCGGTAGAGAAACTGGCTGGTTACATCCGCCGAAAAGGCGGTGAGGTGTCGCTCGATGTTGGTGAACGAGTTCTTACAGCATAGCGCTGGGCGGTTTCCGGACAAGGTAGCCCTTGTCTGCGACGGCCGCCGGTGGACCTACGCCGAGATCGAAGCGCAGGCCAACCGCATCGCCAACGGCCTGCTGGACCTGGGCCTGCGGCGCGGGGACCGGGTGGCGGTGTGGCTACCCAACTCGGTGGAGACGGTGGCCGCCATCTTCGGCATCCTAAAGGCGGGAGGCGTCTTCACCGTCGTCAACCCCACCACCAAGCCGGGAAAACTGGCCTACATCCTCAACAACTGCGAGGCCTGGGGGCTCTTCGCCCCCGCGCGCCGAGCAGAGCAGGCCCGCTTCCTCCTGGAGAACGCCCCCTCCCTCCACCTGTCCATCCTCTGCGGCCCTGCTCCCTCCGCCTCCCCCACCCCTCCGCTTCCCTCCGCCCAGGTCCTCGAACTCGACCACCTTTTAGAAACCTACCCATCCACCCTTCCCTCCACTCCTACCATCGACATCGACCTCGCCTGCCTGATCTACACCTCCGGCAGTACCGGCGACCCCAAGGGGGTGATGTCCACCCACGCTAACGTCGCCTTCGCCGCTTCATCCATCATCCAGTACCTGGAGAACACGCCTGAGGACGTTGTGATCAACGTCCTTCCTCTTTCGTTCGACTACGGCCTGTACCAGTTGCTGATGGTCTTCAAGTTCGGCGGCACGCTGGTGCTGGAGCGGTCCTTCGCCTATCCGGCGGCGGTGCTCAGACGGATCGAGGAGGAGGGGGTGACCGGACTCCCGGGCGTGCCGACCCTGTTCGCGATGCTCCTCCAGATGGATCTCAGCCGGTTCGATCTCTCCTCTCTGCGCTACCTGACCAACACCGGCGCGGCCCTGCCGGTGGAGCACATTCGACGGCTGCGAGAGGCCTTCCCTCACGCCCGCCTCTATTCAATGTACGGCCTCACCGAGTGCAAGCGAACCCTCTATCTACCTCCGGAGGAGTTAGATCGACGGCCCGGCTCAGTAGGGATCCCTATCCCTGGCACCGAGTGCTGGATCGAAGACGAGGACGGCAACCGACTGGGGCCCGGAGAGGTCGGCGAACTGGTGGTGCGGGGCTCCCACGTGATGCAGGGATACTGGGGCGATCCCGAAGAGACGGCCAAGCGGTATCGACCGGGCCGATATCCGGCGGAACGGCTGCTCTACACCGGCGATCTGTTCTGGATGGACGAAGAGGGGTTCTTCTACTTCGTCGCCCGCAAGGACGACATCATCAAGAGCCGCGGGGAGAAGGTCGCACCCAAAGAAGTGGAGAACGTCCTATATCAGTTGCCGGGCGTGGTGGAAGCGGCCGTCGTCGGCGTCCCCGACGAACTGCTGGGCCAGGCGGTGAAGGCGTTCGTCGTCTGCGGCGACGGCTATACCCTCACCGAGCAGGACGTCCTCCGCCATTGCCGCCAGCACCTGGAGGACTTCATGGTCCCCAAGTACGTGGAGTTCCGCGACAGCCTCCCCAAGACCCCCTCGGGCAAGATCCGACGGGCCGACCTGAGGTAATGGCCGATGTGTGGGATCGTCGGTGCGGTGGATTGGACCGGGGAGCGGCCTCCGGAGGTCGATCTGTTGCGGCGGATGTTGTCCGTCATCCGCCACCGGGGACCCGATGAGTTCGGCGTCTATGTGGACCAGAATGTGGGCATCGGCTGCGCCCGTCTGAGCATCGTCGACCTGAGCACCGGCAGCCAGCCGATCCCCAACGAGGATCGGTCCCTCTGGATCGTCTTCAACGGGGAGGTCTATAACCACCCCGAACTGCGGGAGGAGTTGGAACGGAAGGGGCACCGTTTTTCCACCCGCAGCGATACGGAGGTCATCCTTCACCTCTACGAGGACCTGGGGCCGGATTGTCTCCATCGGCTCAACGGTCAGTTCGCCATCGCCATCTGGGACGTCCGTCGGGAGGAGTTGTTCCTGGCCCGCGACCGGCTGGGGATCCGCCCCCTGTTCTACACGCTCCTCCCCGAAGGGATGGTCTTCGGCTCGGAGATCAAGGCTCTGCTGCTCGATCCCCGGGTGGAGGCGCGGCTGGACCCCTATGCCCTGGCCCAGGCGTTCACCTTCTGGGCTCCGCTGGCGCCACGCACCGTCTTTCAGGGGATCCGGGAACTGCCGCCAGGCCACTATATGCGAGTCCGCGCCGACTCCCACACCGTCACCCGATACTGGGGCCTCTCCTTCCCGGAGGCGGGCCACGAAGATCCGATGGGGATGGAAGAGGCGGCCGCCCGGCTGCGGGACCTCCTGGCGGACGCCACACGGCTCCGGCTGCGGGCCGACGTCCCGGTGGGCAGTTACCTCAGCGGCGGACTTGACTCTACTCTCATCGCCGCCCTGATCCGCCACCACGTGCCGGATACCCTCTGCACCTTCTCCATCGCCTTCCAAGAGGCGGCCTTCGACGAACGACCTTACCAGGAGATCGCTACCGCTTTCCTGAGGACCGCTCATCGTCGGACCGAGTGCACCAACGCCGACATCGGCACCGTCTTCCCGGAGGTCGTCTGGCACGCCGAGGCCCCGCTTCTCCGCACCTCCCCCGCGCCGATGTTCCTCCTCTCCCGCCTGGTCCACGAAAGCGGGATCAAGGTCGTCCTGACCGGGGAGGGGGCGGACGAGTTCCTGGGCGGCTACAACATCTTCAAGGAGGATAAGGTCCGCCGCTTCTGGGCCCGCCAGCCGGATTCGGCCTGGCGTCCGCTGCTCCTCCACCGGCTGTACCCCTACGTGGCCGACCTCTCGCGGGGGGGCGACGCCTTTCTGCGGGCCTTCTTCCGCCGCGGGCTGACGGAGGTGGACCAACCGGGCTACTCCCACCTGATCCGCTGGCGAAACACCCGCTCGCTCCATCGGCTCTTCTCCGCCGCGCTCCGGGAGGCACTGGGAGAGTACGATCCGGTTGGGGAGTTCCTCTCCACGCTCGACGGCCTCCTCCCCCGCTGGAGCCCGCTGGCCCAGGCCCAGTACCTGGAGGTCGCCACGTTCATGTCCCCCTACCTCCTCTCCTCCCAGGGCGACCGGATGATGGCAGCCAACTCCGTCGAGGGCCGTTTCCCCTTCCTGGATCATCGGGTGGTGGAGTTCGCCGCCCGCCTCCCGTCCCACCTGAAGATCCGGGGGCTCCAGGAGAAGTACATCCTGCGGAAGAGTGCCCAGGGCCTTCTCCCGCCCGAGGTGTGGCAACGACGGAAACAGCCCTACCGGGCCCCGATCCACCCGGCCTTCTTCGATCCCCCTCCGGACTATGTGGAAGCGATGCTCTCTCCCGAGTCGATCCGAGAGGCTGGCCTGTTCGACCCGGAGGCGGTGGCCCAACTGGTGCGCAAGTGTCGGAGCGGACGGCGCGTCGGCGAGCGGGACGATATGGCCCTGGTCGGAGTGCTTTCCACTCAGTTGCTCCACCATCTGTTCGTGGCGAACTTCCCCCCCGGTCCGGTTGGGGAGGCCGACCCCGTTCGAGTCCACGTGGGACCCGGACGGCGCGAGCCGTTGAGAGAAATGGTGGCGGGCCCATAGTGCCCTAAATCACGCTTTAGAGATGAGGTCACAATGAAACGATGTACACGGTGCGTTCTGCCGGAGACGTTCCCCGGCATTCAATTTGATGGGAATGGGATGTGCCAGTACTGCCGGCGGACGCCACCGCCAGAGCAACGGGCCCGTCAGCGTGCCCGCCTCCGCGAACGGTTTGAGGAACTGGCCGACCGGACCCGCGCTCGACCTGGCTTCCATGCGCTGATGGGATGGAGCGGCGGGAAGGACAGCACCTATACCCTCTGGCTCCTGAAAGAACGGTACGGCTTGCGGGTCCTGGCCTTTACCTTCGACAACGGCTTCGTCTCTCCGGCGGCCTTCAAGAACATGCGGGTCGTCGCCGAGAACTTGAAGATCGATCACATCATCGTGAAGCCTCCCTTTGAGATGCTGCGCAAAATCTTCGTCGCTTCGATCCGCTCAGATATGTACCCCCTCCGCGCTCTGGAGCGGGCTAGCGGTGTCTGCAACGCCTGTATGTCGCTCGCCAAAGGGATCGGCCTTCGGATGGCCCTCACCCGGGCGATCCCGCTGGTCGTGTACGGCTGGTCCCCCGGGCAGATCCCCCTCGCGTCGGCCGTTCTGCGGACCAACCGCCGAATGCTGGAGGCATTCCTCGAAACCGCAAGGATGCCCCTGGAAAGCGTGGTCGGTAAACAGACAGCCCCCTATTTCCCCCCAGAGCGGTTACTGAAAACGGTCGAGTCGTTCCCCTACCTGGTCTCTCCTCTGGCCTTCATCGAATATACCGAAGAAGAGGCAATCCGGCGCATCCGTCAACTGGGATGGGAATCCCCCAAGGATACCGACCCGAACTCCACCAACTGTCTCCTCAACGGCTTCGCCTGTCGCGTCCACCAGGAGCAGATGGGCTTTCATCCCTACGTGATGGAACTGGCCGGGCTGGTGCGGGAGGGGTATATGACCCGCGAGGAGGCCCTCGCCCGACTGGAGGAGGAGGCCGCGCCAGAGGTCGTGGCGGCGGTGATGGCCAAACTGAGGCTCGTCCCCGCGCTGCGAGGAGGGACTTATCTATGAGGGTGCTCTACGTCACCCCCTACGTCCCCTCCCCCATCCGCACCCGCCCCTATAACCTCATCCGCGCTCTGATCCGCCTGGGCCACCAGGTCACGCTGTTGACTGCAGCCAGCACCGCGCCCGAGGACCGGAGACAGGCCGACGAACTGCGCGATTGGGGCGTGCAGGTGGAGGCCTTCCCGGTCCCTGCCCCTCGCTCCCTGCTGAACTGTCTTCTGGCCCTGCCCTCCCGGGAGCCACTCCAGGCGGTCTACGCCTACCATCCCCAGATGAAACACCGCCTGGAGACCTTGCTCCAGACGGTCGATTTCGACGTCGTGCACATCGAGCACCTGAGGGCGGCGCGGCTGGTGCGGGCGGTGCGGGATCGACCGGTGGTCTACGACGCAGTGGATTGCATCGCCTTCCTGTTCGAACAGACGGTGCAGAACAGCCCGCAGCCCCGGGCGCGGTGGATGGCACGGTTGGACCTGGCCCGCACCCGCTGGTACGAGGCCCACCTGCTGACGCAGTTCGACCGAGTGGTGATCACCTCCCGTCGAGACAAAGAAGCGCTGGAGGCCCTGGCCCGCCGCTACCTCCCCCCCAGGGAGGGGCTGCCCCCCATCACCGTGGTCACCAACGGGGTGGACCTGGAGTACTTCCGACCCGGGGAGGAGGATGGCCGGGATTACCGGACCGTGGTCTTCACCGGCAAGATGAGTTACCACGCCAACGTGGCCAGCGTCCTCTACTTCGCCGCGGAGGTGCTGCCCCGCATCTGGGCACGGGACCCCGCTGTTCGGTTCCAGATCGTGGGGAAGGACCCGCCGGAGGCGGTGCGGCGGCTGGCGGCGGACGAGCGGATCGAGGTGACCGGCTACGTGGAGGACCTGCGGCCGTATCTGGCGCGGGCCGGGGTGGTGGTCTGTCCCGCCCGCTACGCCGTGGGGATCCAGAACAAGGTGCTGGAGGCGATGGCGATGGCCCGGCCCGTCGTCTGTACCGATGCCGCGTTTGCCGGGCTCCAGGCGGAGGCCGGGCGGGACGCGCTGGTCGCCGACGACCCCGAGACTTTCGCCGCGCACGTCCTCCGCCTCTGCACCGCCCCCGACCTGGCCCGCCGTCTGGGGTGGGCCGGACGGCGGTATGTGGAAACCCACCACAATTGGGAAGACAGCGCCCGCCGATTGGTCGCCGTTTATGAGGCCGCGCAGGCAGGCGTCAAGGAGGTCGTATGAAAGCGGTCAACCGTCGTCGATTCCTGCAAGGGATCCTCACCAGCCTGGGGGCGTGGCTCCTGGCCCGCTGTCGGCCGGCCGTATCCCCTACCCCCACCGGGACGTTCGCCCCCCCTTCGCCGGGGAGCCCGCCCTCGCCGACGCCGACGGAACGCCCGTCCACGCCCGTCCAGCAGGCCACCGCCAGTCCCTCCGAGGTTGCGCCATCCACGCCAACCGCCACCCCGCCGCCCCCCCCTCCGCCCCAGGCCAACCGGGTCGTCCACGTCCATTCCCCCGCCGCCACGTATTGGGACTTCGCCAGCGGGTGGTACGGGGACCACGTCGATCAGGCCGTGGTGGACGCGATGGTCGAGGAGGGGCTGCGCCAACTGACCGGCACGTCGTCGGCCGCGGACGCGTGGGCCGCTCTGTTGCCCGGATACCAGCCGGGCCAGAAGATCGCCATCAAGGTCAATTTCAACAACAGCGATCGGGACGGCGGCAACTGCTCCCGGCAGGGCGGGCTGATCGACGGGCTGCCCCAACCGGTGCTTGCCCTGGTCCGTACCCTGGTCGAAGGGCGGGGGGTCGACCCGGGCGACATCTGGATCTACGACGTCACCATCGGCAGGGGGCGCTTCCTCCCCGACCGGTTCCGTCTCCCCATCCAGGCAGTCTATCCGGGGATCGTCTTCTGGGGACGGAAGGACTGTGCTCAGCCTCCCCCCTTCGACCATGTGGACGAGAGCCTGCGCATCTCCTTCGCCGCTCCCACACTCACCGACCGCTGGCTGACCGACCTGCTCTACTGGGCGACCTACCTCATCAACGTCCCCATCCTGAAACGGCACGGCATCCACCCGGTCACGCTGGGGTTCAAGAACCACTTTGGGAGCATCGACAACGTGGTCCGTGGAGGGGGGGACGACCTGCACCAGTACCTGACCTCCCGGTCCGACCTCTACGATCCCGCCCTCAGCCCGCTGGTGGACATCTACGCCAACCCCAACATCGCCGGTAAGACGGTGCTCACGATGGGGGACGGGCTCTTCGGTGCGCCGGGGGCGGTTCAGCCACCGGTCGCCTGGAAGACCTTTGGCGGCGCGCCCAACAGCCTGTTCTTCAGCCGCGACCCGGTGGCGGTGGACTGCGTGATGTGCGACCTGCTGCGGAGCGAGTGGCGCGGGACGCCCGCCGAGGCCTACGATTACCTGCGGCTGGCGGCGGATCGAGGGTTGGGCACTTTCGAGGCGGGCGATCCGTGGGGGAGCGGCTACAGCCGCATCGACTACCTCCGCGTCGACCTCTGATCAACCACCCGGCGATGAGGAACCACAGAGGCACAGGGGGCACGGAGGCACCTCCGGAATAGAGAAAACTCTGTACCCTCTGCGCCTCTGTGGTGAAACCGAAATCAGATAGTCGACCAGATCCGCACCAGTTCCCCGATGTCGGCGCAGACCAGATCGGGGCGGAAGGGAGAGCCAGCCAGGTCCTCCTCCGTCGTGATGCCGGAGAGGACGAGGATCGTGGCGAGGCCCAGCCGCACGCCTCCCAGGATGTCCGTGTCCAGCCGGTCGCCGACGACGCCGGTGGCCTCCACCGTGGCTCCCATTCTCCGCATCGCCTCCCGGTAGAGCCACGGCTCCGGCTTGCCGATGACCACCGGCGGGACGTCCGTAGCCGCCTCCAGCGCCGCCAGTTGCGCCCCGTTGCCGGGCACCAGCCCTTCCTCGCTGGGGAAGGTCCGGTCCGGGTTGGTGCCGATGAAGCCAGCCCCTTTTCGGATCAAGAGGGTCGCGCGAGCCAACTTCCGCCACGTCAGGTCGGGATCCCACCCGACGACCACATACCGGGCCCCCTTCTCCGTCAGCACGAACCCCTGTTCGGTCAGGGCGGCCCGCAGCCCCTCCCCGCCGATGACGTGTACCGGGGTCCCCTCCGGCTCCCGCTCGGCCAGGTAGGCGGCGGTGGCCTGGGCGGAGGTCAGGATGCAATCCATCGGTACCTCCACCCCGAAGCGGGCCAGTTTCTCCGCGTACTGGTCGGGCCGCTTGCTGGCGTTGTTGGTCGCCAGGACGAAGCGGACGTCCCGCTCCCGTAGAAAGGCGAAGAAGTCCTGCAGGCCCGGCGCTGGCCGGTCGCCCCGCCACAGCACGCCGTCCATATCCACGATCAGGTACCGGAGGCGCGGCAGGAGGGTTTGGGCCGGCACCCTGGACTCCGCATCCTGTAACTCTATGAGCCGCTCGTACTCCTCGGGGGTGTCCACGTCGGCGAGGAGGTCGGGATCGTCCACCTCGACCGTGGCGGTGGGATGGCGGCCGATGAGGGCCCGCCCTCCCTGGTCGCCGGTCACGCGGGCCAGTTCGGGGAACAGGGAGCGGGCGAAGAGGACCGGCGTGGCCCGCCGTCCTTCGCAGACCGGGTGGGCGATGGGCGCGCCGGTCTCCTCCCAACGGGCCACCAGACGGCGCACCAGATCCGGCCCGACCAGCGGCTGGTCGCACTGGAGAAAGACCGCCGCCTCCACGTCGAGGGGCAGCACCGCCAACCCGGCCCGCACCGATGTGCTCATCCCCTCCTCCCACCGCCAGTTCATCGCCGTCCGGACCGGCCGGTCGGCCAGGGCGGCGCGGACCGCCTCCGCCTCGCATCCCAGGACGACGACCACCGGGTCGAGGCCCGCCGCCAGGGCGACGTCGGCCACGTGGGCCACCAGGGGCTTCCCGCCCCAGTCCAGCAACTGCTTGGAGCGGCCGAAGCGGGTGGAGCCTCCAGCCGCCAGGAGGATGCCTGCCACACGACTCATTCCCACACCTCCAGCACAGGTTCAGGACCGTACAGGTCGGCGAGGACGACGCGGGTGATGCGCCCGCTGGAGAGGAGCTCCTGGGCGACGGCGGCAGCCTGTGGATGAGGAGATCCTTCTTGCTGGGTGAGCAACGCCACGACGGTGGCATCCCTGGGGATGCCCTTCAGTCCGCCCTGGGGGTGTGCCAGCAGTGCAGCGACCATCCCCGGCGTGATGACCGTACCGATGGGAGTCCCCAGCAGGCGAGCGGCCCGCTCGGGCCGGTGGACCGTCCTTTCGTCCAGTGGACGGCCCAGCGCCGCCAGCCCGCCCACCACCACCACGCGGTCGGCCTCGGATGGGATCACCGGCTCGTACTCCGCCGGGGCCTTCAGTTTCCGCCGCTTCGCCCCGTCCGCCTCCACCAGCCAGGTGACCGCTGGCAGCGCCCGCGCCAGGCGGTCGATCCGGTCTGGGGCCAGGCCGACCAGCTTCACCGGCCGCGCCTTGTAGGGACGGGTCGGTACCTCGCCCGGATACCTCTCGCCCCGCCCGGCTGCGAGGACCAGGAAGGGCGGGTCCCCCATCGCGTCGCGCACCGCCGCAGGGGAGGGGTCCGGCTCCAGCAGCAGCGGCACCCCCTCCGGCTCGAAGACCCGGGTGGTGGTGGTGAAGACGACCGGATGTCCCTCGGCTGCCAGTTCGGTCAGGACCCGCCAGGCTGCGCTCGTCTTCCCTCCCGCCCCGACGAAAGCGACCTGTTCGCCGGGGTGGATGTACAACGCCTCTCTCAGACGCATCGGGGGGATTGTAGCAGAAACAGGGGGAGGGGCAAGGGGGTTCTCCTGAGGTTTGGACGTGAGTTCGGACATGGCTCCCCGATGGAAAAACCACAGGGGCGCAGAGGACACGGGGTTTTCTTCCCTCTAAACACTCTTCTGTGCCCTCTGCGCCCCTGTGGTGAGAAACGATGGATGTCCGAAGCGCAGGGTTCTCACCTCAGGGCAGTTGATCCAGGATCTCCTGCGCCGTGGGTCGGTCGCGGGGTCCTCCGCCAACGTACTGCCAGAGGATCTGACCGTCCGTACCGATGATGAAGATGGCCGGTGCCGCGTAGCCGTCGCCCAGCAGGTTATAGACCCCGTAGGCCTCGGAAACCTGATGGTCGGTATCGGCCATCATCGGGTAAGGGATGCCGAGGGCCTGTTTCGTCTGCCGCACGGCGTCCGGCGATGCGACCGCCAGGGCCGCCAACTGGGCTCCCTTAGCCCGGAACTCCCGGTAGTGGTCTCGCAACTCCACGAGTTGCGTCCGGTCGGGCCCTCAGCCGCACCGTTGGAAGAAGACCAGCACCACTGGCCCTTCGGCCAAGTAGTTGTACAGAGTAAACAGCTCCCCGTCCGCCTCCTCCAGTGTAAAATCCGGGGCCGGAGGAGGGCCGGGAAGAGGAGAGGGAGAGGGGGAGGGAGAGGGAAGAGGAGATGGGGAGGGAGAAGGGGAGAGCGCGGCAACGGCCTGCGCCATCCGCTCCCGATAGATGACGATCTCCGCCCGTTCCCGCTCCCGGGCCAGCCATTCGTCGATGGGGGTTCCCTCTGCGACTAGGGCTTCCTGCCCTCGCTGGACCGCCAACAATCGGGTCACGGCTCGCTTCCACGTCTCGCGGTCCAGCCCCACAGCCTCCAGGGCCTGGACGACCTGCTCGTCGCTGACCCCCCAACCGGCCTCTAAGGCGGCGATGTAGGCCTCTACCTCCTGGTCGGACGGCGGGTCCGTCGAGGGCGCAGCCTGGAGCACCAGGACCTGGTTGACCAGTTGCTCCAGCGTCTCCTCGGGAGAGGGCGCGGGGACCCCGGCCAGGCCGCTCATCACCTGGTCGATCAGCACCGCCTCTGCCCACAGGTTGACGCCGATGGGCTGGCCGTTGACCATCGCCACCGGAGGATCCGCCGGGGAGGTGGGGACCGGCGTCGGCGGCAGGGTCGGGGCGAGCCCGCCCCGGGAGAGGAGCAGGACCACCAGCAGTAGGAAGAGAGCAGCCCCCCCACCCGCCAGGACGATCTCAATCCACCGTCTGCGTTCTCGTGCCCTTTCGTGCATCGTAGGAAAACTTATCACGACCCGGCCAGAATGTCAACCAGCACAACAACGGGGGGGTGGGCAGAAGTCTGGTCACAAACAGACCCGGGCAACGCCGCGCCGCTCCCTGGATATGGGGGTCCGGGATCGCTATGGAGCGGTGACCACCAGGTTGTCGAAATAGATCTCCGTCGGTTCGGATTCAAGCGGAGCGGCCACCAGCCCTATGTCGCCGGAGGTGTATGTCGTGTCATACGCCCCGGCCAGCAACTCCCCATTGACGACCATGCCCAGGTAACCTCCGTTGCAGATGGCCCGGATATGGTTGGTCGCGTTCCCCTGCCGGATCACGTCCGACGACGTCCAATCGACCAGGGGCTCGTAATCGCCGGCCACCACCCGGTGGATCGAGTAATACCCGTCCCCGCTGATCAAAAAAGCGTACGCGTTCCCTCCGCCTTCCCCTAACTGGAAACGGCAGTAAACCCCGTAGGCGTTGTTGTTGTTCGACGGTGCTAACACCTGGGTGGCGTCCACATCGATGACCACATCGGCGAAATCCCTTCCGGAAACCCCCCGCGTTATCTCCCCTGCGACTGTGGATCGCACAACGTAGGAGCCATCGGCATACCCCACACTGCTTCCATCGTCGTAAGTGGTGACGGACCAGCCGGAGTTGGGATCGCTGAAGTCGTCTTGGAAAAGCACACCACCCTGAGCAGGCAGGTTCTCAGGACTGTAGTCCTTCTCGGTGACATAGAGCACACCGTCCACATACGTGTCCGCACCGAAACTGGCGACCCAGATGTCGTACTGGCCTGTGAGTGGGTTGCTGATGTCGACGAGCGGGTTGAGGGTACTGCCGAAGTCGTCGCTACAGTGCCACTCCGTGCCGGGATCGTTGACGATCAACGTGGCGTCGTCCTCCATGCTCGCCGCTACGAAAAAGAAGCGCAGATTGTCCGAAGCACCGCTCCAGTAGACGCGGAAGTCAGGGGCCGAGGAGGCAAAGCCGTAGCACTCCTCCCCCAGGTCCAACGCCCCCACATCGACCGCTCCCCCACCGGTCAACACGACGGAGAAGGGATCCAGCTCGAAGCCCGCCTCCAGGTCGATCATGCCGAAATTTGGCTCCCCCGTGGGATTGAGCATGTCGAGCGCGACGGTCCAGGTCATATCCTCGGTGAGATCCGCTCTCCACTCTATGTCGATCTGGTTGCTCTCGCAGTCGGCGGCCATCAGATCGTAGGTCCCCGGTGGGACCTCAAGAGTATAACTGCCCCCAACGCCGATCATCTCGTTGGGTCCCAGCCAATCCTCACCCCATTCCTCCTCTTCCGTGGGCGAGATGAGCAGGTAGCAAATGACCACGCCCGAATCGTTGTACACCGTAAGGGAGACCGTCTCTGGAAGGGTCGGCGTCGGCGAGGGAGGAGGGACCGTGGGGGTCGGCGGAGGCGGGGTGGGAGTGGGTACTGAGGTGGGAGTGGGCGTCGGCGCAGCGAAAGGCGAGCACGCTAGCGCTGCGCCGATCAGGGCGATCAGCCCAATAGTGATAAGCGATCGATTTTCCATCTCTTCTCCTTTCTTCTCAAGGCTCTACACGGTCCGCCACCATCGAGACGCGAAGGGCAAAGAGGCTCTAGAATCCTGCCCAGAGTCGGTCTGCGACCGGTAGAGGCGTCAGTTCCTATAAGCCTTAGGCCGCCCGGCAAGACGCCCTCGGCGTCTATCGGTCCTCTGCGAACGTCAACTGCACAAGATCGATCTGGTCGTCAATGTGGAGGACCACGCACGAGACGTTACGGAAGGGACCATTCTTGAGGTACGATGAGCGAGGCCAAGAGACGGGTGGGGACAAGGAGAAGCAGGGAATGACAGATGACCTGGGGTTGATCCCACCCCCACGTATTGATCAAGGAGTTGCCTCCAATCTAGTCTAGACAACTTCCCACTTTTGTCAAGGATGCGCATCCGAGCGCAGAGACTTTAAGGATTCTGCATCCTCTGCGCCCCTGTGGTGAATTCCACCCCCGGCCCGTTGATGCCGCCGCTTCCAAACCGAAACACACCGCGCATCCGGAGACGGATGAAACCTGGACAACCAGAGCAAAAAGGGTATAATCGGCCTGCCCTATCTCGTCTCGTGGGCAAGAATCGCTTCTGATGGTATAATCTGCCCCCGAAAGGGCAGGAGGACGTCTATGCCGAGCACGACTTCCGAAGCAACGGTAGCGACAGCAGAGGAAGAGACGAGCAAGAAACGGAAAGGACGCCGTCGGGGGGAGGTCACCGTCTTCCCCAACTGGTGCAAAGGATGCGGGCTCTGCGTGGAGTTTTGCCCGCAGGACGTGCTGGAGCAGGCGGACGACGGGCGGGTGATCGTCGCCCGCCCGGAGGCCTGCATCGCCTGCCGGTGGTGCGAGTTGCACTGCCCAGACTTCGCCATCTTCGTCACCGAGATCGAACCGGAGGAGAAACAGGAATGATCCGGCTGTTACAGGGAGACGAGGCTTGTGCGGAAGGAGCTATCGCGGCCGGTTGCCGTTTCTTCGCTGGCTACCCTATCACCCCTGCCACGGAGATCGCCGAGGTGATGGCCCGCCGTCTACCCCAGGTAGGCGGCGTTTTTATTCAGATGGAAGACGAGATCGCTTCCATCGCCGCGGTCATCGGCGCGGCCGTGGGCGGGGCGAAAGCGATGACGGCCACCTCCGGGCCGGGCTTCAGCCTGATGCAGGAGAACCTCGGCTATGCGGTGATGGCCGAGATCCCCTGCGTTATCGTGGACGTGCAGCGGCTGGGGCCCTCCACCGGCCGCCCCACCCGTCCCTCCCAGGGAGACGTGATGCAGGCCCGCTGGGGAACCCACGGCGACCACCCGATCATCGCCCTATGCCCCTCCTCGGTCCAGGAGACCTTCGATCTGACGGTCAAGGCCTTCAACTTCGCCGAACAGTATCGTACCCCTGTGATCCTGCTGATGGACGAGGTCGTCGGGCACATGCGGGAAGGGGTGGACCTGCCTGACTACGACGCGGTCGAGCGGGTGGAGCGTGGACAGACCCTGGTCCCGCCCGAGTGGTACAAACCGTTCGAAAACGTCCCTACCAACATCCCACCGCTGATTCCCTTCGGGGAGGGGTACCGTTACCATATCACAGGTCTTCACCACGACGAGCGGGGTTACCCGACGGAGCGGGTGAGCGAGATCGAACCGTGGCTGGAGCGGGTCTTCGGGAAGATCCAGCAGGGGCTCTCGGAGATCCTGCTGTACGACGCGGAGGACACCGAGGACGCGGACGTCCTCGTCATCGCCTACGGGATCACGGCCCGTTCCGCCCGCCACGCGGTGCGCTACGCCCGCGAGCGGGGACACCGGGTCGGG
This sequence comes from Thermoflexia bacterium, assembly GCA_011192125.1. Classification (GTDB taxonomy): domain Bacteria; phylum Chloroflexota; class Anaerolineae; order B4-G1; family DUEL01; genus DUEL01. The sequence goes on from DUEL01000034.1 coordinate 30,331, forward strand.
TTCCTCAAACTGAAGACCCTCTGGCCCTTCCCGGAGGAGGTCGTCGCCGCAGCCGCCGCCCAGGTCGATCGGGTGATCGTCCCCGAACTGAACCTGGGGCAACTGGTCCTCGAAGTCGAGCGCGTCATCGGCCGGGAGAAGGTCCGCCGCATCAACCGAGCGACCGGGGAGTTGATCCAGCCCGCGGAGATCCTGACGGTCATCGAGGAATGGGACACCGTGTAGGACAATCGGGCGACAGTTGCATTCAATGGAGGAGCGCACTATGGCCGAAGCACCCATCCGTATCGGTATCATCGGTGGTAGCGGTCTCTACCAAATGGAGGGACTGACCGACGTCGAGGAGCGGCGCGTCTCCACCCCCTTCGGGGATCCGTCCGACGCGCTGCTCATCGGCACGCTGAAGGGAGTACGGGTGGCCTTCCTGGCCCGCCACGGCCGGGGCCACCGCATCATGCCCACCGAGGTCAACTACCGGGCCAACATCTACGCCCTGAAGAGCCTGGGGGTGGAACAGGTGATCGCTGTCTCCGCCTGCGGCTCTCTGCGGGAGCACCTCCATCCTGGTGAGGTGGTGATCCCAGACCAACTCTTCGACTTCACCAAGAAGCGGGAGTACACCTTCTTCGGCAACGGCCTGGTGGCCCACATCGGCGTGGCCGATCCCTTCTGCTCCCGTCTCTCGTCCCTTCTGGCCGACGCGGTCGAAGAGGCCGGGGGAACGGTCCACCGAGGTGGACGGTTCATCACCATTGAAGGGCCCCGCTTCAGCACCAAGGGGGAAAGTTTCACCTACCGGGCCTGGGGGATGGACATCATCGGGATGACCACCAGTCCGGAGGCGTTCCTGGCCCGAGAGGCGGAGATCTGCTACGCGGTGATGGCCCACATCACCGATTACGACGTCTGGCACGAGACGGAGGAGCCGGTCAACGTCGAGATGCTCCTGGCGACCTTGCAGGCCAATGCCCTGCTGGCACAGGAGGCGATCCGTATCCTGGTGCCTCGCCTGGCCGCGGCGGAGCGGGATTGCGAATGCAAGGACACGCTGGCGACGGCGCTCATCACCCAGCGGGACCTGATCCCAAAGGACCTGCTGGAACGGCTGAAGCCGATCGTGGGGAAGTACCTGGGTTAACGACGGAGGAACCTCTCCTCGATCAGGTCGGCCAAGCCCTGCACGTCGTCCGGGTCGAACTGAGGGACAGGGAGGTCGAACCGTCGATCCGAGACGATAGCGACCACCTCCTCCAACGGTCCGATAGGAGGAGGGAAGTCAGTGTTGCGGTGGACCTCGACCTTGGGGAACCGCTCCTTCTTAAACCCCTCCGTCAAGATCAGGTCCACCCCTCGGATCTCAGCCACGACCTCCGAAAGCGGGGGCTCCCCCTCTCGACGCTTCCAATGGACCACCTGATCCGGGGTGACCAGCGCGACCTGTTCCGCCCCCGCCCGGGCCAGCCGCCAGGTATCCGTGCCCGGCGCATCGGTCTCCACCCCCGGATGGGGATGATGCTTGACCACGGCGACCCGGTATCCCCGTCGCCGCAACTCGGGGATCAGTCTCTCCAACAGGGTCGTCTTGCCACTGTCCGAGAAGCCAACGATGGAGACGATCGGAATGTCGCTCACTGTGGGACCTCCGGGGAAAGGATAGCGCGGAACACCGACCATGGCAAGTTGCCAGGACCGCCTGCTTGGACTACAATGGGCGCGGCCGGGGAAGGGGGGAAGATCTTAGGAGAGAGAGATGACCGATCGAAAACCCGTCTCGCGTGCTTTGGTCGTCGGTGCCGGCATCGCCGGGATGCAAGCGGCACTGGACATCGCTAACGCCGGCTACGAGGTCGTCCTGGTGGAGCGGCTGCCCTCCATCGGGGGGCGGATGGCCCAACTCTCGGAGACCTTCCCCACGCTGGACTGCTCCCAATGTATTCTGACTCCACGGACGGTCGAAGTCGGCCACCACGACCGGATCCAGCTGCTGACATACGCCGAGGTGGAGTCGATCTCGGGACAGGTGGGGAACTTCCGGGTCCGCATCCGCCGCCATGCAGCCTACGTAGACTGGGAGAAGTGCACAGGGTGCGGCCTTTGCCAGGAAAAGTGCCCCAAGAAGGTCCCGGCCGAGTTCCAGCGCGGCATCGGCGTCCGCAAGGCGATCTACACCTTATCGCCCCAGGCGGTGCCCAACAAGCCGGTGATCGACCGGGAGGCCTGCATCTTCTTCCAGCGGGGCAAGTGCCGCGCCTGCGAGAAGTTCTGCCCCACGCAGGCCATCGCCTACGACCAGGAGGACGCCTTCATCGAGACAGAGGTAGGGGCGATCATCGTCGCCACGGGGTACGACCTGTACGGGCTGGACAGGATGTCCGAGTACGGCGGAGGGAAGGTCCCCGACGTCATCGACGCCCTGGCCTTCGAGCGGCTGCTCTCCGCCTCCGGCCCCACCTCCGGCAAGGTCCGCCGCCCCTCCGACGGGAAGGTCCCCGAGGAGGTGGTCTTCGTCCAGTGCGCGGGCTCCCGCGCGCCGGAGCGCCACAACCCCCATTGCTCTAAGATCTGCTGCATGTACACCGCCAAGCAGGCCATCCTCTACCGCCACCGAGTACACGACGGTCAGGCCTACATTTTCTACATCGACATCCGCGCCGGCGGCAAGGGGTACGACGAGTTCACCCAACGGGCGATGGAAGAGGAACGGGTCATCTACCTGCGGGGCAAGGTCTCCCGGGTCTTCCGCGATGGAGACAAGGTGATGGTCTTCGGGGCAGACACGCTGAGCGGGCGGCAGGTGCGGATCGCAGCCGATATGGTAGTCCTGGCCCCGGCCATCATCCCCCGCCCGACCACTCGCCGACTGGCCGAGATGCTGGGGATCGAGGTGGACGACGCCGGGTGGCTCGTCGCTGCCAACGGCAACATGCGGCCAGTGGAGACGGGGCGGGAGGGGGTCTTCCTCGCCGGGACGGGCACGGGGCCGATGGACATCCCCGAGACGGTGGCCCACGCCTCCGGCGCGGCGGCCAAGGTGCTGGAACTCTTCTCCCGCTGGGGAAGTGAGGCGTGAGGTTTTACCACAAAGACGCGGAGGACACAGAGCTCTCTCCATATAGAGATTTCTCTGTGTCCTCTGCGCCTCTGTGGTTTCTGTGTTTTTAGACCACGGCTCCGATGGTCAGGCAGACGAAGGAGCCGAGCATATAGATGGACGCGGCTTTGAACAGCCGCCAGTTGAGCCGCTCGGACGGTCGGACCAGGACCGCCACGGACATCCCCGAAAGGCCCAACCCCATCACGAAAAGGACCACCAACGCCACTGGATGGATCCCCAGCAGCCACCCCGCCGTCCCCAGCGCTACCGCTGCGCCCAGGGAGGCCACGGCCACCGTCCTACGGGTCGCGCGAGGGCCGTAGACGTTCGGCCAGACCGGCACGCCGGCTAGGCGATACTCCCTGGCGTAGTGGGTCGCCAGGGTCAGGATATGGGAGGGGATCCACAGCAAGACCCCGACAGCGAGGAGCACGCCGACCGCGTCCACCCGTCCCAGGGCCAGCGCCCGGCCGGCCATCGCGGGCATCCCGCCGGAGATCCCCCCGAACAGGATGGAGAGAGGGGTCCGCCGCTTCAGCCAGAGGGTGTACACCGCCAGGTCGAGCGCGAAGCCCGCGCTGACCAACAGACCGAACAGGGGCCGAAGGGCCCAGGCCAGCGCCAGCCCAGGGACGGCGAGGAGGAGCCCGAAGGTCATCGCTGCGCGGGGGGAGATCGCCCGGGAGGGGATGGGACGGCGGGCCGTGCGGTCCATCCGGGCGTCGATGTCCCGGTCGATCACCATGTTGAGCGCAGTACATCCGGCGATGGAACCCAACAACGCTAACCCACCCAGGGTCAACTCACCCCAATCGACCGCCCCCGGCAGGGTGAGGGCGTAAGCGCAGACCCCAGTGACCAGCAGGAGCATCGTCTGAAGAGGCTTGGTCAGCGCGAGGAACTGCCGGGCCCTCTGGGCCAGGACACGGGTCTGCGGTTCAGGGATCGATCGGTCAATAGCCGACGGCCCATCCGATTCCGGTCTCATCGATCATTCCTCCTTAAAGAAAACTCTGCGCCCCCTGCGCCTCCGCGGTGAGACACCTACTGAATACGCACCACGACGTGCCCATCCCGCCACAACCCCTCCAGGTCGTAGTAAACCCGCAGTTCGGGGGCAAACAGATGGACGACGACGGAGCCGTAGTCCATCAAAATCCAGCCGGACGAGGGATCGCCCTCGATGTGAAGGGGAAGGATCCCCAGCGACTTCTTGGTCATCTCGCGCACGGCGGCCAAGAGCGCGTCCAACTGCCGTTCGGTGGTGCCGCTGCAGATGATAAAATAATCGGTCAACGTGGTAAGGCCACGGAGGTCCAAGAGGATAATGTCCTCCCCCTTCTTATCGACGATCACGTCCACGATCCTCCGGGCCAGGTCGATCGGTTCCAGTTCGTCCCTCCTCACTTGCTCAGCGTCCGATGTTCCCACAGCCTCGCCACCTCCTCAGGGCTACTCGCACTTCCCAGGACAACCATCAAGCGGATGCGGGCTTTCTGACCGTTGAGATGGGGGGAGAAGAGACAGCCCAACTCGCGCAGGGTCCGATGGCCCCCCTTATAGCCATAGCCGTCCCACACCCGTCCGCTGGGACAACGGCTGGCGACGACCACGGTCACCCCCTGCGCCACAGCCTGTTCGATAGCCGGCAGCCACCAGGGGGGGATCCGCCCGCCGCCCAACCCTTCCAGCACAATCCCCCTCACGCCCCGGTGCAGGGCATCCTCCAACGGATCGGCCGGCATTCCGACCCCCAGTTTGATCAGCGCGACCCGCTTCTCCAGCCGGGAGCAGGGGATCACCTCCCGCTCCAGCCGCCAGGGGATGTGGACCCGGTCCCCCTCGACACGGCCCAGGGGCCCCCATCCGGGCGACTGGAAGGTGGCGGTGGAGAGGGTGTCCATCTTGGTGACGAAGCGGGCGGCGTGGATCTCATCGTTCAGGACCACCACAGTTCCTAATCCCCGTGCCTGGGAACTGGCGGCGACCCGGATCGACGCCCAGAGGTTGGCCGGACCCTCGTAGCCGAGGTCGGAGGCGGACCGCATCGCGCCGGTAACCACGATGGGGGTCTCCCCCGGCACCGTCAGGTCGAGCAGGTAGGCGGTCTCCTCCAGCGTGTCGGTCCCATGGGTGATCACCACCCCGTCCACCTGGGGATCCGCAGCCCACGCGGCCGTCCGCTCCCGGATCTGCCACAGGGTTTCGACGGTGAAGTGGGAACTGGGCAGGCTGCAGACCGCTTCCAGCGCCAGTTCCGGCGCGCCTGGCGGGAGAGAGGCCGCCAGTTCCTCGGGGCCCAACAACGGAACAGGCCCCCCAGCCTCGGGATCGTACCGCATCGCGACGGTTCCTCCGGTCGTCAGCACAGCGATGCGACCCATCTATTTCTCCTCCACGTCGTGGCCCTCCAGTCGCAGGGAAACCACCTGGGAGACCCCGTCGGAACCCATCGAGATGCCGTACACCGTGTCGGCCGCCTCGACGGTGCCCCGGTTGTGGGTGATGACGATGAACTGCGTGCGGGAGGAGAGCTCCTCCAACATCGCCCGAAAGCGGGCCACGTTGGCCTCGTCCAGCATCGCGTCCACCTCGTCTAACACGCAGAAGGGGGTAGGACGGACCTGGAGGATGGCGAAGATGAGGGCGGCGGCGGTCAGCGCTCGTTCCCCACCGGAGAGCAGCGCCAGGCTCTGGAGCCGCTTCCCCGGTGGTCGCGCGACGATCTCCACCCCGGTCGTCATCAGATCGTCCGGGTCGGTCAGTTCCAAGCGGGCCGTGCCGCCGTTGAAGAGCCGGGTGAAGGTCTCTTCGAAGGCTGCAGCGATGGCGTCGAACGTCTCCCGGAAAGCCTGCTCCATCATCCGGTCCAGATCGGCGATCACCTCCCGCAACCGCTCGGAGGCGGCCTCCAGGTCGGCGACCTGCTCCGAGAGGAACCGGTATCGCTCCATCGCTTCGTCGTATTCCTGAGGGGCATTGGGATTGACCGGCCCCAACTGGTGGAGGCGGACCTTGAGGCGCTGGATCTCCTCTTGCAGTCCCTCGGGCAGCACCTCGACCACCGGCAGCGGAGAGACCAGCGGGCGAAGGGGGAGAGGGGTCTGGGTGGTGACCTCCTCGGCCACCTCCAGTTCGACCAGGCCCAGTTCCTCCCGGATGCGCTCCTGGAGGCGGGTCAGTTGGTCCTCACAGCGGGCCAGGTCCAGCCGGGCGGCGTTCAGAAGAGCCTCCGCGCCGCGCACCCGCTGGCGGCACCGCTGCTCCTCCGCCATCAGACGGCTCTCTTCCTCGCTGAGTCGGCTCAACTCCGCCTCGGCCGGCCCGATGCGGGACCGGGCTTCGATCCGTTCCCGCTCGAACGTCTCCGTCTCCTCCTTCAGTTGGGCCAGCCGTCGTTGAGCCGCTTCGTACTCCTCCTGCAGCCGCTGCGCCCGCTCCTCCTGGGCTACGATCTGAGCCTTGAGCCGCTCCAGGATGGAGAGTTCCCGCTGAAGAAGGAGCCGCTGGTTCTCCAAGGCCTGCTGGGCGACCGCCAACTCAGTGCGGGCCTCAGCAAGCGGGCCGGACTCGGCCTGGGCGACCGCCTGAGCAGCGACATGGGCCTCCTGCTCCACCTTCTGGAGAGCCGTCTGCAGGGTCTCGATCTTCTCCTTGACCTTCCGGATCTCCTTTTCCCGCTCCTCCCGCCGCTGGCGGGCCGCTTGAAGTTTCCCGGGCAGGGCCTGCCAGGCCCGTTCCTGGGCCAGTGCTCCCCTACCCTCTCTGCCCAGGACAACCGCTCCTTCAGCGGTGATGACCTCGCCCGCGCGGGTGACGCACCGGCTGCCGGGAGGGAGATGGGGGAGGAGAGAGCGAGCCGTCTTCAGATCCGGCACTAACAAAGTAGCGCCCAAGATCGCCTCGACCGCTGGGCGAAGCGCCGGGTCGCAGGAGACGACGTCGGCGGCGCGCACCGCTCCTTCGGGGAGATCAACGGACGGGGGGCGAAGATCGCTCAGCGGCAGGAGGGCCGCCCGCTCGTCGGGTGGGAGCCGCCGCCGGGCCTCATCGACCACATCCCAACCTTCTACCACCAGGGCCTGGGCCAGTGGGCCGAGGGCAGCCTCGACCGCTGTCTCCCACTCCTCAGGGACGCGGATCCGCGCGCTCAGCACCCCCCTCACGCCAGAAAGCCTCGCCTGGAGAAGGGAACGTGCCCCACGGCCAGTGCCGGTTCCCTCCTCACGGAGGTAGGCCAGGAGTTCCTGCTCCGCCTGGAGACGGACCTCCTCGGCCTGGGCGTCGTTCCGCTCGGCCTCCAGCCGGGCCAGCCGGGCCTGGAGGGCTTCGACCTCTTTCTGGATCTGGACCCGGCGGGCGGTCCGGCGGCTCGCCTCTTCCTGCAGCCGATGATGCTCCTTTTGGAGGGCAGCAAGACGGCGCTCCTGGGCCTCCACCTGGGCGCGGAGCTCCTCTACCCGCCCCCGCGCTGCCTCGACCCGGCGGCTCTGGGCATCCCGCTGGGCGCGCAGGGGCTCCAGTTCCTGGAGCACCTGCTCCCGCTGGGCGACCAGCAACCGGCTGCGCTCGGTGAGGGTGGCCAGTTCCCGCTGGGCTGCGTCGGCCCGATCGTGCAGGTCCGCCGTCCGTCGGTAGAGGTCGCGCAGGTGGGTCCGAAGTTCGGCCTGCCGTGCACGAAGTTCGGCGAGACGGGAGGCGACCTCCTCGGTCTCCGATTGCCGGTCGGTCAGTTCGGCCTCCAACCGCCGGACGCGCTCCTGGACATCGCGCAGCCTCTCTTGAGCCTGCCCCCACTGGTAGCCGTACCAGGTGCGCAGGAGACGGGTCAAGTACCCGCTGAGCCGTTCGTACTCCTGGAACTGCTCGACCTGCTTTTCCAACCGGCGGAGGCGGGGTTCCACCTCGCTGAGGATATCGTGGACCCGCTCCAGGTTGCGCTCGGTCTCGTCCAGACGGGCGGAGGCCTCTTCCCGCTGTGCCCGATAGACGGCGATGCCGGCCGCCTCCTCGAAAAGGGCGCGCCGTTCCTGGGGACGGAGAGAGAGGGCGGTGTCGACCAGCCCCTGTCCGATGACGGCGTAGGTACGCTGGCTCAGGCCGCTCTCGGCGAGAAGATGGTTGAGGTCCCGCAACCGGACCCGCTGTCCGTTGAGGAGGTATTCGCTCTCACCCGATCGGTAGGCACGGCGGCCGATGGTCACCTCGGTGTAGTCGATGGGGAGCCAGCCGCCGCTGTTGTCCAGGGTGAGGAGGACCTCCGCCATGCCGGCCCGGGCCCGCCGCTTGCCGCCGGAGAAGATCATATCCTGGGTGCTCTTCCCCCGCAGCGCGCGGAGGCTCTGTTCACCCAGCGCCCAGCGGATGGCATCGGCGATGTTCGATTTGCCGGAGCCGTTCGGGCCGACGATGGCAGTGATACCGCCCGGGAAGAGAAACTCCGTTCGATTGGCGAACGACTTATATCCCTGGAGTTCCAGTCGCTTCAGTCGCATAAACGCGAGGGGAGTATACCTTGCTTTGGGGGGGCTGTCAATCACGGAGCAAGGAGCAGAGGAGCAAAGGAGCAGGAGTTTCCTTGACAATTTTCGTTTCTATGGTATCATCCATCCAACAATCTAATAGCCCTGGCGGCCCTCTTATCCAGAGAGGCGGAGGGACCGGCCCTGTGAAGCCTCGGCAACCAGCCGGTAGCAGACGACCGGCCAGGTGCCAATTCCGGCAGAACGTGGGTTCTGGAAGATAAGAGGTGGCGCGCCCGTCGTGCCCCTTCTGTCGTCCAGGAGGGGGATTTTTTTGTCGATCGGGGCAGCCGTCCTCTCCGCGGCCGCCCGGGGGAAAGGAGACCAAGGTGGCAGAGAGAAACATCGTCGTGACGGAGGCCATAGGTCCGTACATCGAGGACCTGCCCGTCGAGATCGTCGAGCGGAAGGGGATCGGCCATCCCGATAGCATCTGCGACGGCATCGCCGAGCGGATCTCGGTCGAGTACAGCCGCTGGTGCCAGGAGAACCTCGGGACCCTCCTCCACCACAACTTCGACAAGGTCCAACTGGTGGCCGGAGAGGTGGAGATCGGCTACGGGGGCGGCCACATGATCCGGCCCATCCGCATCCAGATCGCCGGTCGGGGCACGCCCACCTACAAGGGACGGAAGATCCCACTCGACTCCATCGCCATCGAAGCGGCCCGCAAGCACATCCGGGAGACGATGCGCTACCTCGATCCCGACCGGCATATGGTCATCGACTCCTTCGTCGGGCGCGGCGCGGAGGAACTGGCCTACGTGGTCGATCAGGTGACGGCCAACGACACCAGTTTCGGCGTCAGCCACTGGCCCCGCTCGGGGCTGGAGCGGGCGGTGTACGAAACCTCCCGCTACATCAATTTTGAATTGATCGATCAGTTCCCCATCGGTGAGGACGTGAAGGTGATGGGGGCCCGGCAGGGCGACAGGATGGTCCTCACCGTCGCCCTACCCTTCATCGCCGAGCGGATCCACGACGCCGCGGAGTACCTCGAGGCCCGGCAGGCGGCCCAGGAGGCGATCCAGACCTTCGCCGCCGGGCTGGACACCCGCGAGGTGGTGGTCCACGTCAACACCGCCGACGACGTGGACGCCGGAGCGGTCTATCTGACCCTCACCGGCACCTCGGCGGAGATGGGGGACGACGGAGCGGTCGGCCGGGGGAACCGAGTGAACGGCCTGATCACCCCCTTCCGCGCCACCAGTCTGGAGGCGGCCTGCGGCAAGAACCCCATCTCCCACGTGGGGAAGGTCTATAACGTGCTGGCGATGCTGGCGGCGAAGGAGATCGTGGAGCGGGTACCCACGGTGAAGGAGGCCACCGTCTATCTGCTCTCCCAGATCGGCGCGCCGCTGGACCAGCCGCTGGTTGCCACCGCCTACGTCCGCCCTGCCTCCGGCGGTCTCACCCCCAGCATCCAGGCGGACGTGCAGGCGATCCTGGACGAGCAATTGGCCCAGGTCCACACGGTGCGGGACCGGATCCTGCGGCGGGAGTTCCCGCTGTTCTAGAAAAAACCACAGAGACGCAGAGGGCGCAGGGTTTATTTTATGGGCTAGCTACCCGACAGTTTGCCAGCCTCCCGCAGGTTAATGCACGGCTTGACAGCACAAGTGATCAGCCCAAGCACCCTTCACGGCGCACTCGGGTGCGCCGTAGGGAACCTGCGGGAGGCTCTCCTCAAAGGTGTCAGGTGGCTGGTTTGATGGGGAATCTCTGCGTCCTCTGTGCCTCTGGGGTTAGAGGGGGTATTTGAGGCCGGTGCCGGTGTTGAAGAGGACGACCCGCTCGTCGGGCCTGATCCACCCCTGATCCAGCAGCACCTCCAGCGCGGCCACGGTCGCTCCCCCTTCGGGGCAGGCGAAGATCCCCTCCAGACGGGCCATCCGGCGCTGTCCCTCCAGCAGCGCCTCGTCGGAGACGGCGACGGCGGTGCCGCCGCTCTCCCGCAGGGCGCGGAGGATGAGAAAGTCGCCCACGGCGGCCGGGACCCGCAGCCCGGCGGCGACGGTGTGGGCGTCCCTCCACGGCTCGGCGAACTCCGCCCCGGCGTGGAAGGCGCGGACGATGGGGGCGCACCCCGTTGGCTGCACCGCAACCATCCGGGGCCTGCGCTCGCCGATCCATCCCAGTTCGCCCAACTCCTGAAACGCCTTCCACATCCCGATCAAGCCGGTCCCCCCGCCGGTGGGGTAGATGATCACGTCGGGCAGATCCCACTCGAACTGCTCGGCCAACTCGTACCCCATCGTCTTCTTCCCCTCCAACCGGTACGGCTCCTTGAGGGTGGAGACGTCGAACCAGCCTCCCCGTTCCGCCGCCCGCCGGGCCTCCCGCCCGCAGTCGGTGATCAGACCGTCCACCAGCACCACCTCCGCCCCCAGCGCCCGACACTCCAGGAGGAAGGGGGCCGGGACGTCGCGGGGCATGTAGACGTGAGCCTTCATCCCCGCCCGCGCCGCGTAGGCGGCCATCGCCCCGGCCGCGTTGCCCGCCGAAGGGATCACGACCTCCTGTACGCCCAGTTCAGAGGCACGGGAGATCGCCGCCGAAAGCCCACGGGCCTTGAAGGACCCCGTGGGGTTGAGGCTTTCGTCCTTGATGTAGAGGTGGCTCATCCCCAGCGCCTCCCCCAGCCGCCGGGCGGGGGTCAGCGGGGTGAGACCCTCCCCCAGGCTGACGACGTTCTCCGGCTTCCGGACCGGCAGCAGGGCGCGATACCGCCACATCGTTGGCTCGTCGGTGAGGGCCGCCTCCCGACCCAGGGCGCGGACCGAAGCCAGGTCATACCGGGCCAGGAGCGGGCGGGCGCAGTCGGGGCAGAGCCGCTGGAGCCGATCGGCGTCGAAGGTACGACCGCAAAGAGAGCACTCCAGGTGGGTCAAGTGCGACATCGCTACTTCTCCCCGATGATCTGGACCACCAGCCGCCGTGAGCGGGGGCGGGTGTCGAAATCGCAGAAGACGATCTGCTGCCAGGTGCCCAGCGTCAGCCGCCCGTCGACGAACGGCACGGTGAGGGAAGGGCCGATCAGGGCCGCCCGGATGTGGGAATGACCGTTGTCGTCCCCCCAGCGCAGGTGGTGCCGATACTCCCGGTTGGGTGGGACCGTCTCGTCCAGCACCTGCTGCAGGTCGGCGATGACGCCGCTTTCGTACTCGATCGTGGTCAGCCCCCCGGTCGATCCGGGGCAAAACAGAGCGACGATCCCAGCCCGCAGGCCCGACTCCCGCACCAGATGGGCCACCTCGCCGGTGATGTCGACCACGTCGGTGTGCCCCCGGGTGCTTAGGTGTAGTTCTCTGGTGATGACCATACCTCCCTCCAGACTGCTGACTCCAAACCTTGAACCTTTACCTGCTCCGACTATAACACGAACAGCCCTCGGTTTCAAACCGCTGGACATCCCGTTCAAGTCTGCTATAATCCCCCATACTGCCGATCCTGTGAGGAGGCCGATTAATGATCCACGGAGTCGAGATCAAGGAGCTGGTCACCCATACCGACGAGCGAGGGTTCTTTCGGGAGATCCTCCGCGCCAGCGACCCCATCTTCGCCGAGGGGTTCGCCCAGTGGAGCCACACAGTGAGCCACACGGGGGTCGCCAAGGCGTGGCACGTCCACCAACGTCAGACCGACTGGTGGTACGTCGCTTGTGGGGTGATCAAGGCTGCCCTCTACGACACCCGTCCCGACTCCCCCACCTGTGGAGAATTGATGGAACTCCTGATGGGAGACGGGCATCCGCCCGTCGTGTTGAAGATCCCACCCGGCGTGGCCCACGGTTATCGAGTCCTTGAGGGACCGGCTCATGTCTTTTACATTACCTCTCAGGAATACGACGGAACCGACGAAGGCCGCATCCCCCACGACGACCCGGAGATCGGATACGACTGGACAAAGGGACCGGAGATCAAATAAGGCAGGGGGCAAGAGACAAGTCAGGTAGCGGGATGCAGGCGGCGGGGTGGGCGGCCTGTTCCTAGTCAGGAGGGTTTATGAACATTACGCGCTTGTAGTACGCAGGCCGCCGATCGTATAGCGGTCCTGAGAGGAGTTCCGAAACAAAATCTAAAGGAGGATAACCGTGGGTTTTAATTTTACCGAGCTTGAGGCCGGAGAGAGAATCGTGCTGGGGCCCGTCACAACGACCAAGACGACCAGCGTCAGCGGTGGCGTTGGTCCGGATCAGAAAAGCCTCTCCCGCACCAGCGGGCGCACGGTCGGCGTGACGACGCAGCGAGTGATCATTGAGGACCTCAAAACGCCGGAGGGGACGCAGATCATACCCAACGTAGACGTACAGAAGGTCTTCATCAAGCGCCAGCAGCAGAAAGGGCAGGCAAGCCTGACGCTCCTCAAAGTGCAGACCGCTGGCGGTCCGGCGGTCAAACTGGATATAAGAGGGTTGCCCTCTCAGTCCGAAACGATCGTCCGAGAGATATTCCCGAACGCGTCCATCGTTGAGGTCAAGGGCAGCAAGACCCTTCTTATCATCGCTATCGTGCTCGGAGCGCTCGTGTTCTTCGCGTGCGTACTTCCTCTGCTCCTGGGCCTCCTTGCTAACCTTCTCGGAGGTGGTTAAGGGGGTATATGGTCGCAATACCTGACCTGTATGGCCCTACTGCTCAGTCCGTGGTCGATGGGAGGAAGCGATGGTTAGACAGACCCCTGGTGATCTGAAAGAGATGCTGAAGGGAATCGTCGCGGTGGAGGATGGGAAGGTACGGGTGGTGGATGAGGCGAAGCTGCGCGGACCGGTGCTCGACGAGTTGGTTTACAACGCCGTCTTCGCCGAGGGGAAAGTACAGGCGACCGCCCGTTATCTCCTGTGGGAACTGGGGCAGGCGCTGGGGATCCGCCCTGCCTCCATCCACGATCTATACATGGCCCGTGGCCGCGGGGAGACCGGGGAGGGATGGACCGTCCCGGCGATGAACCTGCGCACCATCACCTACGACATGGCCCGCGCCGTCTTCCGTGCCGCGATAGCCCGAAACGTGGGGGCGATGATCCTCGAGATCGCCCGCTCCGAGGTTGGCTACACCGCTCAGCGACCAGCCGAATACGCCACCGTGGTCATCGGCGCGGCGATCCGCGAGGGGTATCGCGGCCCGCTCTTCATCCAGGGCGATCACTTCCAGGTGAGCGCGAAGAAGTACAAAACCGAGCCCGACGCGGAACTGAAGGCAGTGGAAGACCTGATCCGAGAGGCCATCGAGGCTGGCTTTTTCAACATCGACATCGACACCTCAACCCTGGTCGATCTGAGCCAGCCTACCGTCACTGAACAGCAGCGGGTCAACTTTGAACTGTGCGCCCGCTTCACCAAGGTCATCCGCTCTCTGGAGCCGGAAGGGGTGACCATCTCCGTCGGCGGGGAGATCGGCGAGGTGGGTGGCAAGAACTCCACTGAAGAGGAACTGCGAGCCTTTATGAACGGCTACAACGCCGCCCTGCCCGAAGGGATGGCTGGACTCTCCAAACTGAGCATCCAGACCGGCACGGCCCACGGCGGCGTCGTCCTTCCCGATGGGACGCTGGCCCGGGTGAAGATCGATTTCGACACCCTGCGGCGGCTGAGCCGCCTCGCGCGGGAGGAGTACGGGATGGCTGGTGCGGTCCAGCACGGCGCTTCCACCCTCCCGCCGGAGGCCTTCCACAAGTTCGCCGAGGCCGGTGCCTGCGAGGTCCACCTGGCTACCGGCTTCCAGAACATCGTCTACGACCACCCTCTCTTCCCCGCCGACCTGCGGGAGGAGATCTACGCCTACGTCAAAGAGCACTTCGCCGACCAATGGAAGGAAGGGCAGACCGAGGAGCAGTTCATCTACAAGAACCGCAAGCGCGGTTTGGGGCCATTCAAGCAGGCCTTCTGGGACCTGCCGGAGGAGACCCGCGCGTCGATCGGCGACGCGCTGGAGAAACAGTTCGGCTTCCTGTTCGAGCAACTGGGCGTAGTAGATACCGTCGAGATGGTGGCAAAGTACGTCCGGGCTCCTGAGATCCACAAGACCCCGGCCAACTTCGGCCTGAAGGGAGAACTGGAAATCGGAGAGGATCTGGCGGACTGAAGGGCAGTCCCAAGAGAAAAAAACAAACCGGCACGGGGGCAATTCCCGTGCCGGTTTTTTTGCGACTCACGGCATCCGACGGCAGCCTACACGGTCCAGCAGCCATCAGGGGCTGCCGTTTTACATTACTCCCCGATACATACCGCCATCCACCAGCAGGCTCACGCCGGTGATGTAGGACGCGGCTGGGGAGGCGAGGAAGGCCACAGCGCGGGCCAATTCCTCCGGCATCCCCATCCGCCCCATCGGAATCGCCGCCGTGATCCTCGCTGCCTCTTCCTCCGGCGTTGTGCCGTTCCGCGCCGCCCGATCCTGCAACAGCTGCTCCACCCGCTCTGTACGGGTCCATCCCGGGCAGACGGCGTTGACCCGGATGCCATCGGGGGCCAGTTCGTCCGCCAGCGTCTTCACCAGGCCGATCACTGCCAGCCGGATACTGTTGGAGAGAAGCAGGTTGGGGAGAGGCTGCTTCACCGAGATAGAGGTCATCGCCATGATGGAGCCACCACCCTGCTTCCGCATTGCCGGAACGACGCTGTAGCAGAGACGGACCGCGCTCATCAGCGTCAGCCGGACCGCCGCCTCCCAGTCGGCAGGGGTGAGGTCGAGGAACCGACCCGGCGGAGGCCCACCGGCGTTGGTCACCAGGACATCGATCCGCCCGAACCGATCCAGCACGGCTTCCACCAACCGATCGACGTCCTCCGGCACCGAAACATCGGCCGGGATGGCCAGGACCTCGGCACCGGTGGCCTCACGGATCTCCTCGGCGGTCGCCTGCAGTGGGCCTTCCTTCCGGGCACAGATGGCGACCGAGGCCTCCTCCTCCGCCAGTTGCAGCGCCACGGCCCGGCCCAGCCCCCGGCTGGCAGCCGTGACCAGCGCGACCTTGCCCTTCAATCCCAGGTCCATCCCCTCACCCCCTGACCTCAGGCTACCCTTCCATCTCCTCCAATCGCAGGACCACCCGCCCCACGCCGATCAGGTCGCCAGTGGAGACGACGGTCGGTCGCGTCACCGGCTCACCGTTCAGGGTGGTCCCGTTTCGGCTCCCCAAATCCTCCAGCCACCAGTGCCCATCCCGCCAAGAGAGAAGCGCGTGGTGGGCAGACACGTAGGGGTCGGCCAGAGAGACCTTGTTGGAGGGCGCGCGTCCCAGCGAGGTCACATCCTGGAGCGGGAACGCCGTCCCCACCTCCAGGTCCGTCTCTCCGGCCTCTACTACCACCAGCCGTCCGGCCGGTCGGGGGCGACCCTTCCACGCCGCCCGTCGCAGGTCCTGCCAGAGGACCCACGCCACAGCGATCAGAAACGCGTAGAGAAGAGCGGCGAGTACGAGTCGCAGAGCGAGTAACACCCCCTCCAACGTCGACCTCACTCTTCTTCCAGCGCCGGCGTGTCCTCACCATCGGGGGAAGGCGGCGTGGGGAGAGGATTCTCGCCGTAGATCACCTCCACCCCGGCGAAAGAGAGGACGTCGCCAGGCTGCAGCACGCACTCCTGGATCGAGTAACCGTTGACCGTCGTCCCTCCGGAACTACCCAGGTCGTACAGGACATATCGACCGAACCGGCGGCGGAGCTGGGCGTGATGCCGCGAGACGCGGGGGTCTTCCAGGATAATGTCGTTATCCAGCGCCCGACCGATGTTCACCACCGGCTCCGTCAGTTCCACGTGCCGTTCTCCCTCGATGATCAGGAACGGTCGGCCCTGGGGCCCCCCCTCGGCGGCGGAGCGGACCGCCTCCTGGTCCTCCTCCGTCATCTCGCGAGTAGCGTCGGTTGCCTCCCCCCCGGCGGGCTGCCATCGGGCCTCGACGCGGACCGAACGGGGGGGAACCTCCACCAGGGGCTCCACCGCCACCACCGGCGTCCCGACGAGCGTCAGCCCAGCCTCCTGGGCCAGACGGGCCACGTGTTCGGCTAAATCCTCAGCCAGGGAGGGCCGACGAGCGATGAGAAGCCCGAAGTCTTTCGGGTGGAGATAGATCCAGTAATGGGTCGGTGCCAGGGACGTTCCATCCGGCGCGCGGACCTGGTGGTCCTCCATCGCGCGGGCCAGGTGCGTGGCAACCTCCAGGGGATGGAGGTACCCGGCGAAGAGCCGGGCGAACGTCCCTTCCACCAATCGCTCCGCCAGCGCCTCGAAGCGGTCGATGCGGTTCATAGCGGGGGGGATTATATCCCGGGAGGGAGGAGAGGACAAGTTAAGACAGCCCCTCACGGCCACACCGGCTTCAGCCGCTCCAGGTTGCCCGGCCCCGGATACCACGGCGGGCAGGTGTCGGTGACCATACACGGGTCCCGCAGCACCGACTGGATCTCGATTACCGGCACCGGCACCGCGTCCCCCGTGTGTGTGTACTGATGGCCTGGGCACCACGGACCCTCACCGATGGTCGTCACCGCGTAGGAGGTGTAGTACCAGGTGGGGCTGCCGTAGTCCCGCAGGTCGATGGGGTACCACCCCTCGAAGTGGCGCACCCAGTCGTACACCACCTGCCGCTGCTTCCCCCACCACTCCGTCTGCGGGTCGTTATACACCCCCACGCAGATCCCCTCCGGCGGATCCCCACAACTCCGCCACTCCACGTCCGGGTACTGCGAGGGGTCGAAGTCGGTGCACTGGCACTCGCTCCATTCCGTCCCCACTCGCTCGTACCGCTCGTACTCCACCGCCCACTCCGCCGCCCAGGTGGTGTAGACCCGCACCTGGTAGGCGGGCATGTCCCACGTGTCGGGGACCTGCTCGCAGCAGCCCGTGCTCCGCTGCGCCGGACCACACACCTCCTCCGGCGGCAGGAACCTCGGCCCGTTGTGGGGCTTGCCCCAGGAGGAGGTCTCGTAGATGTGGGTCACCTCGTTGGCCCAGCACACCTCATCCTGGATCCGCCCGTATCCGTAGTCCTCTCCGACGTTCCACTCCCGCTCGTCGAAGTCCCAGCAGACGGGCGGCACCCCTCCCAGGTCGTTGGGATGGGGCCGGTCGTTCCGCGCCCGCCGCCAGCGCAGGCCGATCCGGTAGTTGCGGATGTCCCCCGGCTGCGGCTCTTCCCCCTCCTCCCGCGTCGGGAAGGCAACGGCGTCGGACCAGCACCCCTCCTCGTTGCCCGGCCCGTGGGGGGCGCAGAGTTCCGGCGGGGTGAAGGAGGGATCGTCGAGGAGCGTCAGCCGCCCCGGCTCCCCCGAGTCGAACGGCTCCGGCAGGGGAGCGCCCATCGCCACCAGCCAGCGGGGGAAGGGCCACATCTTCACCCGATGGGGCGGCACGCGGGCGGAGACCCACAGGTAATAGCCCCAGTCGAAGCCTCGGCCTTCGTCGCCGGGGCAGTTGAAGGAGATCCCGTCACCGCCCGGTTCCGGCGTGCAGGGTGGCTCCGGTGCGTCTGGTTCGTTTGGCTCCGGTGGGCTTTCGCAGGTAGCGGCGTCGGCGATGCAGGACCAGGTGGCAAGCCACCGGTTGCCGTTCTCGTCGGTGACGACACAGAAGTTATCGGCATAGCCGGAGGGGCAGTGCGGCCAGGGGACGCAGGTATAGCAGACCATCCCTGGCTCCGGGGTGGGCTCGCCGCCTCCGCCGCCACCGCCCGGCGGTTCGGTCGGTTCCGGGGTGGGACCACCGCCGCCGCCCGGCGGCTCGGTGGGTTCCGGGGTGGGCTCGCCTCCGCCGCCACCCCCGCCGCCGGGGGGTTCCTCCGTCGGCGGTGCGCCGCCGCCGCACCAGGCGTCACAACGGGCCAGGCCATCTCGGATGGAACACGAGGAACACCCGGGAATCCCACAAGCATTTCCACACGGTTGTTGGCGCAGTTTATCCGCCGTGGCAGGCATAGCCTTGAGCGACATTATGAGCAGAATGAGCAACACGGACGCGGTGAGGAGAAGCCACGTGCGTTTGTTCATATCTCCCTCCTCATTGGGGAGGAACGAAATCCAGGAACTCGTATCGCTTCCAATGACCGCTGGCTGGATCGTAGCGCATACGGATCAGCCCCAAGCCGCTGTTGTCACGATGCTCTTGGCTGATCAATTCACCGGTCCTCGGGTCGTACTGACTGACCACTCCGTTCTGACACACGACACCAAGAGTACATTCTAAACCGTCAGGAGTGAAATCCTGAACCTGGAGAATGCAAACTTCCCATTCGGCGAAGAAGATAGGTTCCTCTCCGCTTCGCATTTTCTCTATCAGGCGGAGGGCACCTTCGAGTTCCGGTCCACTATTCCATTCACGTCGTGCTTCCTCAAGCGCGTCGTAGTCTGGCGGACGGGTATCGACCAAGAAACGCCGACCTGCCTCGTAGTCGGCGTTGTATGCTTCCTTTACCATTTCAATGACCTCCTCCGGCGGCCACCAGTTGCCGTCCTCGTCCTGGGTCATCTCATCCGTCCACCAGGCGGGATGGGCCGGAACCGGGCCGGGGGTAGCCGTCGGTGTCGGTGTCGGTGGTATCGGCGTCGGGGAGGGCGGGAGGGTCGGCGTGGGTGTCCACCACGGCTCCCCGGAAGCGTGGCGGTTGCCAAAGGCCATCGCAGCGGCGACGATCCCCAGGACCACCACCAGCACGGCTACACCGATGAAGAACCAGGCCAGCGGGGTCAGCCGCTTGTACCAGGGCCGCTTCTTGGGGGAAACGCGGAAGGTCGGCTTGTAGTCAGACATCTTCCTTCACCTCCTCAACGTTGAAGTCGGGCGATAGCACCACCTCCAGCCGTTCGGAAGCCGCCAACACGCGCAGGGCGAAGCGAATGGCAGCCGCATCGGTCTCCAACTGCCACCGCGAACGAATGGCACGAATGGCTGCGCGGTCCTCCTTGCCCAGCCAGACGGTGGTACGCCGCCTTTCTCCTTGACCGGGGACTTTGCGTTTGGGCATCGCGTCTATAGTATAGCATAAATGCCATACTCTTGTCAAGCCGACCTCACTCCCCCCGACCCTCGACCCCGTGGGCCGCCTCCGCCACCCCCATCACCGGCCGGGTGATGCGGGGGATACCCAGGAAAGCGTCCAGGAACGGGGTCCGTATGCTCACTCGCCCCTCCACCACCACCAGGTTCCGCCGCGCCACGTACACCCGGTCCACCCGGAACGCGCCACCCGTCAGGTCGTCGGCCACCATCTGCGCCACCGCCAGTGCCTCCGGCCGCACCGCCACCACCTGGTGGTGCTCCAGGTAGCCCACGTCCACCAACTTCGCCGCCTCCTGCGCCCCCAGGTCCGCCGCGTCCTGGGCGATGGCCGTCCCCGCCGCCGCGTTCCCCAGGTCGTGGGCGATCCCCAGGACCAGCAGGAGCAGCGGCAGGAGGATGAGGAACATCACCACGAAGGACTGGCCTCGCTCGTCGGTCAGGAGCCGGTCTCTCTCACGGATCCTTGATCTGCACCTCGATTTCATCCGGGATCACCTCCACGCCGGCCCGTCGGACGGCCCAGTCCAGCGCCTCCAGCACCCGCTCTTCCTCCAACCCCAATCGCTCGGCCAGAGAATGGGCCAGATCAGCCCGGGCGTCGTCCAGCCGTCCCCGCCACCCCCCTTTTGTCTCGATCAAGACGTTCAGTATGGCAGCCACCGGCCGGGCGATGAGGGGGTTGAAGACCACCGCGATGGGCTCATCCTGCCCGTCCACCAGGCAGGCCGCCGTCCGGTAGAGATAGTCGGAAGGCAGACGTTGCCAGGAAAGTTTTATCTGCCCCATCTCGCCTTGTACGGCTCGATACGCAACGCCACCCGCGCCCGCAGGCGCACGGCGTCGCGGGGGTAAAACCAACCGACCAGCGGCACGCTGGAGACATCGACGCTGTACCCCGTCTCACAGACGAAGACCCGCCCCCGGCCCCACACATCGGCAGCGTAGGCCCGCACCGCCAGCCCTTCCGGGTCGATCCCACCCCCCATCCCGGCCAGGGCCGTCTCCACTCCGGTCTGCTCCGCCTGCAACAGTCCCCGCCCTGCCGCCAGGGTCTCCACCCCGGCGCGGGCGCAGTTGCGGGCTGCCGCCGCCACCAGCACCTTCACCGGCTGGACGTGAGCGACGAAGGTGGTCACCCCCAGCATCAGGACCAGCAGGAGGACGATCAAGATGAAGCCGACCAGTTCGTCCATCGCCCACCTCCCCCGCTCCTACTCCCACATGTCCGGCGGGCCGGGGTAGAAGTCCTCCAGCCGTTGGTAGGACCCGGCTCCCAGGGGGGCGGTGTTCCCGAACAGGGCCCGTATCGCGCCCTCGATCCGCACCCGAAGAGACCGGCGGCCCGCCTCCGGCCGGACGGAGACGGCCTGGGGGGCCAGGCCGGGCTCGATCCCCCACCAGGCAGAGAGGTCGAACCCGGCCTGGACGGTCCCCTGGTGAGGTCCCAGGGCGGCCCGCGCCGCGACCAGCGCCGCGTTGTGGGCGCTCAGCACCGCCCCGGCCCGCCGCACGGAGACGACGCCGGTGAGGACGACGGCGAAGACCAGCACCCAAAAGAGGAACTGGCCCACCGTCCATTCCACCGTTCTTTCCATCGGCTACTGCCCCCAGTCCAGCGGCACGCTCTCGATCTGTGATCCGGTTCGCTCGGCCAGGCCGAGGATCCGGGGACCCAGGATAGCAGCGACGGCGACAGCCAGGCCCACGGCCACGGCGGCCAGGATGACCGCGACAGCGATCTTGCCGAGTTGCCCTTCCTCACCGTACAAGACCTCCCGGACGGCCAGCCGGTCCTTCAGAGCGATCCACTCGGCTTTCCCACGGCAGTACAGGTACAACAGCCGCTCCTTCATCGCTTCACCTCCTCAACAACGTGTTTGTGCACAACCGTCACGACCACCCAACTCAAATGTTTGCGTGCAAACATTCACCTCGCTACGCCTCACCTCCTCTCCGCCAGGTCAACGATCTTCTCTCGTTATCAGCCGCCGGATCTTTTCTTCGATGTCCGGTCGCAGGCCCGGCGGCGGAAACAGCAACCGGAGTAACAGCAGAGCCACAGCCTGCACCATCAGGATGATTGGCGACGGAAGATACTACGGGTGTCTTGACTGCCCCTTTTTCCCCGCCTGTCAACGTCCTGGTCATCTTTACCTCGCAAACCAACTTTACAGCCCACCCAGGCTGACCACCACCGTCCACAAGGCCGGTCCTGCGATGAGCAGGAACATCACGATGAGGGTAGTGAAGGCAACTACATAGGTCATCTGTTGCGTGTTTTCCTGCCCCTGCTGCCGCAGGAGCCGCCGCTGCTCGTGCTGGGCGGCCGCCGCGTGGGTCTCCAGGACCGGGGCCAACTCCCCACCCTCCGTCAGCACCGCCAGCAGGTCGGCACAGAGGTTGACCAGCGGCTCGCACAGCCGGTTGTGCTCCATCACCGCCCGCAGCCCCCGCTCCAGGTCCGCCGTGATGTCGTGGACCACCAGGGCGCGGTGCAGTTCCTTGACGAACGGGCCGCCCGGCCGGGAGGTGATGTACCGCAGCGCGGAGACGAAGGTCCGCCCCGAGCGGACGTACACTCGCAGTTCCGGCACCTTGTACCCCATCTCCAACACGATCTGCCGCCGCCGCCGATCTGCCGCTTCCGCCACCTGGGCATCGGGATCGAAGAACCCTGCCACCCCAGCCAGCAGGCCCAGGGATGCCGAGATTGGAGGTAGGTGAACGGCCACGGAGAGCAGACCCAGGAACAGCACCCCGCCCAGGCCGAGGACGAGCCCTCGGAAGACCTTGGCCGCCCACATCGTCTCCAGGTTCCAGAAGGGGGCGTCCGGGTTGGGCGGGGCCGGTTCCCCCGGCCCCCAGTACCAATCGGCCTGCTTGAGCAGGGCCAGGTAGCGGGTGTTGATCCCCGCGGTCCCCTCCCGGCCCATCAGTGCGTCGGCCAACCCCTGGAGGGTGGGCATCAGGAAGCCCAACCCCCTGGCCTCTTTCAGTTGGAGTTGCTCGGGCAGGACCCGCTCCTCGGCTTGGGCGCGGACCCCCCGCCGTCGGGGCAGGGTGAAAGCCCCGAACACGGCCAGGAAACTCAACGCGGCCAGGAACCCCAGCAGGACCTCCATCTCACACCCCCTGTCTCACAGTCGGGCGGGCTGCCCCTGCCCGGGTAGCCCCCTTCACCTCCCGCCCCCGCTCCACGGCCACCCGCTCCACGATCAGCCCCCGCCCGGCGGTCCGGTGGGCGTGGACGTAGGCGACGACGGTGAGGACCGCAGCGACCGCCGCCACCGCCTGCCCCACCGGGGTCTGGAAGAACTCCGTCCCGTAGCCGACCCCGCCGGTGAGGATCGTCGCCAGCCGGACCAGGGCTGTCACTCCCCACGGCCCGACAACGCCCCACATTACCTCGGTACGGGATCCCTTCTGCATGTCGATGGTCTCCTCGTAGATCACCGCCATCTCCCGGGTCGCGTCGGCGTGGCGGGCCAGCATCCCGGAGACCTCCCCGCCGGCTTCCTCGGCGACGATGAGGGCGGTCGCCAGGGCGTCGAAGACGGGCGACTCCCGCCGGTCAGCCACCTTTTGGAGGGCGGCGACCAGCGGCTCCCCGCTGCGCACCGCCCGCCGGATCTCGGCGAAGTCCTCCGCCACCTCCCCCTGGCCGTAGGTCGCCACCGCCTCCAGCGCCCGGTTCATCGACGGCTTGATCCGCCAGGAATTGACGATGGTGTCCGCCGCCGAGGCCAGCGCCTTGTGGTACCGGTTCAGCCGTTCGTTCCGCTCGTCCTCCAGGCGGGACCAGACGAAGAAGAAGCCCGCGGCCAACCCGACGGGGAAGACCAGGAAGGCCCCCGTCGCCAGCCACATCACCGCGCCGAAGACGGCCCCGTAGGCCAGGGAGCGGGCGATGTAGGTAGAGGCTTTCACCCCCAACTTTGCCCGGTCGAGCCGGACCTGGATGCCGGGCAGCAGCGTCTCCGGCTGGGCGCGGACCACCCGCCGGGGCCGGAGGGCGAAGGCCAGGAAGACCGTCAGCACCGCCCCGCCGGCCAGCAGTCCCATCAACAGCGCGATCAGCCACTCCTGGCTCATCTGTCACCTCCCTCACCACGTCCACTCGGAGCCGCCCCTTGCTGCATTCTCGCTCCCGTCTGCTCCCACCAACGTTTTCCGCAACTGCTCTCGAAGCCGCCAGATCTCCTCCCCCTTCGTGTGTTTGTACTCCACGTCACTGTTGGACCGGTACACCGCGTCGGCGTAGGCTTCCAGGGCCTCGATAACGGTCTGGAGGTCCTTCGGTGTGAGACCGATTTGCAGCGCGTTGTCATTCATCGGTGTCCCACTCCTCATCATCGTCTTCGTCCCACAGAAGATTCTCAAGAACGTCTCCCGGGTCCTCCTCCAGTTGCCTTGCCAGGTCTTCCCTGTTCTCTCCACCGTCTCCGGCAAGGCCCCTTCCCTGTTCCTCACCGTTGTCGGAGACGGAATCCCAAACCACGCTGTTCAACCGGTCGATCCAGTCCCACAACACGTCCGCCGCTGCCCGTTTTTGCTGCGGGAGCATACTGCCCCGGTAGATCTGGTCCACGGCGCTCTCAAGCGCATCGACCAACCGCTGCAACTCGTCTCGGTCGAAGGCCAGGTAGATCTCGTCTCGCTCGCGGGACACAACGCGCATACTCATTCCTCCTCGTCTTCCCGGGCCAGGCCAAGGGCGTAAGAGGCCAAGTCCGCTTCCGCCAATGCCCGGTCCTCGTCCTCCGGCCAGAACTCCACCCGTTTGATGGAGCCGTTTGGGTAGTAGTCGATTGCTCTCACGCGGGGGCAGAAGCCATTGTGGAACACCCAATGGTGCACCGAGGGCCGGCTGCACCAGGGGCATGCCCCCGGCGGGAGGACCTGCACAACTGTCGTCGATTCGCCGGACAACGTACCGTTGGTTGCCGGAGGATACGGGTCGCCGACGGTGTAGCCCTCGGGATCGCCGGTCGCCGTGCTCCCGAACCTCACTTCCCGGATCCCCGCCGTGATCTCGCCCATCACCATTCCTCCCCTGCTCTCTGTGCTACCTCCGCCCGGAAATCATACCCGGCCCGCTCCAGGAGCCGCTTTCGCAGCCGCTCCGAGGGGAAGTTCCCCGTCCACCGCAGGGTTTCTCCATCCCACTCCCACAGCGGCTCGACCACGATCTCCTCCCCCTCCAGCCGGTCCCGCACCTCCCCGACCCCCGTCACCCGCCGCGTCTCCGACCCGTCGGGCAGACGGATCCGCGTCAGGTGGACCACCAGGTGCAGGGCGGTGGCGATGTTGAGGCGGATCGCACGCAGGGGCAGGTTGGGCTTCCCCTCCTGCACCAGCGTCTCGATGCGGGTCAGCGTCGCCCACACGTCGTCGGCGTGGACGGTGAACATCACCCCCTCGTGGCCGGTGTTGGCCGCCGTCAGGATGGCCGCCATCTCCGGCCCCCGCGCCTCCCCCAGCCAGATCCGGTCCGGCTTCATCCGCAGCGCGTGCCGCACCAGGTCGGCCATCGTCACCGCTTCCACCCCCTCCGCCGCCTCGCGGGTGACCAACTGCACCCAGTTCTCCACCGGCACCTGCAACTCCGGCGTGTCCTCGATGGTGATCACCCGCTCGTCCGGCTCCAGGACCGACCCGCAGGCGTTGAGGAAGGTGGTCTTGCCCGAGGCGGTGCCGCCGCTCACCACGACGTTCAGCCGCGCCCGCACCGCCGCCGCGATGAACCCGGCCACCTCCGGCGGCATCGTCCCCAGCCGGACCATCTCCTCCAGGGTCTTCGCCACCGGCCGGAACCGCCGGATGGTCACCACCAGGTTATCCCGGTTCGCCACCAGCGGCGGCATAATGCCGTGGAACCGGCTCCCGTCCTCCAGCCTTCCGTCGGCCCAGGGGGTCTTGGTGGAGAGGCCCCGGTGGCCCCCGGCCCGGTCCAGTTTCCGGTTGAAGAACCGGCGCAGTTCGGCCGCGTCGGTGAACCGGAGGGAGGTCCGCTCCTTGGGCCTCCCCGCCCGCACCACCCAGATTTCGTCGGGGCCGTTGATGAAGATCTCCTCCACCGCCTCGTCGGCCATCAGTTCCGCCAGCGGCCCCCAGCCCAGCACGTCGTCCACCACCCGCTTCGCCACCACCTCCGGCTCGGCGGGGAGGCGGGGCAGGCCCCGCGAAGCGCAGGAGGAGGCGTAGTCCCGGGCCACCTCCAGCGCCAGGTCGTAGACCAGATGCTCCTCCTCCTCACCGGGGTGGTCCAGTTGGGCGGTGGTGAGCAGGTTCCCGGCGCGGATCCGCTCCCGCACCGTCTCCAGGACGTAGGCGTAGGGGTCGCCGACCTCCTCCGCCTTCGCCGCCTGCATCACCTCGTAGAAGGACGGAACCGGCTCTGACGAAGGCGAGCCACCGTTCGCCTCTACGTCCTCCGGCTCGTCCCCCCAGTTCCAGAAGTCGCTCAGCGGGTCTCGGCCCACTCCGTCACCTCCTCCCGGTGTTTGCTACGACTCCCGCACGAACGCCCGCTTCAGCCCGGCGAACAGCCCCAGGCCCCGCTTCCGCTTCTCGGCCAGGTAGGGGAGGTAGTAGGCCGCCAACTCCCGCACCGCATCCCCCAGCGGCCCTTCGTCCGTCAGCACGTAGGGGGTGTGGGTGTTCACCGCGTTCTCCGCCACCACCGCGTCGTGGGGGATGGTCGCCAACTTCGGCAGCCCCACCTCCTTGATGATCTCCTTCTCCGACAGCCCGAACTCCGGGTCGAACCGGGTGATCACCAACTTGAACTTCTCCAGACTGCCGAAGTGGTGCTTCAGCGGCTCCATCGCGTTGGCCGTATCGACCACCGCCGTCCACACCGGCGGCACCGTCACCAGCACCTCGTTGGCCGCCTCGATGGCCGCCCGGTGTAGGGGCCGCGTGAAGTCCTGCCCGATGTCGATGACCACGAAGGCGTACATCTGCCGCATCACCTCGATGATCCGCCGCCCCATCTGGTAGATCATCGCCCGGTTGCGGAACTCCTCCGCCCCCGCCTGGTGGGGGAAGTACAGCCCCGGCAGGAGGTCCAGTTGGGAATCCTCGTCCCACCGCACCAGGTAGTTCCGCAGCAGGACCGGGGTGATGAGGCTGTCGCCCCCCTGCGCCCAGCGGGAGGCCAGCCCCACCACCAGGTCGAACAGCCCCCGCTCCAGCAGGGGCCATCCGTGCCGCTCGGCGTGCTTCACGTTGGCGGTGAAGCCGAGCATCGTGTGGGCGTCCCCCTTCGCCATGTCGAAGTCCAGAAGGACGGTCGGCTGGTTGCCCAGCGAGGCGTGGGAGAGGGCCACCGCCAGGTTGACCGCCAGGGTGGTCCGGGTGGACCCACCCCCCTTGGGCACCCACACGGTGATCACCCGCTCCTTCCACGCCTGGAGGCGGCTGGAGGGGACGGGCCGGGCCTTCACCTCCCCCCGCTGCCGCTCCCGGTGGGCCTCCTCGACGGCCGCCCGGAGCAGTTGGACCACCCTGTTTCCCTGGTGGGCGTCCATCGGCAGGGTGACGTACCCCTTCGCCCCGTGGGCGACCATCGAGCGGCCGTCGTCGGAGGTGGCCTCCACCCAGCCGACCGTCGGGATGGGCCGGTCCACGTGGAGGAGGAGGTCCATGATCATCTGCGGCCGATAGCCGGTGACCTGAGGGCAGAGGAGCACCACGTCCGCCTCCAGGTTCACCGCGTCGTCGAAGACCCGCTGGGCGTCCTGGGCGGCGGAGAGGATGGTGATCCCCGTCCCCTCCAGGAACCGCTCCAACTGCTGGAGGTCGGAGTAATTGTAGAAGCCGACCACCAGGTTCAATTCCCGCTTCTCGCCGTTCCCGGTCATTTACACCTCCACTCCTGCATCGCCTCGGCGATACTCCACGGCTGTTCCTCAATCGCCCGAATGTGTTCTCCGATGGCTTCCACCGCACCTCCGTTTTTTACTTCGTTCCCTGATTGCCTAACGCGGTCCGCATTGCCATCTCCACGAGGTGGTCGGTCATCCCGGCAACCGTTCTTCCTGTGGCGCGGGCCATAACCCGCACCAGATCGGCCACGTCGGCCGGGACGTGGACGACAATTCGCTGCCTTCTCTTACCCTTCTCACCCCTCTTATGCCTCACCCTCATTTCCCCTCCTCCCACGGCGCAGGTCGGTCCTGGAAGAACCGATCCACAAAGTCGTCCCAGGTGAAGCCTTCGGTCGGCGTGCCGATGGGCCGGGCGTGGGCAGGCAGGTTGAGGACGCCGTTGTTGAGGGCGAAGGCCAGCACCTCCGCCTGCTCCCGGTCCACCTCCAGGTACAGCCGGATCACGTCTCCTGTGGGCGCGACGCCTCGCGCCCCTACCCCGGTCTCCTCCTTCGCTCCCGTGCCGTAGGAGAAACCGGCCGTCTGCACCACCTCCCGCTCCACCCGCAGCACCCGCACGTCGGGCAGGATCACCTTCGCCACCGGTAGATGCAGCGTCTCGGTGATCGCCCCACCCACCCACAGAGGCGCAATGCCTTGCGCCCCTACCTTGCCGGTAGGGGTCACCTGGCCCGTCTCCCGCACACCGACCTCCTCCGGCACCACGTACTCGTGGCTCATCTCCTGGGCCGCCACCCGCCCCAGGGTGAAGATCACGTCCACGTAGTCTCCCGCCACGATGTAGTTCCCCACCTGGTCGGGCGAGACCGGGATGGGGAAGACCACGTGGTCGGGGTCGGAGACCAGCAGGCTCACCCGATGCTGCCATTCGTTGGGAGCCTCCGTCGCTACCTGGGCCTTGAACACCGGCGAGCCGGCGTGGACCGTCTCCAGCACCGGCAGGCCCATGTACTGCACGAACTCGTCGGCGGTGACCACCGCCTCCAGGAAGGCCGGGTCGGGGTCCCGGACCTCCGTCAGCCGGAACAACTGTGGGTCCAGGGCAGTCCCCGGCGGGATGTCGTCGATGGCGACCGGCAGCGGGACGGGCGTTCCCCGCCCCATCCGGACCACCAGGATCACCGCTACGGCGACGATGATCGCCCCGACGATCCCGATGACGAGAAGGGGCCAGCGAACACGGCTCATCGTTCACCTCCAGAACATCGGATTCGCAGGATTCACGGATCTGCACAGGCGGCGTAGGCCGCCCGGAGGCGTCCGTTGGCCTCGGAGGCCGACTGCACCGCCGCCAGCGCAGCGGGGTCGCCCGAGGCGTACCCCTCCAGCGCGTCGGCCAGGTCCTCCAGCACCCCGACTAGGGGCAAACGGCCGTTCAGGGGCGAACGGTCGTTCGCCCCTACCATCCCGG
>DUEL01000035.1 GCA_011192125.1 Thermoflexia bacterium
CCCACGCCTGATGTCCGAACTCCTGTCCGAAGGTCAGGACAAACTACTTGCGCCCCAGCCTAAATTACAACGGCTCGGCGGATTCCGCCGAGCCGTTGTGGTTTCAAATGGGCAGGGAATCGAACGAGCACCTCTAGGGAGTCTCGTTCATCACCACCGGCAGATATACGGGAGCGGCCACCTGCACCGAGTACGGCCCCAACACCGTAACGTTCCCCGCCCTATCGTAAGCCTCCACCCACAAAGTATAAACGCCCCCCTCATCCGGCCGCAACGTGTAGTGCCACACCTCGTTGACCCCGGCCGCTGTCCGGACCACACTCCTCTCCGCAGCCTGCCTGGTTGTCCGCCAGTAGCGATCCACCTCGTGGAGCCAGGCCATTGTCACCGCCCCCTGTACCTGGGCCGACCCGGCGTCCTTGTATACCTGGGGCAGATACACGTTGTAAGGTCTCTCCAGCCCCAGCACCGCCGCATCTCGATACGAGGCCCCATCCGGCGGATCCACTCGCAGGTAGACCGCCTCCAGTTCACCACCCTCGCTCACGTGGCCCATCAGCACGGGCGAATTGGTTGCATCCAGCAGAGGCAAGCCGCGAACCGCCGTGGTCACCGAGATCACCGGCGCTACCGTGTCCAGCGTGTAGGTCAGCACGATGGGCGTGCCCACACGGTTGCCCACGCTGTCCAGGCCGTATATGGAGAGGGTCTGGACGACGCTGTCGTGGTCCTCGGGCGTCGGCAGCGCGTAGGCCCACCTCCCCGCCGAAGAGACCGCGCTGCTCTGCGGCGTCAGGCTGAGGCGGGCTCGGTAGTAAGTCGCCTGGTTGACCAAAGGCACCAGATCGCAGATGCGCAGCGTCCACGTGCCGCTGACCGGCTCGCCGTTGAAGACGCTCAGACGCTCATCCGGGCGGGCCGCGCGGTCAAAGTAGGGTTCGGCCACGTCGTCGTCTGCCCGGTTGTGCAGTTCACCAGGGGCGGCATCGTCCAGCCAGACGTCGTAGTTGGCGTAGATGTTAGCGTCACTGCCCAGCCCGCCGATGACCCGCGCGCTCGTCCCGGAGGGTGAGAAGAGATCGACCACCAGTTCCTCACGGTTGGTAATGGCAGCAGCGAATCCCAGGTTCACATCGGCGACGAAGAAGTTTTCGGTGACGGTGAAGGTGCGCGTCAGGCACGTAGCGCCGATGGGGATGGGCGCGCTCGGCACGTCGTCGTAGAGGCGCTCGGTGTCGGTAGGGGCCTGGGTGCTAAGGACGATGGTCGCCGGGTCGCAGATCGCCCCCTCCGGAGTGTCGCGGCAGACCTCTACCGTACCGAGGCTATGCGTGTCGGTGAAGAGGCCGGTCAGCAGGTAGCCATCCGGACCGATGAGTTGTCCGCTCACGGTATCCCAGGCCTCGGCGTCGATCGTAACGGTGGGAGGTGTGGAATCCAACACCACCGTGCGCCACGGCGACGTCCATTCGCTGACGTGACCGTAGCGATCGATGGCGCGAGCACGCAGGTCGAACTCATCCCCGTCGTTTCCACTGACGTTCCACGGGCACGACCAGCGACCGTCGTCCGGTGTGGGATCGGTGCAGGTGATGATGGTGGTGACGCTGAGCGGGTCACGCACCTGCACCTCGACGGTCAGCACGCCGGAGGGATCGTAGGCGTAACCAGTGACGGTGGTGGTCAACGGCCCCACCACGGCCCGCGGGCTATCGATCCCCACGTACTCCGGCGGATCGCTATCCACCTGGTGATCGACCCACAACCACTCCCAGGCCGGCTCCGTCGGCAACCCGAGGGTGAGGGTCAGTGGGGTGCGCTCGTCGAAGAGCATCCCCTCCAGCACAGCCCACTCCCGCAACGGCTCACAGAGATCAGGGGGATCGGTCAGCAGGCACTGGGCATAGCGCCAGTTGGTCTCCACGTTTACCGTGCCAGTGAACGTGGCCGTGACGGTCGCGCCAGGAGCCACATCGCCGATGTCGATCACCTTGTACTCGCGGTATCCGACCAGGTCCTGTGTCGCGCCGGGCAGGCTGAGGGCGTAGTAAGCGGAGACCAACGCCCGCACGTCCCTGGCGGTCACCGGACCGCGGTTGGCGACGGTCAGGGTGTAGGTGATGGTGTCGCCGTGGCCCACGGGCGGGTGACTGTGGTCGAGGAAGTCGAATTGCCGATCCTCCGGACCCTCGTCCAGATAGAAGGCCCGCCACTGGTGGTACAGGTCGTCGCCCATCAGCGTGAAGGCCGTGCCGACCGGCTGCGCGCTGATGCGGGCCTCCAGATCGCTATCCGGGAAGGTCTCGCCCGTCAGAGCCATCAACGGATCGTTGGGGCAGATGCCGGAGCCCAGGCTGTACCAGTGATAGGGGCGGGTGAGCATGTAGACGTGCTCCTCCGCCTGGGCGGCGGTCGGATTGACCGCCAGGCTGCTATCCACCAGGTTGCGGTCCGGCATTGTGGCCCACAGGCGGAGCGCGTTCTCTTCACTGGCCACTGCCAGCAGGTTGAGCGAGGTGGTCACCGGCTGGGTGATCCCCAGCATGCTGAAGGGGACATACAGGTCGGTCAGTTCGGCGTCCCAGTGGTACTGATCGGAGGTGAGGAGCGTCGGGCTGACCCATTCGCTGCCGTTCCAGTACAACAGAGTGGCTGTGAGGGTGCTCTGCACCCACAACAGCGTGTCGGCCTGCATCGCTGTGCCGAGCAGCGGGGTGACCAGTTGGGCATGGTGGATCCGCGCGAACTCAGGCCAGGAGGAAGTGTCCACCGGGGGCACGTTGCCAGGCAGGTAGATGGTGGTGTTGGTCATCGTAGCGGTGTAGGGATTGTAGAGGGTGGTCGCCCCACCGGGGATCGTGTCGAAGTAGATGAATAGATCGCCTTCGTAATCCCAGTTGGCCCCCTCCCAGGCCATACGGAGAGCGGTCTCATTCCAAGTGACGTAGAAGCGCTGCGGCTCACTCAACGCCGCTCCGTCAAAGGCGTGACGCTCCACGCGCCGGTCCACGCCCACCAGCGAGCAACCGGAATCCATCCAGCCGTGGTAATCCAGGTCTATGATGTCCGGCGTGAGGGGCGAATCCACGTAGACCGGCCCTTCCACCTGCTCCTGCCGGTTGCCGTAATTATCGATCGGGACAACGTGGGCGTAGACGGTCTGCGCCTCACCGATGGTCTGGAGGGCGCTGTACGCGGGCAGGCCGGTGTGGGCGGTGTAGGAGAGGCCGGTGGTGGCAGTGGGCGAGGTCGTCCAGCCATAGAGGTAACCCCGCACGCCCGCACCGTCGGAGGAAGAGGTCCATTCCAGACGCAAAACGTGGCTATCGGTGATGATCTGGCCGGGTTGGACCGGATAGTAGAGGAGCGGGTTTAGCGGATCCTGAACCTCCATCGTGATGGTGACCGGCGCGGGCGGGACCACGTCGAAGACGATGGTCGCCGTGGCCTGGGACGTGTGGCTGACCAAGTCCACCGCGCGCACGGAGACGGTGTAGGTGACGTTGTCGGAGCGGCTCTCGTCGCGGGTCCAGCGGAAGCGCCACGTCGTACCATCGTGAGCGACCCGGACCCAGCCCTCGCCATCCCGATTGAGCTCTACCCGCTCCACGCCAACGATGTCGGTGACGACGCCGGTGAGGAACACAGGCCAGGTCTCGGCACGATGGGCCGTGGTGAAGACGGTGGTGGTGAAGGTGGGCGTGCTGGGCGGAAGCGAGTCCACGGTGATAGTGACGGGGTGGAGGAGCGTCTGCTCGCGGTTGCCGTCCGGGTTGTTGGCCTCGCGGACGAGGGAGAGGAAACGATAGCGGCCGTCGCCGGGCGGGTTGTAGGTGGCAGGGTCGAAGGAATCGCTCCAGTTTGCCGTGAACCCGCTACCATAGATATGCGTCTGCCACACGTTGCCGTTGACGGTGACGGTGACCACGCCGACCCCCCAGGGTATGGCGACAGCGTGCCCTTCGACATTGAAGGGGGCGGTAGTGGTGAAGACGGTGCCGTCAGTGGGGGTGAGGATGGCGGAGTCGAGGAGGCGAATGCTGATCGTCTCCGAGAGGACGGTCTGGCTGTGCCGACCGGCAGCGTCGTAGGCGTGGACGGTGGGTGGGGTGACGAACTCACCCAGTCGGAGACAGTGGGCGTCCACCTGATAGATGCGGGTGGTGTCACTGAAGGTCTCGCGGTACCAGGGGGAGACCTGGTCGTAGGTGGTGATGCGCCACGTGCTCTCGTCGCACGGGCAGCCGCTGAACCGGTCGATGTCCAGCGTCAGGTCGCGCGCCTGGCAGGTGATGTCGGTGTAGGTGACGATGTCGGAGGCGCTGAGGTAGGTCACAGTCCCCATCACCCCGTAATCCGCCAGTGCGTCCACATAGGGGTCCCGGGTGTCGATCATCCCCTGCCAGGCCTGCCAGGTGGGCTGGCGGTCGTTCCGGTTGCCCACCACATCCGTCCCGCGCAGGTAGATGGCGTAGTACCCCTCCATATCGGCCGGGAGGGTGTAGTACCAGGTGGACGTGATCGCGCCAGGAGTGTCCAGCACGGCGCTGTGCCAGGTGACGGTGGGCGTGACTTCTTCTACATTAACAAAGGCGATCTCGACATCCGCCACCCCGTAGGCGACAGCACCCGTGTCGGTGACGATGCCGGTGATGTAGCGGGCGGTGTCGGTGAGCGCGGCGGTGTTGGAGAAGGGGAAGGTGAGGGCAACCTCCGGCGGGGTGTTGTCCAGATTCACAGTGGGCAGGTAGACCCCCTCCGGCGTCACGTTGCCGGGCAGGTCCGATGCCCGGAGGCTGAGGGTATAGACACCGGTGGGATCGATGATGCGGTCCCGCTGGTTGTCGAAGTCGGTGAGGAGGTAATCGATGCTCCAGGTGTTGCCGGCAACGGTGGCGGGCTGCCAGCCGAAGCCAGCGGCCGCGTCGCCCTGCCCCTGCAGCAACACTTCGACGGTACCCGGGTGGGCATCGTTGACGGTACCGCTGAGGGAGACGGTCCAGTTCCCCTCCGCGTCCCGACCCGCCTTAGGCGGGCGAGAGGTGACAGCGAGGACGGGCGGCGTCCGGTCGATGTTGACCGTGACGGAGGCGTAGGAGGTCTCGACGTTGCCGCCCGCATCAATGGCGCGGACGCGGATAGTATGGTCGCCCTCCGGCAGACCAGAGGTGTCCCAGGCATAGGTCCAGGTCTCGGTCCCCTCCGCCTCCTGCCACGCGGAGCCGTCCACACTGACCTCGACCCGGGTGACGAAGGTGTTGTCGCGCGCCTCTCCGCCGATGACAAGGGTACCGGTGATGTTGAGGACGGCGCCGTCGATCAGGGAGGTGATAGTAGACTCAGGCTCGGTGGCATCGATAGTGACGACGTCGGTGGTATCCTGCTCCGCCTTGCCCAGGAAGGTGGTGGTCTCACGCACGACCAGCCGGTTGAGGCGAAGACTGGCCTCGTTGTAGGCAGCGTAGGGCAACGCGCACTCAGTCACCGAGTCGTCCAGGGCTTTGACCTTGTTGTAGAGGGCTTCGATCTCCCTGGCGGTGAGGACATCGCGCCAGATCGCCAGTTCATCCAGGCGTCCGTTGAAGTTATGGTCGTAGAACGCCCTCCCGATGCGCAGCGTCCCGCTGCCCTGGAAATCGGCAGAGGCGGTGTCCTGGGCCACCTGCCGCCCATCCCGGTAGATGGTGCGGGTGTTGGTGTCGGCGTCGTAGGTGACGGCCCAGTGATGCCAGTCGGTGTCGCTGTAGGCGTCGGGGGTGAGCAGTTCGTTGCCGGAGCCGCCGAACGAGAACACGAACTTGTCGTTCGACCAGAAGCCGATGCACAGATCCTCGTTGGGCGCGCCTCCGCCCTGGCTGATGAAACACTCGCTCCGACCAGTCTGGTCCCGCTTGGCCCAAAAGGCGATGGTGAAGGAAGTGTTGGCCAGCGGCACGTTGTCGTTGATCAGCCGCACACGCACATTGTCCAGGCCCCAGGACTCGTTGCTGAGGCTTTCCAGGTTGCGGGCGCTGAATTCGAGTTGGAGGGTGTCGACGGTGTGGTCGAAGGACTTCTTGATGTGATACACGGCATCGGGGTCGTACCCCAGCGTGCCCCGCTCGACCGCGCCGGTGTAGGCGGGGTTGGAGGACCAGTACTCGTCCGGGTACGACTGAGTGCCGTCTGTGTGGTTGTTGAACGTCGTCTGGAACCGCCGCACGCCGTCGACCCGCAGTTCCCAATAGTCCGGCCCGTTAGTGGTGTCGTTGCCGTCCCACGTGCGGATGACGAACAGGTCGAATTCGACCTCGATCCGGTCGTGGGTCGGCAGGTTGGAGAGGCTGAGCGTGACGGCGTCGTTGCCGAACCGCCCCAGGAAACGACGGCCACCAGAGGGGGTTGTAGAAACGCTGGTGCTGCTCCATTCACTGGGCACGCTGCCCTCAAAGTCGTACACGTATTCGGCCACGGTGTTTGCCCGGTTGCCGACGATGAGGGCATCGTCCGCGCCGTCGAACTCGGCCGCAGCGTAGGCGCGGCCGCTCACACCGGCGGCGGGACAGGACGCACCCTCGCAGGAAGCACCATAGCCGTTGTGGGCGATGTTCTCGAAGCGGGTCGCTCCCTTCGGTTCGTCGAAGGGGTAGACTACTAGGACGGAGCGGTAGGCGTCGCGGACCTCGCCGTCGGAGAGGGCACGGGAGTAGAGGACGACGTTATCGATGACGCCCTTGAAGTAGCCGCCATACTGGTATTCGCCGTAGCCAATGCGCAGCCGATCCCCACTGGTCAGGTCAGAGGAATCCTGCGTGCCCGAGGCGACCAGTTCACCATCCACATAGAGCCGTTGTCCACCAGCAGCTCCACCGAAGGTGTGGACCACCTGATGCCACAACCCATCGGCGTAGTTGGCGCCGGAGGAGCAGATGGTCTCGCAGTCCTTATGGCTGCCGCACGAGTTGTTCCCTCCGAACCGGTTGCCCAGGCGAGCGCAGATGTTGCCGTTGCGAAGGTAGATCGTGCGATCGGAGTAGGCGGTGGTGACGCCGGGACGGTAATCGGAACTCACCTCGAAGAGACCGCAGGTCTGGCACGAAGCCTTGAACCACAGGCTCACCGCGTAAGCGGACTCGGAGGGATCCACCGGCACAAACACCACATCCTTGTCCCCGTCGAACTGGACCGCGCTCCCTTCCCTGCCGCCGACGCCGGAGAGGGGGCAGTCGTAGTCGCTGTCGTTGACGCAATAGCCGTCGTTGCCGAAGCCGGAACTGTCGGCAAAACTGGTGGCCCCGCTGCCCTCGTCGAAGAGGATCTGCGCGACCGGGCGGGGCTCAGCGCAGGAGAGCGCCAGAGACGGCGTGTAACGTCCGGCCCACAATACCTGCTCCTGACCACGCAGTTCGCCGTTCATTCCCACGGCCCGGTAGTGGATGCTGCTGTTGCCGCTGTACTCCGGTCGCCAGGCGACGACCCAGCCGCCGTTCATCGGATCGGCGCTGACGGCGTGGGGCATCGCGGCACCGATAGCGCCCTCCTGCGCCAACGTCACAGCGTCGCCCACGCGCCCGTTGGCAAAGATGCGCGCCAGGAGGGAGGGGCTGGCGCTACTGGGCGCACGACGGTAGACGATGAGGGAGCGCTGGCTCAAGGGATCGTAGGCGATGGCTGGCTCATCCTCAACAACGGCGCTGGCGGCAACGGTGTAGGTGATCACCTGCGCGCCGTTGACCACAGCGGCGTAGATGTCACCCTCCCGCTCCCAGACGACGTGGTAGCGGTCGGAAGCGTAGGTTACATCCACCCCACCAATTGCACCGGTATCGAGGACCAGCGGGGGCATAGAGATCTGCCCGTACCTGATGGTAGCCGCTTTGAGCGAGTTCCCTTCAACCCAGACCGCCAGGAAGAACCCGCGCCCGGTCCCGGCAACAGCACAATCACCGGTGGTCTCCCCGGCGGGAGCCGTTGTATATCCCCCCGATCCGAATCCGAACCTCGGGGGTAACACCATCCGCCAGTGGAAGGAATGGGTGTCACCACTGCGGGCTGTCCAGACAACCAGGCAGGTGTCGTAGTCGTCGCACGCGATGTCGGGGGCAGCGTTGGGGACATAGCCTGAGTTGCCGGGGACCAACCGACCGTTATCGACGATGCCATCGGCAGCAGCGGAATAGACATAGATCTGGTCCCCTTCCAGGGTGGCGACGACGTAGGGGACGGGCCAACCGTTCGCCGCGCTAACAGCGACGCTCTGCGGGATAGCGGTCGTGTCGTGCTCGCTGGTGTGAACCGGATCCCAGGCCCAGACGGAGGGGGTATGGAGCTGGGCCTCCATCGAGGTGGTCAGTTGGACCTCCTGGTCGCCCGCACCGGAGGGGGCGGTGAGATCGGTGTAGAGAGATTGGGAGTGTCCGCGGGCGATATCGAAGAACATCCCCAGCGGCCCGCCGGTGAGCAGGGCCGGATCCAGTTCGGTGGTCCCTCGCACCCACAGGTCCGGCTTGAGGTTGTTCTGCACCGTGGTGGTGTAGACGAAGGTCTGGGTGGGGCGGACGACGCCGTCGGGGTCGCCTATAGCAGTGTAGAGGCCGATGGGGGAGGTGTTCCACACATAGGGATGATACCGGTTCTCCAGCGGGTCGCAGCCGGGGCAGGTGTGGAGGGTGCGCTCAAACAGGTCATCCATTCCATCGTGGTCGGGGTCGGCCGCCAGCGGGTCGCTGTAGACCCAGGTGGTCTTGCCCTCGGCATAGGTGAACTCCCAGCCGTCCTTCACCTCGGCGTAATCGCTGATCGTGTCGCCGTCGGTGTCGGGGTTGTTGGGGTTGGTGCCCAGGAGAGCCTCTTCCTTATCGGTCAAGCCATCGTCGTCGGTGTCGGGGTCGCGGGGATCGAAGAACTGTCCCCCCTCGTCCGCCCCGATGGAACTGCGCTCCATCTCCCAGGCGTCGGAGAGGCCATCGCCATCGGTATCCCAGGTAGTGTCGTCGGGGTCGTTACCGTTGTAGGTCTGGGCCAGCAGGCCGTCACCGTCGGCGTCGCGGAAGACCATCCCGTCGGCCCAGGAGGCCACGTCCACGAACTCATCCAGCGTGGGGGGCAACACGTCAAACAGGATGGGGCCGACGGTGTCCGACCCAGAGCCGTCCACGCCTTTCCCGAAACAGATGGGGACCGGCAGATAGAAGGGCGGCCAGGGGATGGGGACGACGAGCGTCCAGCACTCGACGCCGGGGATGGCGTATGCAGTGTCTATGGTCAGATCGACCTGGCGGTTGATACCGGCCTTCAGAGTAGTGGTGGTGGAAAGGCGGTCCACCTTCCAGCCAGTGTACATGGTGTGGCCCCACAGTTTGTGATGTGCGCTGACAGTCCAGGCATCCCTGACATCCCCTCTCTCGGCCGAAAGGGAAACTCCATTGGGGGACAGTGCGTGCTTGAAGGTGGTGGAGCGCAGTTGATTCTCGGTGTACAACCACAGATATGGACGAATGCGCCAGTCCTTAGGGTCTTTGTGCGTGATAGTGGTAGTGACGGGGACGCTGAACTCCATCTCGGCCCCACCTACCATACCTACCTCGGGCCGGACCAGAGCGGCGTCCAGCGCACCCATCGTGATCAGATCATCAGCGTCCACATCGATCGCCAGTTCGTAGGTGAAAATGGCTTTGGTAAGCAACTCGGTCAGGAAACCGGTGATGGTCCACTCGACGCCGAGGAT
This sequence comes from Thermoflexia bacterium, assembly GCA_011192125.1. Classification (GTDB taxonomy): domain Bacteria; phylum Chloroflexota; class Anaerolineae; order B4-G1; family DUEL01; genus DUEL01. The sequence goes on from DUEL01000035.1 coordinate 9,707, forward strand.
CACCAGGATAATATCGATCAGAGAGATGATGGCGACGATGATCGTACCGACGATGGTCAATGAGAGAGCGAACATGACGATGGCGAGGATAGTTGCAGCGATGGTCTGAGCCAGGAGCATGTCGAAGGCGACGCTGGTGACGGGGACGTCGTTGCTGACGATGGAGTGGATGAACACCCCCCAGATGATGACGGCTGTGATGATCAACCCGACGACGGCGATACACTTGGACGCGCCGATGAACTTCGAGGAGGCTTTTAGCACCCGTCCAGTCGCCTGAAGGGCGGAGACGCCATACACCGCCTGGACGGTTCTGACGAGGTTGATGGTCTGCAGGATGGGCAGCACCACCGTGCCGGCGAACAGAAGGGTGCCGACAAGGACCGCCGCTGTGATCCGGGCGGCAGGGTTCCTGTTCATGTAGGAGCGAGCGAGGAGCACCGCGCCGGTGACAAGCAGAGCAAGCACTACCACGACGCCTATGGCGACCGCCCCCATACGCAGTTTCGAGACCGTCGCCCACTGTTTCGCGCTCTTAAGGGCGCGTAAGGCTGTGCCAGCGAGTTCGTGGGCGGTGAAGAACCGCTGGCGCCTCATGAAGTGGTAGAGCGCTTTGAGCGCCAGGGAGGTCTCCCAGAAATTCCGCATAATCACCTTGTTGACGATGAAGAGGACCGCCGTCTTGCCAACTTTAGCGATGCTGGCCCACAACGGTTTGTCGCTTGTCTGAATCTTCTTCTGAGTCAGGAGTTCGTCGGCGGACTGGACCAGGTTGCTGACGCCAATATAGAGTATGAGATAGTGCATCTGTCCAACGATGACCGCCCCACCCCGCACGGCTTCAGGATCCTCGTCGTCGCTGTACTCGTTAGCGAAAGCCGCGGCGTACCGGTCGTGCAACTCGTTCCAAAACTCTTCAATCGGGTAGGCCTCCCACCGACCGTTCCGGTAGCGATAAGGAGCCCAATTGATTCCCACCACCGTCTCCAGCGGGGCGTCGCTCTCAGAAAGCACCATAGTCAACCGGCGAGGGTCCTCCCTCGACCACTGAACCACGTTGCTATCCGCATCCAGCCACTGATCCAGGTTGGCCCCCCGGTAACGCTCCTCGCGGGCAAAGAGGAGCGTGGGAGTGATGGGACGAGCAGCGGTGAAGTGATTGTCGAGAATCTGCCGAGTGTCGGTCATAGCCATGGTGGCCAGAGCCTCGTCCAGCGTCTCGTAAGTATGAAGGACGACGCTGAGATGATCGGGCAGGCCCCAACGCTCAACGCTGGAGACGGCGTCGTTGGTCGCGTGATTCCAGCGGCGGTAGATCTCCTGCACCGTGATGTCGCGCTGACCATCCCCCGCGATGCACTCATCATCGCTGGGGTCAGCGGTGCCCTTGTCGTCGACCTGCTCGCAGTCCCTGCCAGCGAGGAAGGTATGTTCCAGGCCGTAACTCAGAAGGAGGAGAGCGGAGTCATCGTTCCGGTCATCGTCGAGAGCAGGATCCTCGTAGACAATCGCATAGTCCACCCCGTGATCCTCACGCACGTCCAGGCCGGTGAGAACCCAATCGTCATAGTAGGTATGGATGACCTGGACGCGGTTCATCTCCTCGTACTCTACACAACGGTTATCCCTGTAGGTCTTGCACACATCCACCAACGCTTCAACCAGCCAGGCCAGGCGCACCTGCTGGGCGTTGCCCCACGTCTCAGCAGGCAGATAACGCATCTTGGCAGAGAAAGCGACCCGTTCATCCCCGACACTGTCCACCACCAGTTGCAGGGGCACGTAGACGGCCTTGTCGCCGTCGTCGTTCAGGTTGTGGACAAAGATGCCATAGGGCTCCAGGTCCTCCTGAGGCGGGAGATTGTCCGGCTCGCCGGAGATGCGGATCTCCAGCATGGGGACCAGTTTCACGTCTCCGTTGTCGTTGGGAGAACGGGCGGTAGTAGTGTCCAGATCGTAAAAAGTAGCCCCATCCTGATCCTGAATCTGGCCCTGCACATCGCCCTGGGGCCAGTCGAGGACGTTAAAGGCATACCAGAGGTGGTCGGGGTTGGTGGGGCGCAGTTGGAACTCGACGAAGGTGGGGTAGCCTGCCTGTAGCCCGTCGAGGATCAACTGGAAAGGTTTGTCGGGAGTAAAAACGGTGTCCCCTTTGTAATGAGGTGAGAGGTCAAGGCCGTCAGGCACGCCGTCGCCGTCGTTGTCCCGATCGAAGAGGTCCGGGGTGCCGTCTCCGTCCAAATCGGGGGGAGGATCGCCCTCAGCACGGCCCGTGTTCCACTCTTGTCCGTCGCCCAGACCGTCGTTGTTGGTATCCGCCGACAGCGGATCGGTGTACCAGGTCTTGCCGTTGTAATCGAACCCGAGCACCTCGTCGCCGTCGCTGATCCCATCGTTGTCGGTGTCTGCGACCTCGGGGTTGGTCCCCAGAACACACTCGTTGCCGTCGGTGAGGCCGTCGTCGTCCGTGTCGGCAGGATCGTCGGGGTCGCAGTCGGTCGTGTTGTCGGAGTTATCCGAGTTGTCGGAGACACTGGAGGTGCTGCCAAAGGAAGGAAGCAGCGGGTAGCGCAGGCTGCGCGCAGAGGGATCCGCAGGGCGGGACGTATCGCGCGCCGCCAGGGGATCGACGTTAGGATTGTGATCAGGCTCGGCGAGGAGGGCGTTGAGCGTCCGTTGCATCTCGCTTTCTCGCTGGCGGGCCTCGGCCTCCCGCATCCTCTCCGCCTGCCGTCGAACGAAGGCGGCAGCCTGAACGGATCGGAGGAGTGGGGTGAGGACCATCGACAGGATGAGCGTCAACGCCAGGGCGACATAGAGTGCGCGCGAGCGACGATAGACGATCAACAGAGCAATAAGAGCCACAGAAACGACGAAAAGCAGGAGGTCGTGCCCGAGGCGGGAGGCGCGAGGCAGGTGGATGGGGGCGAAGCGGGAAGCACGCGCCGGGTCGAAGTAAAAATCGACCACAATCTCGGCCTGGATCTCCTGATCATCAGCGGTGGGGGGGAACCGGAGGCGCAGGATCTGACGCACCGGCAGGCCGTCCGCGCCGACCCACAGTTCGCCCTCTCCGGTCATATTGACGTACTGCTCGGGTAGGTCGAGTTCGACACCCGGCGGAAGGTCGCCCCGCTCGGTCAGCCACTTTTCCATCTGGTCGCGCAGATAAACGGCATAGGAACGGCCGTCGATGTCGAAGATGTAACGCGTAAGGCGGGACGCTCCATCCAATCCCTGCTGGACCACGGGATCGCCGACGCGCACGTCTTTGGCAGCCGCCAGATAGGCCATGAAGTCCCCTTGCGGCGCAAAGAGGTCGGTGAAATTGTTGACCTCCTGCCAATCCTGGCCTTTCCGGCGAGCGTAAGCGCGGTCGCCTTCGATCTTGATCTCGACACCCCCGCTGCCAGTCAACACGCTGCCCCCCTGCGACCAGAGGGTCAGGCGCAACTGGCGGTCGGGCAGGTTTGTCTCGCCCTCCAGGTAGACGGTCTGCGTCTTGGTGGCGCGCCCCACGTTAAGGACGGTCGGCTCCGGCACGGTGGTCTGCTTGACGCTCGCGCTGAACCGGTAAGCACCAACCGCACGGGCGCGGTTCCAGGCGGCGGTCAGGCCGTTCGACCGTAAGGCCGACGTGGCACGCGGCCAAGCCAGAGAAACCAGGAGAAGCAGAGAGACCAGCGCGAAGGTCAAAACGGGGCGAGGGAGCCACTGCGAACCTCTTTTGCGGGAATGAGTAGTTGCGTTCATCGACAACACTCCTAAGAAAACTATGGAAGCAACCACACAAACCCCGGCGAAAAACAACGAAGAGGCCCTCCACTGCCTCAATGATAGGGAGACCCCAGCAGGGCATCCCCATCGCCTCGGCCATTCCCCCGGACCGGAGCAGGTCCGTGAGGGGTCCTCCTTAAATAGAGTCGCAGTTTAAGGAGCAAAGGGTGCTTCGGAAGGCTTAAATATTTTAGCATTTTCGAAGCAAAGGAGCAACCCGCAAAACCGGGGGTTTCGACAGGAGTTCGGACCCACCTGATCCGCCTCGCCGCAAACAGGCGGGGCGGACAGGAAATCGACCTAGCACCAGATCTTCAGGCCGGTGCTAGGCCCGCCGCCGGGAAGGAAATACCCGAACATCCGTCCGAACCTCAGGGCCCCTTGCCCACCCACCCGTTTCGGTTTACAATGGGAGCGGGAAACCGAACAACGGGAGGAAGGGATGAGAAGAGTACGTTGCCAGCGATGCGGCCACATGTTCACCCTCAGCCGTGACCTCGTAGCCGCTGCTTTGGAGGAAGTCCAACAAAAAGACCTCGAGCACTACACCCTGGAGTGCCCGCGGTGCCGGCACACCGTTAAGGTCCCTCGCGCCGACCTGGAACGAATGGCTCCCCAACCATAGCCAGGGAGGGACTTCAAGGGAAAGAGGTCGCCACCCGCAAAGGCTGTGTCGGCGAGCCCGGCCACAGTTCTACCTCCGGTGGAGAGTCGTCGAACCACTCCCCGTAGATCGCCGCGAACGTCCCATCCCGGACCATCGCCTGCAGTGTGAGATTCACCAGGTCGCGGAAGGCAGAGTCGCCAGGCGGAAGGCCCAGAGCCAGCGGGACCTGGGTCAGCCGGAGTGCAGTAACCCCCAGCCCCGGCGTGGCGTAGGCGGGTCCCAGCAGTTCGGTCCGTTCCCCAACAATGGCCACCACCTCTCCTGCCTCCAACGCCGCGATCGCTTCCTCCAAAGTCGCCTTGGGGATGATCACCGGAAAGACCTGCAGGTCCTGAGCGACCCGACGGAGGATCTCCTCACTGCCGGTCCCGGAGACGACCGCCACCCGCTGCCCGTCCAGACCGGCGATCCCACCGATGTCCGATCCGGCCCGGATCATCATGCTCTCCCCGGCCACATAGATCGTCAGGCTGAAATCTGCAGCCAACTCCGCCTCCTGTGTGTGGGGGATCGCACCGATCAGCAGGTCTGCCTCTCCGGTTCTCAGCATCCGCATCCCCTCGTCCCGCGTCGCCGGCAGAAGATCCACCGCTAACGGATCGCCCAGCCACCGCTCGGCGAGCGTGCTCACCAGACGGACCTCGTATCCGACCGGCGCTCCCATAGCGTCGAGGTAGGCAAACGGCGGCCGATCGGCCACCATAGCGACTCGCAGCCGTCCCCGGCTCCGAACGGCGTCAATCGTCCCGAAGCGAGCGGCAGATCCTGTGGCTTCCTCCAACGTGATCGTCGCCGCGCCAGGCCAGATCTCGACATCGGGCCAGGGAGCCTCCGGGAACCACCGCCCGTACAGATCGGCGAACGTCCCGTCCACCCACATCTCCTGGAACGTCAAGGCGACCAGATCGGCAAAACCAGGTTCGTTCGACGGGTACGCGGGAGCCACAGGAGCCTGCGTATATGGACCAACCAACCGCAGATCCGACCCGGAGCCCAGCCCTCGCACCAGCCGCCGGTGGAGGTCGGCCACAGCATCCACCTCACCACGGGCCAACCCCTCGATCGCTTGATCCAGCCCGGTATATATTTGGAACGTCGGGGTGAACTCGACCGTGGCCTCCAGCGCGTCGATGGCCTCAGATCCCTCTACGACCCCTATCGTCCGGCCCGCCAGGTCCGACGGTCCGGTGATCGTCAGTACGTCCGACGCCCGCACCAGCAGGGCTTGCCCATCCAAAAAGTAGGTAGGGCCAAAATCGACCTGCTCCTCCCGCTCCTGGGTGTGCGTCAGCGCCGCCAGCGCCAGGTCCACATCGCCCGCCAGGATGTGCTCCACCGCCGTATCCGACCGTACCTGCCGGAAGTGGACCGCCTCGGGATCCCCCAGCCAGCGGCGGGCCAGTTCCCGCCCCAGGTCCACCTCGAACCCGGCCAGCGTTCCCTCCTCCGTCACCGAGCAGAACAGCGGTAGGTCATAACGGACGCCGAGGATCAGATATCCTCTGGCCTGGATACGTTGAGGAAGCGACATGTTCGGGGGCAACGGGGTAGGCGTGGGAGCGACCTCTATGGGGGAGGGAGTAGATACGTTTGTAGCGCACCCGACAAGCGCCCCCGTCAACACCAGGACGTGCAACAACACGAAGGCCACTCGCTTCATTCCCGTACCTCACTTGGATCGACGATGTCAAGCAGCCGAGAAGAGGCGGTTGAACTGCATCAGCAGGCTCAGATCCCCTTCGACGGCGTACCGTCCCTCCATCAACGCCTGGGCTCCGTCCAGTTCCCCCTGAACGATCGCCAGCCAGACGTCTGCGGGCGTGCGGATCGTCAGCGTCGGCCCGGGGTGGACTCCCTCGTACGCTGCACACTGCCCGTCAGCAATAAGGAGATAGTACCGCCCCGGATCCTCCCCCTCCACTTCAAACTGGACCACCGCCCTTAGGTCTCCCGCCAGATCCGACCGGAAGGCCACCGCCATTCCCGCGACCACGTCCCGCACCGTCTCGAGTGAACGGGGCGGAAGGAGCAGCCTGTCCTGTGTTTCCGGGGAGGTATCGACCACCTCCTTCGGAAGCGGGTCCACCCCAAGGCTCCGCCAGTACGCGTTCGCCATCCGCGCGTAGACGGCCGGATCGGCCAGCAGCGGTCGGTCCAGCACCGCTTTGGTCTCTGGCTGAATCCGCCCCTCCTCCACCACCTCTCCACCCGCCCGCCGGGCCGCATCCAGATACCAGGTCAACCGGTCCTGCAAAGGGGAGCGAAGCAGTTCCCCTCCTGCGCAGAGAATGCTCCCAGCCCACTCCATATCCGGCGAGTCGGCGAAGCGGAGGAACGTTTCCTCTAAACCTGAGAAATGGTGCCCCTCGGGGAATCCACAGTTAGAGATCAAAACCATCCTCTTCGGCCACGCCTCCGGATGGCGCATCGGATGAATGAAATGGTGATCCCGGTGGATGATGTAAGGAAATGCCAGGGGGATCAATCGATCCATAAAGTCCTTCATCAGCCCGGAGACGGTGAAAACGTAAAGCGGGGTGGCGAAAACCAGTATGCGGGCCTCCCTTACCTTCTCCAAGAGCGCAGGCATATCGTCCTGATGGATACAAACCCCAGGGGTCTTGGTCCAGCAAGTGAAGCACCCCGTACAGTGCAGAATGGTCTTATCCTTCAGATACACCGTTTCCGTCTCCGCCCCGGCATCCCGCGCACCCTCCAAGAATGCCTGCAAGATCACCTCCGTGTTCCCCCGCCGTCCACGCGGGCTACCGTTGATAGCCAACAGTTTCACGTCACACCTCCCCTCAGGTAGAGATCTATCCCCGCCGGTCCATATCTTACCACACACAGGGGGTTCGATCAATTCGCTGAGGCACAGAGGACGCAGAGAATGGTTGGGGAAAAGTTGACCCCCCCACTCTCCGTGCCTCCACGGTTACGGAAGATGTGCGTGCCCTGCCTCCCGCACCCCACAACGCTTGTAGATAAATTTGCATTTTACAGCAAGGTAGATATAATAGGATCAGAAGCCACACGCCAAATTTTTTGACAAGGGGGTACCGGCATGTTCAGGGAACGCATCAAGAAAGCATATGAGAATCTCACACCCAGTTTCAAACGGCTTGCCGACTTCATCCTCAACAACGAACTGGACGTCGCCTTTATGACAGCGACAGAACTCGCCAACGCTCTCGGGGTCGACGCCGCCACAGTGGTCCGTTTCTCCCAGACGCTGGGATACTCCGGTTACCGCGAACTCGCTCGCGAGATCAAGCGGCGCGTTAAGGAGGACCTCACCGCTGCCTACGCGAAGTTCCCGGAGGCGGAGACGGACGCAGAGCGACTGCAGGCCCTGCTGGAGCACCAACGCCACACCCTGGGGATGGCCGTCGCTCAGGTCTCCGAGGAGGCGGCTCAGATCGTCGAGATGCTGGCCCGGGCAGAGCGGGTCTGGGTCGTCGGGGAGGCGACAGGCGAGAGCCTGGCGTCCCTATTCGCCGATTACCTGCGGATGGCAGGGATCAACGCCGCCGTCCTCCACGCCGACCCGGCCCGTGCCGCCTTCGTCGTCAAAGACCTGGGGCCGGGCGATCTGGTCGTGGGCATCGGTGTCACCGGGACCGGCGTGAACACCGCCGCGGTCCTCCGCGCCGCCCAGGAGAAGAAGGCCCAGGTCGCTGTCATCAGCGTCTCTCTGGTCACTCCACCCGCCCAGGTCACCGACCACGTGCTCGTCTGTCCCGCCCAGACCCCGATGGGGGTACCATCCATCGCCAACCTGGTCGCCGCGATGATGGCCATCTGGCAGGCCCTCCTCGCCCGCGACGAGGAACAACTGGAAGCCCACATCACCGCGCTACACCGGACCTATGCCGATCTGCTAAGCAAGCAGGCAGAGGAAAGCAAGCGAGGGGACATCTACCGCGTCTGGCGGGAGTTCTAACCTCACTCCCGCTCAGAAGGCGGTACCACCTCCCGAGGCCGATCCAGCCCCGCCTACTGGGCGGCAGGCTGGATCGGCCTTGTTGGTTGACCGCTCTTGTGGTACACTTGACCGCTAAGTTCACAAGGAGGCTGGTCGAAAATGGGGGCGAAAAAAGGTCGCGTCGTTTCCGGAGCCCGTCCTACGGGACGTCAACACCTGGGCAACTACCTGGGAGCCATCCGCAACTACGTCGCGCTTCAAGAGGAGTACGAATGCATCTACTTCGTCGCCGACCTGCACGCGCTGACTACCCTGAAGGACACCGATAAGATCCGCGAGTGGACCTACGAGATGGTCCTCGACTGGCTGGCGGCCGGCATCGATCCAGAAGGGAAAGGGACCATCCTCTTCATCCAGTCCCACACCCCTCAGGTCTCCGAACTGCACACCATTTTGTCGATGCTCACCCCCCTCGGCTGGCTGACCCGTCTACCCACTTTCAAGGAGAAAGTGCGTGCGCAGCCAGACAACGTCAACTACGGCCTCGTCGGCTATCCGGTGTTGATGACCGCGGACATCGTCCTCTATAAAGCAGACACGGTACCCGTAGGGAAGGACCAGGCCCCCCACCTCGAACTCGCCCGCGAGATCGTGCGTCGCTTCAACCACCACTTCGGGGAGGTCCTCGTCGAACCTCAGGCCAAGTACACCGAGTTCCCCAAGATCCTGGGCATCGACGGCCAGCAAAAGATGAGCAAGTCGCTGAACAACCACATCGAGATCGCGTCCGAACCAGAGGAGATCCGGCAGCGGGTAATGCGGATGGTCACCGACCCCCAACGGACCCATCGGCACATCCCCGGCCGCCCGGAGGTCTGCAACGTCTTCACCCTGCACGGGTTCTTCTCCCCCGACCACGTGGCGCAGATCGACCAGGACTGTCGTACGGCCAAGATCGGCTGCGTGGACTGCAAGCGGCTGCTGGCACAGAACATCGCCGACTACTTTGCCCCCTTCCGGGAGCGTCGGGCCGCGCTGGCGACCGAGCCGGATCGGATCTGGGACATCCTGGCCGACGGCGCGCGCCGCGCGTCCGCCATTGCCTCACAGGTCCTTGCCGAGGTCAAAGAGGCCATCGGCCTCCCGCCGGTCCGATGAGCGACGAAACGACCACTCTGGCCCAACTCCGCCGGCAGATCGCCCACTTTGTGGCAGCCCGCGCGTGGGAGACCTACCACACGCCGAAGAATCTCAGCGTGGCCATCGCCATCGAGGCGGCAGAATTGATGGAACACTTCCTGTGGCTCTCCCCCGAGCAGGCCGCCGCTGCGATGGAGGATCCACGGCGTCGGGCAGCCGTCGTCGACGAACTGGCCGATGTGCTGATCTATGCCCTGAGCATGGCGAACGCGCTGGGAACGGATGTCAGCGAGGCTGTACGGACCAAACTGGCCCGCAACGAGCAACGGTTTCCCCCCGACCAGTGGCGGGGACGTGCCCGAGGAGTGGACGATGCGAGCGTTGGTACAACGGGTTAGCCAGGCCGCGGTGTATGTGGACGGCGAACCAGTCGCTCAGATCGGGCCTGGCGTCGTCGTCCTGGTGGGCGTCACCCACGGCGACACCGAGGAACAGGCCGCGTGGCTGGCCCACAAGGTGGCCGGCCTGCGCATCTTCGAGGACGAAGCAGGCCGGATGAACGCCGGCCTGCTGGACGTGGGTGGGGAGGCCCTGGTAGTCTCCCAGTTCACCCTCTACGCCGACGCCCGGAAGGGGCGCAGGCCCTCCTTCACAAACGCCGCTCCGCCGGAGGTGGCAGAGCCGCTGGTGGACCACTTCGCCCAGACGCTGGCGGCGACCGGTGTCCCCGTGCAGACCGGGATCTTCGGCGCCCGAATGCTGGTGCAGATCTACAACGACGGTCCGGTGACCATTCTCCTTGAACGATAGATCCCTCCATCAGCCACCTGGTACTTTTGAAAGGAGCCTCCCGCGGGCCGCCTGCGCACGTCCGACAACCCGATCCTTCCATAAACATAAAGGCACAGAGGGTCTCACAATTTGAGACCCCCTGTGCCCTCCGTCTCTCTGTGGTTTCCTCACTCACCGCACCCGTCGCCGCCACTCCTCCTTCACTTCCAGCGCACTGAGGTCGCCGTTCGTGTCCAGAAACTGCCGCAACAGTCGATTGAACTTGTTCATCTCGTCCAACATCGGAAAATGGCGGGCACTCTCGAGACAGATCACGCGTATGTTATCCTCTTGATCCCGCCATCTCAGATGTCCCTTCTCCTCCGGCTTCTGAATCAACGGATCGTGCCCGCCGTAGACCAGAAGGACCGGCACCGTGATCAGCGCGAGGTCCCGACGGAGGTCCATCTGCATCACCGCGCGCACGGTGTCGGCGACGGCGAGCCCGTCCGTCTTATTGGCCTCCAGTTGAACCTCCGGATATTCGCTGGCCTGTCGCCGTCCTAAAACGCGCGTCAGAATGTCGTTACCGTTGCCGGAGAAACTCGCCAGGGGGCGCGAGATGGACATCCCATCCAGCGGCACGCTCACCCCCATCACCTGCTCCACCCGCTCAGGCGACTCCACCGCCATCCGAAGCGCTACAACTCCTCCCAGCGCGTGCCCAACCAACGGCGCACGAACGATCCCCATCTCGTCCATAAACCGACAGACCAGCGCGACATAATCGGAGAGCGTGTACCCTCCCCGACGCCGGTCCGAATCGCCGAACCCCCACAGGTCCAGTGCATAGGTTCGGTACCGGTCGGAGAGGTCATCCATCGTCGGCACCCAGTAACGCCAGGAGCCCAGCCAGCCGTGGATCAGGATCAACGGCCGGCCCCGGCCCAGGGCCTCGTAATGGACCAACCCGCTCTCGATAATGACCGCGCTCATCGCTCGTGCACCAGCCGTCCTACCCCGTCTGCTCCAAAATCCGCTTCACCTGAGCGATCAACTCATCCGGAACGAAGGGCTTGATAATGTAGTCTATCGCTCCTGACTCGTACCCCTCCTGGACCTCGCGGTCCTGCCCTTTGGCGGAGAGGAAGACAACCGGGATGTTCTCCGTCTCCGGATTCTCCTTCAGTCGCCGACAAACCTCATAGCCTGTCATCTTGGGCATTCGGACGTCCAGGAGCACCAACGCGGGCTTCTCCTTGTCCACCTTCTCCAGGGCCTCCGCGCCGTTGTTGGCCAACACAACATCGTAACCGGCGAAGCGGAGTGTGAAGGCGATCAGTTCACGAATGTCCTTTTCGTCTTCGGCAACGAGGATCTTCGTCACGGCTCCATCCCTCCGTTTTTCTGGGACCTCTGGGAATCGCCTAACAGTCTCGTAATCTCCTGGACCAAGTCCTCTACAGCGAACGGTTTGGCGAGGAAGCGCGCAGCACCCAGCGTAAAGGCCTCCTCCCTGCGCTCGATACGTCCCGGACTCCCCGTCATCACCATCACAGGGATGTCGCGGGTGAGCGGATTGGACTTAAGGCCACGCAGGACCTGGTAACCATCTATGTCCGGCAACTTCAGGTCCAGCAGGACGAGGGCAGGATGCACATCCCGTGCCACTTGGAGGGCCCGGCGGCCGTGCCGCGTCGTCCGCACGCCCAACCCGTGCCGTCGAAGAGCCTCACGGATCAACTGCAGGGTGTCGCTGTCGTCGTCGACCACCAGGATCGGGCCGCGCCGCCCCAGCCCCCGTTGCACCGCGCGGAGCAGAGCCTCCTCGTCGATCGGCTTGGTCACATATCCCACCGCTCCCAAACGGAGGCTCTCCTCCTTCGAAGACACCACCGAGACCACAACCACCGGGATCGCCGTCGTCTCCGGGTCCTCCTTCAACTGCTGCAACACGGCTAGGCCGTTGACGTCGGGCAACAGCAGGTCCAACGTGATCAACGCGGGATCCGTCTCCTGGGCCAACTGGAGCGCCTCCTGCCCGGTCGCAGCGATCTCGACCCGGAAACCGGCTGCCTCCAGGTGGTAGCGGATCAGATTCGCCACATCCGGATCGTCCTCGACCACGAGGATCAACGGCGGCTCGGGGGCGGCTGCGAGGGCGGCGGCCTGCACCGCTTCGGCGAGGGGCAACGTAAACGTGAACGTGCTCCCCTCTCCCAGTTCGCTCTCCACCCAGATCTCCCCTCCGTGCATCTCGACCAGAGAGGCGGTGATGGGCAACCCCAGACCGGTCCCCGGTGTCTCCTGCACCAGAGGGTCATCGGCCCGGAAGAAGCGGTCGAAGATCTTCCTCTGATTCTCCTCGGAGATGCCGATGCCGGTGTCGGCGACGGAGATCTCCATTTTCTCCCCACGGACCCGGGCGGAGATGGCGATCTCCCCTCCCGGAGGGGTGTACTGGATCGCGTTCCCGATCAGGTTGACGAGGATCTGCGCGATCCGGTCGCTGTCGCCCCAGACGGCCGGCAGATTCGGATCCACATCGACCTTCAACGTCAGGTCCCGACTGCTGGCCCGGGGCTGCAACGAACTGGTCACCTGATCGACCACATCCTGAATCGCCACCGGTTTCATATGGAGTTCGATCCGCCCGCTCTCGATGCGGGAGATGTCCAACAGGTCGTTGACCAACGCCGTCAGCCGGTCGGCGTTGTTCCGGATAATGCTCACGAAGTGGCGCTGCTGCTCGGTGAGTTCCCCCACCGCACCCATCAATAAGAGATCGGTGTACCCCTTGATGGAGGTCATCGGGGTGCGCAACTCGTGAGAGACGGTGGAGACGAACTCGCTCTTGGCCCGCTCCGCCTCTACCTCGGCGGTGATGTCGCGGAAGACGGAGACCGTGCCGAGATATTCGGATCCCATGATCACCGGGGAAATGTGCACGCTGACGACCCGATCGCCGATCTGGACCCGCTCGGCGGTGAAGTCGCCGGGGACGTGGTCGGCCGGGTTGGCGGCCCACTCCTCGATGGCGTCCAGCCAGGCCCGACCCTCCGTCCCGTAGAGCCCAAGCATCTCCCGGGTCGTCCGCCCCAGGACCTCCTCACGGGAGACGCCCAGGACCCGCTCCGCCGCCGCGTTAAACAGGATCACCTTCCCCTCGGCGTCGGTCACCATCACCCCGTCGGCCACACCCTCCAGGATGGCCTGGCTCTTGGTCGCCTCCACCTGCTGCTGCTTGAGCATCGCGCCCAACTGCTCCGCCTGCTCGCGGATCAGGTTGTAGAGGGCCGCGTTGCCCACCGCGTTGGAGATCTGGTAGGCTGCCGCCTCCGCCAAGCGCAGGTGGTCCGCATCGAAGTAGCCGGGCCTGCCGTGGTAGAGCATCAGGACACCCCAGACCTCCCCAGCCCGGCTCAGAGGGACCGCCAGACATGCCTGTTGTGCCGGGTCATCCTCGTCCGTGGGGATCCACCGCTCGTCCTTCCGCACGTCCTCCAGCAGGACGGCTTCGTCCTGTCGGATGACCCACCAGGCCAGCCCCTCCCCCCGCCGCCATCGAACCGGATACCCACCGGGTGGCACGGAGACCGATTTGCCAATCGCCGCCCGACAGACCAGCCGGTCCGGTCGCGTCTCGTCCTTCAGAAGGATCACTCCCCGCTCCGCGCCAACGGCCCGGGCGACCAACTCCAGCGATCGGTTCAGCACATGGTCCAGGTCCAGACTGCTGGAGACCTCGGAAGCGATCTGGTACAGCACCTCCACCCGATCTCTCTCGACCGTCAGTTCCTCCAGCGCCTGGGCCAGCGCCTCCGTCCGCTCCTCCACCCGACGTTCCAGTTCCTGGGTGAAGCCCTTGACCTCCTCGTACAACCGGGCGTTCTGCATCGCCACGGCCGCCTGGTTCGCCAACGCCTGGGCCAGCCGGATCGCGCCGGGGGAGAAGGCCCCTTTGTCGTACCGGTCCAACTCCACCAGACCGACCGTCTGTCCGCGGGCCACCATAGGCAGGAGCAAAGCCTCCCCAGGCTGTGTTCCATCCCCTCCGAGTTCGGAGCAGGGGAGCACCATCGGCTCCTGAGTCAACAGCACTTCAACGACGGTGGAGTACTTCGCCGCCTCGTAGTCGGTGCCGATCCGGTCCCGCTCAGCCCCCTCCTTACCGATCTCCCAAACCACCGTGAGGCGACCAGCGTCTCGATCCCATTCGGAGATCACACACCCCTCCGCCCCGGTCATCGCCAGAAGCCGGTCGCCCAACGACTGGAGGACCCAGTCGAGGTCGAGGGTCGATGAGATAGCCTGGCTCCCCTCCAGCAGCGTGGAGAGTTCCTGAGTCCGTCGGACCGCTTCATCCAACAGTCGGGCGTTCTGCACCGCCACGGCCACCTGGTCGGCCAGGGCGATGAGGGTCGCCACGTCCGTGGGGGAGAACGGCTCTCGATAAGCCCGGTCCACCGCCAGCACGCCGACCACCTGGTCGCCAAAGGTGAGGGGCGTCAAGGCCACCGCGCCCGTCTGGACGTACTCGCCCTCTCCCTCCGATACCTCCTCCGCCACATCCCCGATCGTGAGGGGCATACCGGTGGAAGCGACCCGCCCGACCAGCCCCTCGCCCGGAGCGTACGTGTACCCCTCGAGGTCCTCTAGAGCATGCCCATACGCTGCCCGCGGGACATACCGCCCGCTCTCCTCATCCAGGAGGAAGAGGACGCTCCCCGTGCTCTCGATCACGTGGCCCGTGGCCTCCACGACGGTCTGAAGGACCTCCTCCAGCCCTCGCTTGGCGATGACGGAGCGGTTCAGTTCGTTGAAGAAGGTCAACAGGTCCAGCCGCCGCTGGAGGGCTTCGACCAGCCGTGCGTTCTCGACGGCCACAGCGGCCTGGACGGCGAAGATCTCCAGCGCTTCAATCGTGGGCCGATCCGGAACCCGTCCGTCCCGCGGCTCGTCCACGCTGAGGATCCCGCGGATCTCCCCCCCAGGGCCCAACAGCGGCACGATCAACATATCCTGAGGATGCCAACGACCGGGCTCGCGGTGGATCTCCACAATCTCCCGTTCGTACACGTCGAGGACACCCCGCCAGCGAGATTGCTCCTCAGCGGGAATGTAGTAACTCTGACTGATGCGGAACTCCTCCCGCATCACCGTCGCCAAAGCCTCCCACGGCTGGGGGGTCTTCTTCATCCGCTCCACAACGTCCACCGGAAGACCGGCGGCAGCCATCCGGCGCAGCCGGGGGGGATCCCCCTCCAGGACGCTGATCAACACCAGGTTGAAACCGACGCTCTCCTGGATCGCGTAGGCGATCTCCTCCAACACCTCCTCCAACGGCTGGTCGGAACGGATGGCCTGACCGATCTCCAACACATGGCTCAACTGGTCGGCTCGTTGACGGAGGAGGTTGCTGCGATCCACCTGCTCCTGATAGAAGCGGGCGATCCCAACCGCAACAGCCACATCGACGGCCAACGTCTCAACAAACGTCTGGGCGTCTTCGTCAAACGCCTTTGGGGCACGGCTCTCCAACAGAAGAATCCCGGCCAACTCATCCCCAAGGCGGAAGGGAGCTAACAAAGCGGAGCGCGCGTCCCCCCCACCCCACACCGTCCGGCCCTCGGTGGGGGCATCTTCCACGCGAAGCGACTCTCCCTCCTCAATCACCTCCTGCAGCGCGCTGTCCTCTGAAGGCTCCTGCAGGGCCTGCCGCAGGCTGGCTTGGTCCTCCTCCAAATACCCCACACAAAAGGCGACGTCCCATTCCTCCGTCTCGAGGTCGCGCAGAAGAACGGCGCACCGGTCGGCACCGCAGAACCGCATCGCCTCCTCGGCCACGACCCGGTAGATACGCCCCACATCGAACGTCAGGCTCAACTCACGGCTGACCCGGTCCAGCCCGGAAAGAGCGGAGGCGCGGCGCGCAGCCCGCTCCTCTGCCCGCTGGAGGAGCGAGGAGAACCTCTGATCGGCGCGGCGAGCCCCCAAGACCGGCAGGAGCACACCGGCGACGATGGACAGGCCGATAAGGACCACCTCGTACACCGCCTGAACGACCGAGCCGGAGGTCCATACGCGGATCGACCCCGGGAGCAGAAGCGCAAGGGCGAGGATCGACCCCACCAGACCGGCCTCTTTCCCAGCCAGGGCGGCCAAGACACCGACAGCCGCTGGCACCAGCAGCCGCAACACCGGCTGCCACTCCTCCGGTCCGGTGGTGAGGTTGTACCCCAACCACAACAACAGCGCGACGATCCCTATCGCGATGATCGCCCTGCGCTGGAGAACAGGGGTCGCTTGCCTACGCACCGATCCGATCCCTCCCTACTCTCCTCACCCGGCAGGCTACGGTCGCCGCCCTTCCCGCCGGGCAGCGGCAGCCGCCTCGGTGATCTCCCGAATGTCGGTGAACGGGCCATCGTCGCTGGTGACGACACCGATCGCCAGGCTCATCAGCCCCACCTTCCGCTCGTTGCCCTCGTCATCCCGCACCACGATGTACCCCTGCTGCCGAGCCTTGAAATCGTAGTGGGTGCCAACCCCCTCAGAGAACCGCCGTTCCAAGTCCTTCACCAGCGGTTCGACGAGGGACTTCTCGGTGATGACCAGAAAGTCGTCCCCGCCTACGTGGCCGATGAAATCGTTGGGGGTGCCAATGGCGTCCACCGACTCACCGATGACCATCGCTGTGTACCGGAGGACCTCGTCTCCAGCGACGAACCCGTACACCTCGGTGAAGGCATCGAGACCGTTGATCCCGATATAGATAATGCCCCATTCGTCCCGGCGCATTAACTGGCGCAGTTGTTCCTCGATCAACTTAGCGCTGGGCAGGCCGGTCGTCGGGTTGGTGAGGCTCTCGTAGGTCGCACGAGCCATCGCATTGCGCACCCGCAGTTTCAGTTCTTCGACGTCGAAGGGCTTGGTGATATAATCGTCAGCACCCAGTTCCAGGCCATGGATCTTGTCGGACCGTTCGTCCTTCTGGGTCAGGAAGATGATGGGGATATGGCTGGTACGCAGGTTGCTGCGCAACCGCCGGCAGACCTCGTACCCATCGATGTCCGGCAGCATAATGTCGAGCACCACCACGTTGGGCAGTTGCTGCCGACACATCTCCAGCGCATCCTCGCCCCGTGGGGCCACCGCCACCTCGTACCCCTGGCTTTGGAAGTAGATGCGGAGCATATTGGAGATGTCGAAATCGTCCTCTACGATCAGAATTCTTCCTTCGCTCATTGTGCAACCTCCGCCTGGACCGGGCTAGACACCGCCATCCCCGCCTGACGCAATCGCCGGATGGCTTGGAGACGCTCCTCCCCTACTGGTCGCTCAAACGCAAACAGACCTGCCGGGCGGAAACCGTGCCGCCGGGCGATCTCCTCGATCTCTGCGATCCTGTCCAAAGAAATACGCTTCCCAACCGTATAGTCCTCGAACCGTCCTTCCAGGGCCAGCGCGACCGTCTCCGCCATACAGGCGAACGTCAACCCTGGAGGGAGGCCGTAATCGAAACCAAAATCGACCCCTTCAGGCACCGCCACCAACCCACCGTCGATCAAGAGGACATCCTCCCGCTCGCGCACCACCTTCGGCGACACGTCCCGCGGTCGGGCGACATCACACACCACCGCGCCCGGCTTGAGATGCTCTGGGAAGATCAAGGGCCTCCCCGCGCTGGTGGCCGTGAGGATCAGGTCCGCCTCCGCAATGCTCTCGATCTGGATCGAGAACGTGACCAGGGCACCCGTCTCCTGGGCGATCTGATCCGCCAGCGCCCGCAAGGCACCCTCCCTGCGGGCCACCAGGATCAGGTGCGGGACCGTCCGCGCCAGCCATCGTGCGCTGGCGGAGCCGATGGCCCCTGTGGCACCCACGACGGCAGCCACAGCCCGCTCCGGATCGACGCCCACCGCCCGACCCGCATCCAGCAGAGCGCGGACGGAGACGGCGACGGTGTAACTGTCGCCCGAGGTCACCGGCACCTCCAACGCCTGGGCCACCGTCAACCCTCCGTCCCCCACCACCGACGTGTAGGCCCCCAACCCCAGGATCCGGGCCCCCAGCCGCTCGGCCAGCCGCCCCGTCTGGATGATCTTCCGGTAGACCACCCAGGTCGGCAGGTGGAGCATCTGCCGGGCGGTCAACGGGCAAGCGAGCAAGAATCCCTCCACCTCCCGCCCCGTCGCCGGAGAGCGAACTCCCGTGACTCGGGAGAGGACCAGCGGCGGCCAATAGCGCGAGAGGAAGTGGATCAACCGAACCGGCAAGAGTCGGGCCAGGAGCGGATACTTCCGCGCCACGTCCGCCTTAGGATCCAACGGATGGATGATAAACGCGAACCGATCCACTTCGGGCCGACCTCCGTCAGCGGGGCGGTGGGTAGAGCCGCGGGTGCAGGCGCAGCCCTCCCGGTATCTTGTGCAGGTCGCCCTCCTCAAAAGTGACGTTCTTCTCGATCACCCTCCGTTCTGCCGAGGGCACCAACACCGTATCCGATTCGATCATCCGCGCTGGATAGACGACCATTCCCGAACCGATCCGGCAGTTGTGGCCCACACATCCGCCGAGAACCGGCATGTTGGTCGATTCCAACTTGCCCTCGTAGGGAACCCGGAGCGGCTTCGGGATCAGGTTGAAATCGGTGAACGTGTTACCCGCTCCGATGAAGGAGTTCCGCCCCACGACACACAACTGGAGGCAGGTGTTCTGGGCGACCATCGAATCCTCCATCATGACGGTCATGAAAAGGGAGGCGCGAAAGGGGAGAAAGCATCGGTCGCTGACGACGCTGAGGAGGAGTTGACACCCCTGAGCGATGTCCACGTTGTTGCCGATGATACAGTTGTCGATGACGACGCCAGGGCCAATCGTGACGTTGTCGCCGATGGTCGTCGGCCCGCGGATGATGGCGCTGGGGTCAATGGAACAGTTCCGTCCGATCTTGACCACTGCCGAGGAGGAAAGGACCTGCTTCTGTTCGAGGAGGGCCCGCCAGAGCAGCCGCAGCGGTAGCCGGACGCTCCGCTCCACGTCCCGCTCGAACCGCGCCCCTCGGGCGAACACCCCGAAGACGATGTTGGCCAACAGGACGTGGACCCATGTCTCGATGGCCAGGAACGCTTTGGTCGGCACGTTGTAGACCAGGTCGCCCATCTCGTTGGACATGTGGGTAGGAACGTGGTAGTATCCTACCTCGCGTGGCTCGGTGCGCATCACCAGCGGGCGGACGTTCTCCTCAAGGCCGTAGGGGAAGTACCACATATCGGCGACGTACAACTCCCCCTCCCTGCGGATGGTGCGCTGCAGGGGCAGAGCGTGCTCGACGATCGCTTTGTCGTCCAGCGGGAAGGCGACCTGGCAGGCCTTGCCCAACTTCCTCGCCTTGGTGAGGAAAGCCTCGATGAACTCCCGGTCGAAAAAGAGGTTCTCCCGATAGACCAGGGTCTCCACTCGCTCCGAGCCGATCTCGTCGAACGAATCGACCTCCCGCTCCCGCGTCACATACGGTGCCAACAGGTCCCGCTGATAGAGCCACAACGGCTTGTTCAGCACCCTCAGGTCGCGGGCGGGCTCGTTGAACGGCGGAATCGGCTTACGGTCCCGGAGGATGATCTTCCGCATCTCCCCTCAGTCCACAGGCTGCCTGCTGATCCGGACAGCGCAGGCCTCGTCTCCAGCAGCGATACAGGCCACCTCCTCCACGTCGAAGTTGCGCCCTCCACTGACCCAATAGAGTCCCTCCTGCAGGAAACCCACCGTGGCGTGACAGCAAGGGGCGGCGGTCTCCCGTCCCCAACAGACCCCACAACGCTCGACGAGCCACGTGAGGCACTCTTCGTCCTCTCCCAGCCGAACCCGGTGGTCGCTGAACCGGTTGAAGACCTCCGCAGAGACTTCCAGCCCGATCCGCACCTTCATCTCCAGAGGGACCACCCGGAACGCCAGATCCGCTACCCCTAGCATCGGGCCGAAGTCCTTAATCCCGAAGCGGAAACAGGCCCGCCCGATCCGCAAGGCCAACGCACGCCCGCCCCGCGGCCCGTACATCTCGTCCAACGCCGTGAAAAGCCGCGAGACGTCGTCGAAGAGAAAGTCCATATCGAAATTGTTCGGCGGATACCGCCCCTGCAGGTGACGCAGGTTGGCCAGGTTAAGGATAGCCGTCAATCCGTTCTGCCCCATCACCTCTTCCATCGCTAGAAGAAGAATGCGCCCCATCTTGTTGGGAAAAGCATAGACAATCTGTTCCGGCACGGCTGCGTCCCTCGGGGTCGATGTCATCGCTGGTTCTTCCTATTGGTCGAGAAACTCCCCCAACGTCGTATGAAACCGCTCCGGCTCGTCCAACATCGGAAAATGGCCGGATTGCTCGAAGTACGCCACCTGGCCCAACGGGGCATGTCGCGCCAGCAACTCCCCCTGGTCCGGGTCCACGATCCGATCTTTGAGCCCGTAAATCCCCAGGACCGGCACCTCGATCTCCTTCAGGCGAGGGGTGAGGTCCGTCTTCCGCAACGAGGCGATGCTGTAATGAAACGAATGGAGGGTCGTGCGGGAGAGGTCCTGCTCAAACATCTCATACCACCGCTTCCAGTCGCGGGTCAGAAAGGGCGAAAAGATCCGGACCCCCAGAGGAAGGATGCCGGGGATCCCATAGGCGAGGGCGGCCAGATACCGCTTGGCAGCCAGTTTCAGGATCAACGCCAGGCCGTCGCCGCTGATGGGCGATCCCACCACGGCCACCTTTTCCACCCGCTCGGGATGGGTCAACGCCAGGCTCAGAGAAACCGTCCCTCCCATCGAATGACCCATCACAGGGGCCCTCTCCAACCCCATTCGCTCCATAAACTGAGTGACCATCTCCACATAATCTGAGACGCCGAACCGATCCCCCTCTTTCGCCGATTCCCCAAACCCCCAGAAATCAAGCGCATACGTCTTATACCGGTCCTTCAGTGCCTCCATCGTGCTGACCCAATAATTCCACGACCCCAGCCAGCAATGGAGGAAAATGACCGGCCGACCGCGCCCGTAGGCCTCGTAGTGCACCAGCCCTCGGTCGGTAACGATTGAACTCATGGCATCTCCGCAAAATGCCGTTTCAAAACGCCCGCCCTGCCTCTATCATCATATCACAGCCCTTAGAGGGGGTGGGGATCCGAACGTTCCAACTCGATTACGAAGCGGTTACGATCGGCCGCACCGATGCACCGTCCACAGTCAAAGAAAGGGGGTCGAACGGCTCGACCCCGGCCTCACTCACCCCGTGTGTGCGCAGTGGACTACCGCACAGCCTCGGCTTCCTCCTCGTCCATCGTCTCCAGGATGGAGTACAACAGCTCCAACAGGACCCGCTTCACGCTCTCCTTATCGGTGGCGACGCAGGGAATCACCTTTACATCCCGGGGGATCCGCAGAGCGATCCGCAGATCCTCAGGCTCCCAGGCATCCTCCATATCCTGCTTGTTCGCAGCCACCACATAAGGGGTCGGTGAATAGTTGTAGAAGGTGTCTAGGATTTCCCGCGCCTCCCGGAACGTCTCCGGACGGGTGCTATCCACCACGACGATGAAACCGAGCATCCCCTCGGAGAGGATCTCCCACATGAAATCGAAGCGGCGCTGGCCGGGCGTGCCGAAGAGGTAGAGGACCAGGTTCTCGTCTATCGTGATCCGCCCGAAGTCCATCGCCACCGTGGTGCGGTCTTTGATCCTCTCCTCGTCCCGTGTGATCCTCGCTTCGGTCTCGACTACGTCGATCTCGCTGATGGTTTGAATGAACTGGGTCTTTCCAGCCGCAAAGGGGCCGGTAATCACCATTTTCAGCGTCTGCATACCTTACAACTCCCGGATGCGGTCGATCAGCCGTTGGATGATGCTCCGTTTCACCGCTGGCCGCCTTGGCTTCGGTGGCGCGCCGGGAGGTGCGCCGGGGGGCGGCTTCTTCTCCACGCCCTCTGGGGGAACCAACTCCACCAACCCTGCCTGCAGCAGGCCGTACACGATGCGACGGATCTGGAAATCGCTCATGTTGTTGTACTGGGCGATCTGGCGGATCGTATTTCGGGGGTTAATGAAAGAGACAACCCGCCACTCCTCGACGGTGAGGTTGATGGTCCGCATACGAGCGTCCGGGCGATCGGTGAACTTAAGGGCCATATCCAGGTTGGGCAGTTCCTCCTCCAGCCGGGCTGACTCCTTCAGTCGGCGACTGCCCTCCATGATCACGTTCTCCAGATCAATGGGAACGGTGATTCGGCCCTCGATCGGAAGCACGTTGGGTTCGAACCGGAACGTGCCCTCCGTCCAATTGAAGAGTTGGTAAACCGTCTCTAACGTGTGTTCCCGGACGCTCTGAACGATGTCTTCCTGGGAGACGTACCCGGCGTTGATCAGCAACAACCCCAGCTCTTTGTCGTTCTTGATGTCCGACCGGGCACGGATGGTGCGCGCCTGCTCCTCGGTGATTTTCCCGGCCTTGAGGAGGATGGTGACCAATCGATCGTCCTGCCCATCCAGGCCGGCATAGATCAACTTGCCCTCTTTGAAGCAGAGCCTGGCCCGCGCATCCCGTGTCTCGATGGTTAGCAACCCCGTCTTCCGTGCCAGGTTGATCAGGTTGAACAACTGAGTGGTGTTGAAGTCGCGCAGATTCCCTTTCAGCGCCATATCCTGCCTGCCTTCTTAGCGGAGCCTTAGGTCCCCCTTTTCCCCCAACGCGATCGAAGTGACTTGATTATACTTGTTCTTCCCATACAGTCAAACTGGCTCTCCGTTCTCGGCTTCCTCACAAAGACGACTCACCTCGCGGGCGGCCTCGCCGTTCCGCCAGGGAGACGATCCGTCCGTATCCCTCCTCGATCAACCGCTCTAACTCATCGGCCACAGCCCGATAGACACCGATCGGACGTCCGTAGGGATCCTCCACCCCATACGACCCGCCAACCATCTCCGCGAGCAGGTAGATGCGATCCGCCAGATGAGGAAAGGCCAGACGCAAAGCCTCCACGTGATGGGGGGTCATCCCCAACACCAGATCCGCCTCCTCGACCAGTTCCCGCGTCACCGGTCGCGATCGATGATGATCCAGACAATATCCCCGCTCCGCCATCACCTCCACCGCCGGGGGGCTGGCCGGCAACCCCTCCTCGGTCCACAGGCCCGCGGAGGCCGCCTCCCAATCCCTCCGTCGGGGATCGCGGGCCAGGCGCGCCTGCAGCATCACCGCCGCCATCGGAGAGCGACAGAGGTTGCCGGTGCAGACAAATAGGATCCGTCTCACTATCCTCCTCTCCGCTCTTGCAGGATCTCGACCAGCGCCAGCAGCCCACCGGAGACGACGGACTGCCCACCCACCAGAAGGGGGATCTCCACTTCCGCCGCCGCTCGGGCAAAGGCCTGCAGGAACGAATCATCGACCTCCCACCATCGGAACAGGTCGGCGGAGAAACGGTCGGACCGGGAGGGCCACCGACCACAGGCAGCCAGGATCACCCGGTTGTCCATCAGTACTCCATCGACGAGGTCGGAAAGGGTGGAGAAGAAACCCTCCACCCCTACTTCCTCCAGGTATTCGGCGAGCAGAGAACGGACCTCTCCCCGACGGAGCCGACCGCTGGCGATCATCCCCCGCTCCTCCACGAACATCCGCACCCAGCACCGGGTGGCCTCCTCCAGGGCAGCCCACGCAGCCGAAGAGGAGCGACCGATCACCGCCAGGTGTCCCCCCTCCTGTCCCATCACCCTCAGGATTCCCTCCACCGCCTCCTTCGACCAACCGAGTCCGGCCAGAACCCGACGCAAGCGAGGCGGCGTGCCGGGATGGACCCACGCGATCAACAGATCTGCCGGGGTGTCCAAATCGAACCGGCTGGAGGCGGAGGGAGGAAGGGTTCGAACCGGCAGGCCAGCCTCGTGAACCAACGCCCAGGCTAGCCCGTTGTCCCGCTCCTGCTCGGCGATCAGGGAGAGAACCCGCTCCGCCGGGCGGAGGGCAACCCAATCAGAGGAATGGAGGTTGTTGGTCACAACCATCGGACGGCCAGCGGCGAAACCGGCGAGGGCCTCCCGCCAGGCCGCAGCGGACATCAGAGGGGCCGATCCCCCTCCAGCGTACAGCACCGCCTCCAGCCGATGGCGACGGATGAGGTCCGCCAGACGGCGACCGAAATGGAACGGATCACCCGGGGGGTCCAGATCCAACTCAACGGGCAGATGGAGCAACGGCTCTACCCAGTGGGGATCGTCGGTAGCGACGATGGCTCGCGCGGCGCATCCCGCCTCGAACACCGCCTCCAACAGATCACAGGCGGCGGCCTCCCGGGCGCGGCGGATCGCTCCCTCAACCGGGCTTTGCCCACCTCCCCCCACCATCAGAACCAGAACCGTCTCCTGGCCCATAGGCTCCTCACATATCGAGAGCCCGGCAGGCTCCACCTACCGGGCTCCCACCTCCTATCCCGCTACCTCCGTCCTAGACCTGGGGCATGATCAACCCGTAGTTCCCATCCCGTCGCCGGTAGACGACGTTGATCTCCCCCTCGTCGACGTTGAGGAAGACAAAGAACTGGTGTCCCAGGAGTTCCATCTGCTCGATGGCCTCCTCCGGAGTCATCGGGGCCATATCGAACCGCTTGATCCGCACTAACCTGCCCCCTTCTTCCTCTTCCGGCACTGGAGCGGCGGCCTCCTCCCCTGCCCGCTGCCAGCGGTCCTGCCGCCGTTCCTTGTACCGAGAGATCTGCCGCCGCATCTTGTCCACCGCCACATCGATGGCAGCGAAGAGATCACCAGCCCGTTCCTCCGCTCGCAAGACGGTCCCGCCGACCCAGGCGGTCAACTGGGCCACCTGCCGCTGATCGCTGGACCGAGTATTTTCCACCGCCAGATCGACCCGCACCTCCGCCAGGCCGGGCAAGTACCGGCCCAATCTGGACACCTTTTTCTCCACATACTCCTGCAAGCGGGGTGTAATCTCCAGATTCCGGGCGTTCAATTGAATGTCCATTTCCTTCCTCCAAGGTGAGATGAATCCCCTAAGGCGCTCGAGCCAGCGTCAACGCCCAAACCCGGGCTGCGCCGGCCTCCCTCAGGGCATCCGCGCAAGCCTCCAGCGTTGCTCCCGTGGTGCAGACATCGTCCACCACCAATACCCGGCGGTCGCGCACCTTCCCCACGCAGCGAAACGCTCCCTGCACATTTCGCCGCCGCTCCGCCATCCCCAGTTCCATCTGCGGGCGGGTATCCCGTACCCGGATGAGGCTTTCATCAGAAAACGGCCGCTGGATACGCCGAGCCAGCACCTCGGCCAGGAGCGCCGCCTGGTTGTAGCCACGACCTTCAAGCCGGTGAGGATGGAGCGGGACCGGCACGACCAGGTCGACCGCAGCCCATCCCTGACTCCACCTTTCGGCCATCAGCCCTCCCAACGGCTCCGCCAGCCCGCGACGCCCCCGATACTTCAGCCTGTGGACCGCCGTTCGGATGGCTCCCTCAAACAGGAACACGGAACGGATGCCGTCGATACGAAGGGGATGGCTGGAACAGCGTCTACAAAACGTCCCCTCACGGAGGGGAACGCCACATCGCTGACAGACCGGCCCTTGAATAAAAGGGAGCGAGGGCACACACTCAACACAAAGCCACGTCCCCACACGCCGACAGACGAGACACCGAGGGGGGAAGAGCAGATCGAGAACTCGATGCCTCAGGCGTGTGCCAACGCCAGCGATCCCTTCTCCAATCGGCATCCTGCTTCGTCGTGGGCAACGGAGATGCCTACGCCCTTCACGGCCCCATAATGTTGCTGCCGCCAAGGATGTCCATAAGATTGATCGCCGCCGGTCCGAGGATGATGGCGAACAGAGCAGGGAAGATCAACAGCACGGCAGGGAGCATGATCTTCACCGGGGCCTTCCGCGCCTCCTCCTCGGCCCGCTGCCGCCTCCGCACCCGCATCTGGTCCGACTGAATGCGGAGCACCTTGGCGATGCTGACGCCCAACTGCTCGGCCTGGATGATGGCCGCCACGAAGGTGGAGAAGTCCGGGAGATCCACCGT
The DNA here is from genome assembly GCA_011192125.1 of Thermoflexia bacterium. Classification (GTDB taxonomy): domain Bacteria; phylum Chloroflexota; class Anaerolineae; order B4-G1; family DUEL01; genus DUEL01. The sequence goes on from DUEL01000035.1 coordinate 36,057, forward strand.
ATCGGCCATCTCCCGCAGGGCCTCCCGCCGCAGTTTGCCCAGACGGATCTCCTGAAGCACTCGAGCAAACCCCTCGCTCAACTCGTTATCCCATTTCTCCACCACCTTGGCCATCGCCGCATCGAACCCCAGGCCGGCCTCGACGCAGATCGTCAGCAGGTCGAGCGCGTCAGGAAGGGCCTTCAGGATCTCTCGTTTCCGTCGGTTGATCCGGGAACCCAACCAGAGAACGGGCAAGAAGTGCCCCAAGGCGGCGGTCACAGCGATCATCCCCACCTTCTGGAGTGGGGAGGCGTCGCTCTTCGACGCGACCGCGATCGCCAACGCTCCCATCACCCCCATGAGGAGATAGCGAACAGCGATAAACTCCGCCGGCCTGACGCGGTAGATGAGCCCCGCCAGTTCCAGATTGCGTCGGGTCCGTGCAAGCGTCTGCTCCGGCGTGAACCGGGCGATGTACTCAGCCAACTTCCGCAGCCAAGGCCTCAGGACCCGCTCGGAGAACGGCTGGGAAAGTTCGATCTCCTCCAGCGATGGGGGCCGTTCCAACGTACCCAGTTGGGTCAGTCGCTCCTCAACCGTGGCCTCCTCCCGCGATCCCAACAGGCCGATCACGATGAGGACCAGCCCCCCCACCACGGAGACACTCAGAATGACCAAAGCAGTTACGCTCATTCCCACCTCGAAAGCGCGAGATCACACCTCGATCTCTACGATCTTGCGAATCACGATGTTGCCTATGATGATCCCCATCGCCGCAAAGCCCAAAATGGGCCAGCCACAGGTCCGGTTTTCGAAAAGGGGACGGATGAAGTCGGGGTTGATGAAGTAGATGAGAACGGCGACCACTATAGGGAGAAAGCTGACAATGTAGCCCGAATACCGCCCCTGGGCCGTCAGTGCGCGGATCTCCCCCTGGATGCGGATTCGTTCGCGGATGGTGAAACTGATCGAATCGAGCACCTCTGCGAGGTTGCCGCCCACCTCCCGCTGCACATTCATCGCCGTGATCATCAGGTCGAGATCGTCGGAGGGGACGCGGCGGAGGAGATTGTTGAGGGCCTCCTCCATACTGAGTCCCAACTGAACCTCACGGACGACCCGCCGGAACTCCTCCGAAGCGGGTGGGGCCATCTCCTCGGCAACCGCCTCCATCGCCTGGAGCACACTGTACCCGGCGCGGAGGCCGTTGACCAGCATGTTGATGGTGTCGCTCAACTGGGAATTGAAAGCGTTCAGCCGACGCTGCTGCAGGAAGGAAACGTACCACCGCGGGGCAAAGAACCCCAAAACAGCCCCACCCAATCCGAAGAGTGGATTGCGATGGCCCAGAAAGTAGGCCAGGAAGCCGAAGAGGATGACGGAGATCACCGTGGCAGCGATAAACTCGCCGGCTGTCAGTTTCAGGTTGGCCCGGGCCAACTGAGTTCGGATGTTCTCGGCGAACCCCCGCCCTGAGAGGACTCGCTCTAACCGATCTCCCAGCGGGGAACGCCTGGCTGCCCGGACGGCCTCTTCCGCTTCTGCCTCTACGGTCGGGGCCGTGTACTGCCCCAGCCGTTTCTCCACTTCTGACTGCCGTCCTCGGATGAACAGATAGACGCCGTAGCCAAAGAAAAGCGCCAAGACGAGGACGGTGATGAGTACCGGGAGGTCCATCGCTCCCTCCTCTCCTCCGCCTTATACGCGGAGCCGACTTCCCACTCCGAAGATCGTCGGCGGTAGATGGATCCCCGCCGCCTCGATGCGGTCCATAAACTTCGGACGGATGCCTGTGGGCCGCAGAGAACCGATCACTCTTCCACCCTCATAGCCAGCCAGTTCGAACTTGAAGATGTCGGACATCACGATGACGTTCCCTTCCAGGCCCTCGATCTCGCTGATATTGACCACCTTTCGGCTGCCGTCCCGCATCCGCTCCAACTGGACGATGAGGTCCAACGCAGAGGCGATCTGCTCGCGGATCGCCCGGTGGGGCAGATCCATGCCAGCCATGAGGACCATGTTCTCCAGACGGGCCAGGGCATCCCGTGGACTGTTGGCGTGGATTGTCGTCATCGAGCCTTCGTGGCCCGTGTTCATCGCCTGCAACATATCGAACGCCTCAGGACCACGACACTCGCCGACGATAATCCGATCAGGTCTCATCCGCAGGCTGTTGATCACGAGGTCGCGGATCGTCACCTCGCCTCGGCCCTCAATGTTGGGCGGGCGGGACTCCAACGGGACGACGTGCTCCTGCTGCAATTGCAACTCGGCCGCGTTCTCGATCGTGATGATCCGTTCATCGTTTGGAATGAACGCGGAGAGCACGTTCAGCAACGTTGTCTTGCCTGTGCCCGTGCCGCCGGAGACAACGATGTTCAACCGGGCCTGAACACAGGCCTTGAGGAACTCCACCGCCTCGGGGGTCAGCGACCCCAACTCGATCAGCCGCTCCGCCGTGAGGGGGATCTTGAAGAACTTCCGGATGGTCAGCACCGGACCGATCAGAGAGAGCGGCGGAATGATGGCGTTGACCCGGGAGCCATCCGGCAGACGGGCGTCCTGATACGGAACGCTCTCATCGATTCGGCGGCCTAACGGCGCCACGATCCGCTCAATGATCCGCATCAGGTGCTCATCCGATTCGAAAGAGACCCGTACCCGCTCGATCTTCCCGTTCCGCTCCACATACACGTTCTTCGGACCGTTCACCATGATCTCGGTGATGGTGGGATCACGCAGGAGAGGCTCCAGCGGTCCCAGCCCGAGGATTTCGGCGACGATCTGCTCGAACAACCGCTCCCGCTCCGCCCGACTCAGGACGATGCGCTCCTCCGCCAGGAGCGACTCGTACATCTCCCGGATGGTCCGTCGGACCTCCTCTTCGCGGGAGACGTCCATCGTCGGGTCGAGTTCAGCGATCAGTTTGTTCTGAATGCGGGTCTTCAGATCCTTGAAGGTATCCCGGGCAACCGAGGGAGGCGCTCCGGTCACTGGCACACGGCGGCCCGGCGCCCCTTCCCCCGGCCGCTCCACTTGCTGCTTGGCCTTCTCAATCCTCCGCAACAGTGACATATCTCAACCCCCTAACCCATCCACCTGCAACAACATCCCTTTACTGTAGAATCCGTCCCAACAGACGACGGCTGACCTCAGCCTCCATGTCCTCCTCTTCCTCTTCCGAGACCATCTGCTCCAGCCGGTCCAAAACGGCCTGGGCCAGCCGCGCGAACCCCCGAGCCACCGGGCTTCCCCGCTCCTCGGCGAGCAACGGCACGCCCCGGTTGGCCGCCGCGAACCCGGCCCGCTCGTCGAACGGGATATGCCCGATCGCAGGGATCAACGCCCGCTCGATCTGGTCCACGCGCAGGCCCGTGCGCCGATCGGCCCCATTGATCACCAGCGCCACTTTTTCGTCCGGATACTCCAGTTTGCGCGCCAGGTCCAAGAACAGACGGGCCGACTTCACCGCCGGGATCAGCGGATCCAACACGACCAGGACAAGGGTCGCCTCGTCCAGCAGAGCCAGGCTCACGTCGTCCACCCAACTCCACGTATCGGCGACCACGTAGTCGAACTGCTCCAGCATCTTGCCGATGACGGTCCTTATGACCCGTCCGATCCCCTCTTCCCCATCCGCCGCCCGCAGGCCCTCGGCCGCCTCCGGATGGGGCGGGGCCAGAAGGACCTTGACGCCGGTCGGATGGGGGGTCAGTACACTCGTCAGCAGGTCGGCGTCCAGTTCATCGACCCGTCCGGCCAGATCGGCGAGGCTGCGGTTGGTCTGCAGGTTCAGCATCACCCCCACGTCACCGAACTGGAGGCTGCCATCAAAAACGGCGACCTTCTTTTCTGCCCCCAGCCGTTCCTGCAGGGCGATGGCCAGATTGACCGCGACGGTGGTACAGCCCACCCCCCCTTTGGGCGCGAAGACAGTGATCAGATGACCTCGCCGCGAAGGTCCGGGACGGCCGCGAACAACCTCGGCAACCGGAGGAGGAGCGATGCGCGCCGCCTGTACCTTCCCGATCTCATACGCCCGGCGGATGGCGTTCACCAACTCGTCCCCGCTGGGCGGTTTGACTAGGTAATCCCGCGCCCCCGCCGCCATCGCTCGACGCATATATCCCGTCTCTCCCTGGACGGAGAGGATGACGATCTGGGCGGTGGGCACCTCCTGCACGATCTGCTCGGTAGCGGTGATCCCGTCCATCCCCGGCAGGTTGATGTCCATCAGGACCACGTGGGGCCGGGTCTCTTTGGCCAACTCCACCCCTTCCTCCCCCGTGCTCGCCATCGCCACGACCTCGATGTCGGGGTCGAAGGAGAGGAGTTTACGAAGATTCTCTCGCGTCTCCGCGACATCATCCACGATCAGGACGCGAATCCGCTCCCCGGACTTCTCCGCGACCATTGCTCCTCCAAAGCGAGGGGGTGAGCCGACCTCCCTACTCCACCGGTCCCACAGGAGCGCCAGAGCCAGAAATCGGTGGAGCGATCCCGTAGGGCAACTTCGGCGGCGGCTCGATGCCGTAGGTGTCCATCAAGTACTGGAGCGTCACCGGGAAGGTGCCCGGCGTCTGCCCCGTCTCACCGGTGCGGCGCAACACGAGCGTGATACGAGCGTTGCTCAAGCGAGCGAACTCCAAGATGGCGGCCTCCTGACGGGTCACCGCCAGGGTCAGGGGCTGCTCGGCGGGTGGCTGTGTGCCTTCCTCGGGCTGCTGCCCTTCCGCAGCGGCCTCCTCCTCACGCCAATCGCCGATGCGCAAGACCACGGCATCCTGAACCGTCAACTGGGTCACCAGCCGTGGACGCTGTGCCTCGCTCGGCGTGATGCTCACCAACCACCCGTTGGGCAACGCCTCCAGTCGCCCCTGGACGCCGCTCTTGCATTCCTCCCCTTCCGGAGGCGAGACACAGGTCAGGTTATTCGGCAGGATCGTCTGAAACTCCTCATCCAGGTCCACCAGAGGGAACGAAAGCAGCACGTCCACATGGTCCCCTGGCCGGAGCGCCCAGGCCACGCTGGAGTACCGAGCGATCGGAAGGGCGTAAGCGACCTTCCCCTCCGGGATCTGCATCGCCGCCGGCCCTCCCGACGGGAGCAGTTCTCCGGGCTCGGCCAACATACTCTCCAAGATCGGCATCCCCCGGGGGATGAAGGAGCGGGCGATCTTGCCGAGGACGCCCTCCTTCTCAAAGATCGCCCCCACGGGCACCGCGTCTCTGGGCCATTCCTGAAGGACGATGGCATCTTCGGTGATGTCTTTACCCTGAGGGATGTCCTGAGCGGATACTACAATGGAAACCATCCCTTCCTCTTGAGGGGCCTCCGGGCTGGGGGCAGGCCCCGGCCTACCGCTCGGGAGCAATCGGGGAAGCAACAGAACAGCAGCGACACCAGCGACCACAATGATCAACCCAACCAGGATCAACGATCGGCGTCCGCGCATCATTTCCTCCTTATCAAGGACTGGATGCCGAGCATTCTAACAAGAATAATACTCGTTTCAGGGGAGAAGTCAAGCCATCTTTGCTCCAAGAACCCCCGTGTTACGCCAAGGCAATGCAATCTTAACCCAAACGGTACCGAACTCGCAACTAATACGAAGACGGACTACCCGCCAGTTTGCCAGCCTCCCGCAGGTAATGTTGCCTCTCCTATGCGTTATGTTATAATCCCAGCACACCACCCAGCGAGAAAACCATATGGGCACCCCTCTCTCTGTCGTGCGCGATCGGCTGGTCCGGGCGGCGACCGGGCGGCGGCCCCACTACGAGGTCCCTGGACGGTGGCTCGACCTGCACGGCTCGCCCGCTCGGCAGGCGATCCACCCCTGCCGCTTCTACCTGCGCCGTATCGAGGAGATCCTGGCCCATCCCCTCCGCCCACCCCACCTCGGCGGACGACGATGGTCCCGCCGGGCTGTAGTATACAGCCTGATCGTGCGTGCCACCACCGCTTTCGACCACGACGGGGACGGCGAGGTCACGCCAGAACCGACGGAAGAGGGATGGCGCGAAACAGGGACGTTCCTCAAGAGCATCGCCCTCCTCCCCCTGCTCCACCGTATGGGCTTCAACACTCTCCACCTCCTACCGATCGCCACCATCGGCCGACACGGGAAGAAAGGGAACCTGGGCTCGATCTACGCGATCCAAAACCCTTATCGACTCGATCCCCTCCTGGCTGAACCGGCGCTGGGACTGGACGCGGAGACGGAGTTTGCCGCCTTCGTCGAAGCGGCTCACCGACTGGGAATGCAGGTCATCGTCGAGTTCGCGCTTCGCACCGCCGCGCTGGACGCTGACTGGGTGGCCGAACATCCCGAGTGGTTCTACTGGATCCGGGCCGATATCCCCGACCGATCGCCGGAAAGGCCCGATGAGAACGCCTACGGCCCACCTGTCTTCACCCGCGAGGAACTGGAACGGATCAAAGAACAAGTGGCCCGCGGAGATCTGACCCACCTCCCTCCCCCACCCCACATCTACCGGGCGATGTTCCTCCCACCTCCGCCTCCCCAGTCGGTTCACAAGGAAGGGGAGCGGTGGATCGGCGTCCTTCCGGACGGAACGCGGGTTCGCATCCCCGGCGCGTTCGCCGACTGGCCGCCAGATGATCCCCAGCCCCCGTGGACGGACGTCACGTATCTCCGGCTGTACGACCATCCGGACTTCAACTACATTGCCTACAACACGATCCGGATGTACGACAAGCGACTGGCGCGTCCCGAGAACCGCGTCGAACCCCTCTGGCAACGGATCAGCCAGGTCATCCCATTCTACCAGAAACAGTTCGACATCGACGGAGCGATGCTCGATATGGGGCACGCCCTGCCTGGGGACCTGAAACGAAGGATCGTGGAGGCTGCCCGTCAGATCAATCCGGAGTTCGTCTTCTGGTCCGAGACGTTCTCCTACAACGGGGAAACGGCAGAGAAGGGGTACGATGCCGTCGTCGGCAACTATTGGTGGCTGGTCTGGCGCCCCTCCCGGCTCCTAAGCGACCTCCTCCAGCCGCTGACACGGGAGCGATTTCCGCTCCCCTTCTTCGCCGCGCCGGAGACCCACAACACCCCCCGCGCTGCTGCCCGCCCCGGCGGCCTGATCGCAGCCCGCACAGCCTGGGCCCTGGGCTGCCTCCTCCCGGCCATCCCCCTTTGTCACTCCGGCCTGGAACTGGGTGAAACCCTCCCGGTCAACACCGGCCTCGACTTTCCCCCCGAGGACCTGACCCGCTACCCGGCCGACCGACTGCCCCTCTTCAGCATCGCCACCTACGGGTGGGAGAGGGAAGCCCATCTGATCGACTGGATCCGACAGACGCTGGCGGTCCGCGCCCGCTTCGCGGCCCTCGTGACGGATCCCGATCCAGCGACTTTCGACTTGGTAAGGGCGGATAACCCTTACGTGTGGGCCGTGGTCCGGCACAACGGGAGGAAAGGGGTCGCCATCGTGGTCAACACAGACCCCGACCACCCCCAGTCGTTTGCCCTCCAACTTCCGACGGCCCGTCCCCTGCTGGGCGATGTAGACGCCCCTATGGGGGAACTTCCGCCCGCGGGATGCGCTCTGTTCGACCTGTCTCAGCCATAAGAGATAGCCCTCCCCCGACTGGGGAGGGCTACTACCGCTTTGAGGTCCCACCTCAGTGCCCCGGAGAGGACTCGAACCTCCACGCCCTTACGGGCACAGGCCCTCAACCTGCTGCGTATGCCAATTCCGCCACCGGGGCATCCGGCCCTAATTATAACCGTCCTTTCCCACTTGTCAACCCGTTCTACGCGGGGTACAATCAGATACCACGTTAGGGAGTAAGGGCAATGAAGTCCTATACGGAATACATTACCTTCAACACCCGTCGCCGCCGCGAACTGGTCCACATCACCGACCGCGTGCAAGAAGCGGTGGACAAGAGCGGGATCCGTGAGGGGATGGTCCTCGTCTCGGCGATGCACATCACCGCTGCGGTCTTCGTCAACGACAACGAACCGGGACTCCATCAGGACATATGGGACTGGCTGGAGGGCCTGGCCCCCTACCGACCTGACTACCGGCATCATCGTACTGGGGAGGACAACGGGGACGCACACCTCAAATCCCTCTTGATCCACCATCAGGTAATCCTCCCGATCACCGACGGCCGGTTAGACCTGGGCCCCTGGCAGCGGATCTTCTACGCCGAGTTCGACGGGCAGCGGCCAAAGCGGATGGTGATCAAGGTGATAGGGGAGTGAAAGAAGCGAGAAGAAAGAGGCAAGACAGGACACAGGGTGGAGGGGGTGAAGAATGCGGATCGTGGTGGACGCGATGGGGTCGGATAACCGACCGGTGCCGGATGTGGCAGGGGCGGTGATGGCAGCCAGGGAGTGGGGAGACGAGATCCTTCTCGTCGGACCGGAGGAGGTGGTGAGAGCGGAACTGGCCAAACACGACACGACGGGACTCCCCATCACGGTAGTCCACGCCTCCGAAGTGATCGGGATGGACGAGCACACCGATGCGGTCAAGGCCAAGAGGGACTCGTCGATCCGAGTGGGGATGCGGTTGGTCAAGGAGGGTCGGGCACAGGCCTTCGTCTCCGCCGGAAACACCGCTGCCGTACTGGCCTCCGCCCTCTTCGACCTGGGCCGCATCCGGGGGCAGGAAGGTCGTAAGGTGCGCCGCCCCGCCCTGGCGACCATTTACCCGGTCGCCGACAATCCCATCCTCCTCATCGACAACGGCGCAACCACCGACTGTCGGCCGGAGGACCTGCTTCAGTTCGCCCGGATGGGCGTGGCCTATGTGGAAAAGGTCTGGGGCACCGAAAACCCCCGCGTCGGCCTGGTTTCTAACGGGGAGGAGCCAGAGAAGGGAAGCATCCTGGTCCGAGAGGCCTACAGCCTGCTTGCCGCAAGCGACCTCAACTTCGTGGGCAACGTGGAGCCCAAAGAGATCACCCGAGGGATGACGGATATCGCCCTCACCGACGGGTTCACCGGCAATGTGATGTTGAAAACCACGGAGGCCATCGCCTCGTTTATGCTCCGGTTCCTGAAACGGGAATTGACCGGCGATACGCTTAGCAAGGCAGGGCTGATCCTGACACTACCGGGGTTGGTCGCAGCGCTGCCTGGGCTGATCCTTCTGCTGCCCGCCCTGAGACGGATCGCCCGGCGGATGGATTACGCCGAGTACGGCGGCGCGCTTCTGATGGGTGTCGACGGCGTCGTGATCATCGGCCACGGCCGCTCCAACGCCAAAGCGGTGAAGAACGCCATCCGGCAGGCCAGACAGGCCGTGGAGAACGGAGTCCTGGAAGCCATCCGCGCCGCCGTGTCGTAATACCACAGAGCCATGGAAGACACAGAGGACGGATCGCCAAGGGAACCCCCACGCTTTCTATGTGGTAGGAAATCGAAGGAGCGACTATGCGAATCATAGCCAACGAACGCTACATCGACCGTCGTGCCAAAGCGGGCCGTTACCTCAGTCTGGCCGGCCTGCTTGTCCTGCTTGCCGCCTTCATTTTCTCCTGGATCCAGATTCAGACCCCCACGCTGATGCCCCTGGCCCTGGGAGCGGCTCTGGCGATCGGGATTCTCCTCTCTTTTACCGGCGGATACTACACAGAACGATTTGGCGGCCCCACGGCGCACCACAAGGGGGTGCGAGACGCCCTCAAGGGGCTGGACAACCGGTACACCCTGTTCCAGTACGTCCTCCCGGTCCCCCACGTGCTGCTGGGCCCCAGCGGGCTTACCGTTTTCGTGGTGCGCTCCCAACCCGGTGAGATCGCCTACGCCGACGGGAAGTGGAGCCACCACCAGCGGGGGAAATTCTTCCGCGAACTGGCTGGACAGGAGCGGCTGGGCCGCCCCGAACTGGACGTGAAGGCCCAGGTCGAACAGATGCGCCAGTTCTTGAAGAAACACTTACCGGAGATCGAGGTGCCGGTGCAGGGTGTGGTGCTCTTTATCAACCCAGATACCCGCCTGGACCTGAAAGATCCGCCCGTCCCGGTGTTCTACGGCAAGAAGGTCAAATCGTGGCTGCGAGGTCCGGGAGCGGGAAAGACCCTGCCCGCGGCAGTGCGACAACAGTTGGAGGAAGTGCTGATCAAGGACTAGACACGTCACGCACAGCGCTTCCGCGCTGCCTCCGTGCCCGTCCCTCCACCCACGTAACGACGGCCCCAGCCACAACCGCCACGCTGGCCAGCCCCATCCCCACCCACAGACGCTGGGGCCAGAACCACATCTCCACCCAGTGCGTCCCTGCCGGGACAAGGATCCCCCGGAACGCCACGTTGGTCTGATAAATGGGCACCGAGTTCCCATCTACCGCGGCACGCCAGCCAGGGTAGAAGGTATCAGAGAGAACCAGCAGGGCCGGAGCGCTCGTCTCTACATACACAACGATCCGGTTGGGGCCATAATAGCCCACCTCGATCCGCCCGTTCCCCCTTCCATTCAGATAAGGCCCATCCTGGACGATCGCCACCTCCTCAGGGCGGAAACGATCGTCCAGCACCCGTTGGAGGGCTTCGCCGTAACTCCCCACCACCTCGGTACGGTAGATCAGCCACACACGCGGGAGGGCAGACGTGTTGAGATGAATGTCCACCGTCGGATCGTCCACAAAGACCGGCCAGATCCCCTCCCCTCCCGGGGGCACGTCCTTGGGAACGACGATGTACTTGACCCCCAGCATCCGGTAGGCGGGACTGGTCGCGGATGGAATACTCCAACGCAGGACGTTGAACTCCCGCAGCTCCATCGGGTTGCCGACCCCCTGGGGTACCTCAAAACCGGCCGTCTGGAGAGAGGCAGGCGGCCAGAGATTACGCGCGCCGGGGTCCACGTCTACGCGAAACCAGCCGGGATCGGCACGCAGGAAGGCAAGAGCAGCAGCGTGGTCGACAGGCATCGGGTCGGGCTCCACCTCCACCAGCGATCCACTGGCGACCAGTTCCGTGGTCAGGAGCACAAGCGGGACAACCCGCCAAAGTAAGTGGGTGGGGAAGAGCAGGAGGGCCGGGACCAACACCCAGGCCAGTGCAGCCGCTGCACGCAATCCGCCGACGGCCCGCAAGAAGGGTCCGCCCGGTGGAACGCGCGCGGCCATCCACGGCGCGCTCACCCAGAGCAGGAGGCCTACTCCGCCCAGAGCGAGGGCCGTAGCCCGCCTCAGCCCGGGTGAACGTCGGAGGTGGTGGAAACCCAGCGCCGCGCCCACAGCCAACACAAAGGAAACGAGGTAGGCCGCACGGCCGGTTTTGCCCATGCGGGTCAGCAATTCCACCTTTGCGATCAACGGTCCGAGCGGCCCGTTGAATCCGAGGGCAAAGAGACCAGCCAAAACACCCATCACCCAGAGGAAACGGGAGCGCGAACGGCGAACATCGGCCAGGAGACCCGGAACGGCCAGGTAGAGAGCCACGGCGCCGACATACGCACTCTCTATCCGCCCCCAGTTCCCCCAGAAGTATCTCGCTCCTCGGCCGTGAAACCAGGGCGAGAGGAGATCCACCACCATCCCCAGGGGCCAGTGGTACCCGCTGACCAGCAACAGAGGCATCCCGGCCCGGTCGCTCAGCGGGTAACGCTCTAGCGCAGGCAACAGGACGGGGAGCGTTATACTGAGGGCTATCCCACCGGTCAACAAGAGGGAACCGAGTCGCCGGGGGGCAGAAGCAAGCGGCGGTTCCAAGCACCGCCACAGGGCATAAAGGACCAAGGCAGCCGCTCCCAGAAGGGCGGTCTGGATGTGTCCACAGACCCCCAGCATAGCGATTGGCAGGACAGTCCACATCGCCCAACGTCGATGCTCCACCGCCCGGTCCACAGCCAAGAAACTCCACGGAAGCCAGGCCAGACCATCGTTGATCTGGGGATGGCCCAGGTGGGTGAGGAACGGGTCGGAGAGCATATAAGCGGCAACGCCGATGACAGCGGCCCCATAGCCCAAACGCCATCGGGGGGAGCGCAGCAGGACATACATCCCCACGCCCCCCACCGCCAACGGAAGACTCCCTCGCAGGAGAACCGCCCACTTCGGAATGGGGGACATCAAGAACAGGGGCCAGTTCAATGGATTCAGCAGACCGTACTGTGGCTCAGCAATGATGGGGTCTCCGCCCATCATACGGTTGTTCCACAAGGGGAACACGCCTCTGCGGACCCATTCGGAGACGAAGGACCAGACGGGGTACAACTGCCCCCAGAGATCCCCTCCACCGAACGGGAACCGGTACTCCAGAACCCACACAGGCCAGAGGTACAAGAATACCAGAGCGACCGCCACCACCGGACCGATGAGGAAACGTCGTTTCATGGTTCGATCTGGATGGTCTGCAGATGTAGACCCTCGACGGCATCCACCGTCGAGGGTCTACACCTTAGCGTGTCAAGTATGGCAAAGCCTATCCGCCCTTCAACTCCTTCAGCCGCGCCTCCCACTTAGCGTAGAGGCGGTTGTAGATGTCCTCGCTGATCTCCCCTGCCGCCAGCCGCATATCCAGGTTGTCCAACATCGCCTGGATCTCCTCGACCGTCTGGGGGGTCGCCGGAGCCGCTGTGGGCTGCTGGGGTTGCTGGGGCTGCTGTTGCTGTTGAGGCTGCTGCATCGCCTGGGCCATCATCTGGGCCATCGTCATCCCCATCGCCGCCCCGGCACCCAGGCCGACGCCCGCCCCGGTCAGGCCGGCGCCTCCCTCCTGCTGGGCCGCGTCGCCCATCGCGATTGCCGCCTTGTACTTGAGGTAGGCGTCCATATCACCGATCGCCCCCATCGCCGCGGCTTGGTCGATCGCCTTGGCCGTCTCCTCGGTGGGGCTGATGGACTCGATGTAGACGTTGGTCAGGTTGATGCCGCGGGCGGCAAAGTCGTCGGCCGCTTTGGCCTTGACCCCCGCCGCCAGTTCCTCCATCATCGCGGGGATGTCCAGGATGGACCGTCCCATCTCCCCCAACAGGTCGGTCAGTTTGGTGATGATGATGCTACGGAGGAACCGTTCCACATCGGCGGTGCGGTAGATCCGCTGCGTGCCGACGACCTTGTTGACAAACAACTGGGGCTCGGTGATCTGCATCGCGTAGGTGCCGAAGGCTCGCAGCCGAGCCATCCGCAACACCGGATCTCGAATGGTGATCGGCTCCGGCGTCCCCCATTTCATATCCAACAGTTCCCGCGTGGTGACGAAGTACACCTCCGCCTTGAAGGGGGTCTCGCCGGAGAACGCTTTGCCGATGAGATCCACCAACAGCGGGATGTTAGCCGTGGTGATCGTATGCCGCCCCGGACCAAAGACATCCAGCGCTTTGCCGTCGCGGAAGAAGACCGCCACCTGGCTCTCGCGGACGATCAGTTGTGAGCCGATGCGGAAATCCCCCGATCCCCGCTCCGGGAACCGGTGGACGATCTCCCGCCCCGACTCGTCCACAAACTCGATGATATCAAAAACCCTCGCCATTTTCCTCCCTCCTCCTTATACTATTCCGCGCTCAGGATGACCAGCTCCCGCTCGTCGAAAGTGCGGTTCGCCTCAGCGCAGATCGACAGCACCTGCCGGACCGCCTCGGCCAATCCCTCGCCACTGGGGATCGCCGTCTCCAGCGTGTCCAGGGCCGCCGAAAGCCGCTCCGCGTACTCCAGGAGCTTGGCATCGAAATCGTAAAGCCGATCCAGTTCCTCCTCCCGCACCCGGACCGCATCGAAGAGTCCGGCGTAGCCATAGGTGGCCTTCCGCACTCGATCGATGAAGGTCTGCAACTTCGTCGTCGCGTTTCCCATCTCGTCCAGGTACTCGAACCGTCCAGCGGTGATCAACCGCTTCTGCAGATCGTCCATCCGCTGCCGCTGGAGTTCCATCTGTGTCGCCACCGTCTCGCGCAGGAGCTTGTCGGACTCCCTGCGCATCTCCTTTTCCTTATACCCCTTGTACCCGGGGATCTGGCCGATCAGTTTCTCCAGTCCCGTCCGGGCCTCGCTCACGCGATCATACAGGTCTCCCATCCTCTTCCTCCTTTCGATCAAGGCACTACCACAGAAACGCCGTTAACTTAAGAAGATCTCCGTCCCGCAATATGGACACTCCACAACCCCCTTTCCCGCCAGTTCCAGCTGCCCACCGCAATAGGGGCACTTGGTCTTATCCATCTTCGCTGCGTCAACCGAGATCAGGTCGCCATCGTCCCAGTTGATGTAGCCGGTGAAGAGGCCTTTGTTGACCAGATCGTAGACCCACTCCTTGATCTGATCCCGACTCACGTTCAGTTCCAGAGCCGCGTCGGCGATGTTGACTCTCCCCTGGGCACGGACCATCCCCAGGAGTTTCTTCTGCTGCTGGACGACGGCCATCGCCTTGGCCTCCTGCAACCCTCGAATGAAAAGGAACACCCCTACGCCGACGAAAGGCGCAGCGATCAGTCCCGAAAGGGCCGTCCCTAGCACCCTCCCGCTGACGGTCTCCGCAGCGGTCGTGCTCACCGCAGCCCCCAACCCACAGATGAACATACCGACGACGACGAGGATAATACCCAACACGCGCCCAACGTTCATTATCTCGCTCCCTCCACTGTTCGACCGGTCACCTAATCACCTGACCACTTAACCACCCAATCCCCCAGTCACCCAATCACCCAACCACTTATCCAA
>DUEL01000036.1 GCA_011192125.1 Thermoflexia bacterium
AGTGTTATAGTGGGATCGGTCATCGGTCGCCTCCTTTCTCTTGGGTTGTTATCTCGCACCCACAAGGAAGCACCGGTGACCACTTTTGTCAAACCACGATTTTACACCACATTATGAGACATTATCATAGGGAAAAAACCACAGAGGCACAAAGGGCACAGAGGAGCGTCTAGGTTGAAGAAGACCCCGTGGTCGATAAACCCTCACTGGGGTTTAGACAGGAGTTCGGACACACTTGATCCGCCCCGCCGTAAACGGGCGGGGCTGGCGGGGAATCGGCCTGACTCCGGTTCTCTACGTCGGTGCCAGGCCCGCCGAGGAGGAGTCCCACACCGGGTGTCCGAGCTCCTCAGACCCTCAATCTGCCGACCAGCGGAAGGTGCGGGCAGCAGCGATCCCGCCGACCACGAGGAGGCCGGTAAGGGCTGCCACCTCGCGCAGATGGTCCCCCCACGGGTCGCCGAACCACAACCCCTGCAACAGCCTAACGGCGTAGGTCAGGGGGATGAACCGAGCCACGTTCTGCACCGTCTCCGGCAGCACCTGCAAGGGGATCGTGGCACCCGAGAGGAAGATCATCGGATAGAAAACGATCATTCCCACCACCTGAGCCACCCGAGCCGTGGGGGCAAGGCTGGCGATGAGGTAGCCCGTGGTCAGGAAAGAGGCCGAGGCCAGGGCGAAGCCAACTATGACGTCCAGAAGCCGCCCCTCGAAACGGACGTCGTACACCGCCCGGCCAACCGCGATGAGGAGGAGGACCCCCAGGAGCGTCATCCCAAAGTAGACCGCCACCTCGGAGATAAGATAGGCGGTGGGACGTAGCGGGGTGGCGCGAAAGCGACGCAGGACCCCGGTCTCCCGCCGGGACGCGGTCCCGATCGGCACGGCCATCAGGCCCACGGTCGCGATGATGAGAGCCATATAGGCCGGCACCGAAACATCCATCATCCCCCGGTTGCCGAATATCGGCACCGGATCGTTGCCGTAGATGAAGCCAAACAGGAGAAGCATCAGCGGCGCGAAGAAGAGGGTGAAGAACGCGGCGACTGGTTCCCTCAGGTAGAGTTTCATCTGCACCAGCGTCAGTTTCGTCAGTCCGCGCATACGCCCCTCCCTACTCCCGCATCTCCCGCCCGGTCAGGGCCAGAAAGACGTCCTCCAGCGACGGCTGCTCGGTGTGCAGGTCGCGGAAACGGACCCCCATCCGCTCCAGGGCACCGACCACACCGCCGACCAGCCGCTCGCCCCGGCCGTAGACGACCACCCGCTCCCCGATCCGCTCCACGCGGGTGACGCCAGGCACTCCTCGAAGGACCGCACCATCCCACCCACCGTCGGCGGTGAAGACCACCCGCTGCTCGGCTCCCAGCGAGCGGATGAGGTTCTCCGGTGTGTCCAGCGCGACGATCCTCCCGTGGTCGATGATCGCCACCCGGTTGCAGAGGCGCTCGGCCTCCTCCATATAGTGGGTGGTGAGGAACACTGTCTTGCCTCGCTCCCGCATCCCCCGCACCAGGTCCCACATCGCCCGTCGGGCCTGGGGGTCCAGCCCCGTGGTCAACTCGTCTAGGAAGATCAGGTCGGGGTCGTTGACCAGCGCCAGGGCGACGAAGAGCCGCTGCTTCTGCCCGCCGGAGAGGTCGGCGAAGAAGGACCGCTGTTTGTCGGTGAGCCCCACCTGTTCCAGTAGCGGCCTCCAATCCACCGAGCGGGGGTAAAGGGAAGCGAACAGGGACATCGCCTCGTCCACCCGGATCCGGTCGGGCAGGGCCGCCTCCTGCAACTGCACTCCGATCCGCTCCCGCAGCGCGTAGCCGTCCCGCTGCGGGTCGAACCCCAGCACGCGGATCGTGCCCCGGTCGGGGCGGCGTAGCCCCTCGACGCACTCGACGGTCGTCGTCTTTCCCGCCCCGTTCGGCCCGACCATCCCGAAGATCTCCCCCGTGTAGACGGTGAACGAAACCCCGTCCACCGCCCTCACGTCGCCGTAGGATTTGCACAGATCCTCCACCACGATGGCTTCGCTCATCTCCCCTCCTCTTCCTCCGCTGCACCGCGCGCCTGGCGGAGGATCGCCTCCAGCGCGTCCACGTGAGCGGCGAAGGCCTCCCTCCCCTCAGGGGTGGCTGCGACCCACGTCTTGGGCCGCCGCCTCACGAATCCCTTCTCCACCACCACGTAACCTGCCTCCTCCAGTTTCTGTAAGTGGATGCTGAGATTGCCGGGCGTCAGACCCAGCAGGTTTTGAAGGAAGGTGAACTCCACACGGTCCCCCTCGTCCAACGCGACGAGGGCGGCCATAATGCGCAGACGGGTCGGCTGGTGGATCAACGGGTTCAACTCGACCACCCTTTACCTCCCCTGCCGGACGAACCAGACCCCGCTGACGATGAGGACCCCGCCGCCGAGGAAGCCCAGGGCAAGGTCAAAATAGGCCGGGAACAGAAGGGCGGCAGCGACGGAGAGGACGGCGAGGAAGATGCCGATCGCGCTGATCGCCCAGTGGGTAAAGAGGCCGAACAGGAAATAGCCGAGGGCAATGGTTAGAAGGATGAGCAGGGCGATCTCCTGTCCCCGAGTCAGCCCGAACAGCCAGATGAGAAGGATGTCGAACACAGCGAGGGCCAGCCACCAGAGGAAGACCGCCCTCCAGAGCGTCGACCGGTGCCCGCGGCGGTGCTGCGCGCGCAGGCCCAGCCAGATGCTGATGACCACACCGACCCCGTTCAACACCCCCCAGGTCGGGTTGATCGCCCGCTCCAGGTCCAGGCGAAGGAGGACGTGGGTCGCCGTGAAGCCGAGAACCCAGACGATGCCCCACAGGATCATAAACCATCCGCCGTACCCTCCAGACGCTCTGCGGGTCCTCTCCATCACCTCGCGGATAATGCGAAGGTCGTCCGAGACGTGCTCCGGTCGCATAATTCACCCCCATAAATCACTTTGTGCTATAAGGCAGTTTACCACACATCGAGTGATTTGTCAAGTCGGGCGGACTGGGGACTGGGGTGAGGCAGTATCACTTTTTCCCCTCCCTCTGCAACCGCACGTGCAGCCCATCCCCCTCGATAAACAGCCGCTCCGCTACATCCCCCAGGGCCGAAGACCTTGTACAAATGGGTTATCAATGCTATAGTTCCTCCCACCCAATAGGGAGGTCCTTATGATCCTGCGAACCGTGACCGTCGGCATCACGATGACCAACTGCTACCTGGTCGGCTGCGAGGAGACCCGAGAGGGGGTCGTCATCGATCCGGGTGGGCATCCGGATCGAATCCTGAAGGCTATCGAGGAGACAGGCCTCACCATCCGGTACGTCCTCAACACCCACTGCCACTTCGACCATATGGGGGCCAACGCGGATATCGTGGAGGCGACGGGCGCGCTTCTGGCGCTCCACCCGGCGGAGTTGCCCATCTTGCAGTCCCGAGGGGGCGCCAGTTGGTTCGGTGTCCCTGTGAAGGAAAGCCCACCGCCCGACGTGGAGCTCCACGGCGGCGATCTCCTGGAGGTCGGTCGGCTCCGCATTCAGGTGCTGGAGACCCCTGGCCATTCCCCCGGGGGGCTGACCTTCCACCTGGCGGAGGAGAAGGCCGCGTTCGATGGGGATGTGCTCTTCGCGATGGGGGTTGGCCGGACCGACCTGCCGGGTGGGGACTGGGAGACGCTGATGCGTTCGATCCGGGAGGTGCTCTTCGCCCTGCCCGACGATACGGTGATCTACCCCGGCCACGGCCCCCACACGACCGTCGGGCGGGAGAAGCGGATGAACCCCTGGGTGGCCTGACCCCTCGTCGCCTGTGCTTGACAGTTTCCCCACCCCGTGGTAGCATATACAAAGCCTATCGTTAGCACTCTAATATCGAGAGTGCTAATTTTGTACGAGGGCTTTGGAAGAGGGGGAAGATGAGCCCGCGGGCACGACGGAAGAAAGCGAGCGAGCAGCCACACGAACCGACGCCCCGACAGCAGATGATCCTGAGCCTGGTGGTCCGCGAGTATGTGCGGACGGCTACGCCGGTCGGTTCCCGCACCCTGGTTGAGAGGTACGGGCTGGAGATCAGCCCGGCCACGGTGCGGAACGAACTGGCCCGATTAGAGGCGATGGGCTACCTGACCCATCCGCACACCTCCGCGGGCCGGATGCCGACCGATCAGGGGTATCGGTACTTTGTCGAGCGGCTGCTGCGGGAGTCGGAACTGCCGTTGGCGGAGCGGCGCACCATCGCCCACCAGTTCCAGCAGGTGCGGCAGGACGTCGAAGAGTGGATGCCGCTGGCCGCCTCGGTGCTGGCGCGCACCACACGTAGCGCAGCATTGGTCACCGCGCCGCGTGCCACCCAGGCCCGATACCGTCACCTCCAACTCATCTCCACCCAGGGGCGGCTGGTCCTGCTGATCCTCGTCCTGCAGGGCGGGCTGGTCAAGCAGCAGATGCTGACCCTTCCGGAGCCTATGCCGCAGCAGGTCCTCAGTGAGGCGGCGGATCGGCTCAACCAGTTGTGTGCGGGCCTCACCGCCGACGAGATCGAAACGCGCATCGCCGCCCTCCCTCTCTTCGAGGCCGACGTCGCCCGGCTGGCGGTGGACATTATGCGCCGCGCTGGGTCCACCGCCGCTGACGAGGTGTACCACGACGGGCTGAGCGAACTGCTTCAGGAGCCGGAGTTCACCGAGGGGGGCCAGGCCGGAAAGGTGCTGCGCGTCATCGAGGAGCGGAGTTTCCTGGAAGCGGTCCTGGCCGACGCCCTGGGGCCTACCACCATCGGCAGCGTGCGAGTGATGATCGGCGGCGAGGGCCGTTTCGACGAACTTCACGCCTGCAGCCTGGTCCTCAGCCGGTACGGCGTCGCCGGTCTGGCCACCGGCGCGCTGGGGGTCCTGGGCCCCACCCGGATGGGGTACGGCCGGGCCATCTCCGCCGTCCGCTTCGTCGCCGGTATCCTCTCCGAGTTGGTCCGTGAGGTCTTTGCGGCTGGCGCTGAACTGCCTCCCACCACGCCGACGAGGAGGTCGCCATGATCGAAACGAAAGAGCCGGACGAAAAGATAGAAGAGGACACTGTGCCCCCGGAGGAGGTCGCTTCGACCGCTCAGGAGGAGCAGCCACCCCAGGAGCCTGTGGAGGAGACGGCAGAGCCGACGGAGGAGCAGTCTCGGGGACCCGAAGAGGAGACGACCGAGCAGCCGGAGGCTGAGACCGAGGAGGACGAACTGAAACGCTTACGGAAGGAACTGGAGGAGGCCCGGGCTCAGGCTGCCGAGTACCTGGAGGGCTGGCAGCGGACCCAGGCGGAGTTCGCCAACTACCGGAAGCGGCAGGAGGCGGAGCGACAGCAGTGGGTCCAGATGAGCAACGCCGCCCTCATCGCCAAGATCCTGCCGGTGCTGGACGATCTGGAGCGGGCGGAGAAGACCCTGCCTTCAGGGTTGGAGCACCTGACCTGGATCGAGGGTATCTTCCTGATTAAACGGCGGCTGGAGATGATCCTGGAGGCCGAAGGGGTCCGGCCTATCGAGACGGAGGGGAAGACGTTCGACCCGCTGTACCACGAGGCGGTGACCTATGAGGAGGTTGAGGGGTATGAGGACGGCCAGATCATCGGCGAGGTGCAGCGGGGATATATGCTGGGCGACCGGGTGATCCGCCCCGCCCTGGTCCGCGTGGCCCGTGCGATGGAAACGGTCTCCTCGAAATCAGAGGCGGGAGAGACGGCAGAGGAAACTCTTGATGAGACCCCCGATTCGTAGGACCGTTCGAGCGTGTAAAGAGGCGCTGGCAACCTACTATGGTTCCCGGCTCAGGGGAGTTGTGCTCTTCGGATCGGCGTTGGATCGGATGGAGCCGGAGAGCGACATCGATCTCCTTGTACTGCTAGAGCCGCCGTTCGATTATTTTCGCGAACTGCGTCGCATCGTCGAACTGCTTTACCCGGTGCAGTTGGAGACGGACTATTTGATCTCCGCCAAGCCGGTGGCTGTGGAAGATTTCGAACGGGGCACTCTTCTGCTTTACCGAACCGCCAAACGGGAAGGGCTGTGGGTATGAGAGAGACAGAGGCCCTGCTGGAACGGGCTGAGGCCTCCATCCGGGCAGCACGGGAGTTATCGACCCAAGGTTTCCACGACTTCGCTGCCTCACGTGCCTATTATGCGGCCTTCTATGCAGCGACGGCTTTGTTGCTCGAGGATGGTCTGGAGTTTCGCAAGCACAGCGGCGTCATCGCAGCTATACATCGCGAGTACGTGAGGACTGGCAGGTTGGATAAAAAATACGGGAAGGATCTGAACTGGCTTTTCGAGTTGCGCAATATCGGTGACTATGGAGTGATAGATCATGTCTCCCAGAAGGAAGCCGAGAAAGCCATAGAGGTAGCATCGGGCTTCCTGCTGGCGGTTCGGACCTTGCTCCAGGGAGGAACGGTGAAGGATGGGTAAAATCATTGGCATCGACCTGGGTACCACCAACTCCGTCTGTGCGGTGATGATAGGGGGCGAGCCGGTCGTCATCCCCAGCGCTGAGGGAGGACGGCTCTTCCCCTCCGTCGTCGCCGTCAACCCCAAGACCGGGGAGCGGCTGGTGGGCCAGGTCGCTAAACGGCAGGCGATCGTCAATCCGGAGAACACCATCTTCTCCATCAAGCGGTTCATGGGCCGCAAGTTCGACGATCCAGAGGTCCAGCGCGCCCTCCAGATCGTCCCCTACAAGGTCACCGCTGCCCCCAACGGGGACGTGCGGGTCTGGATGGGGGGCAAGGAGTACTCCCCGCCGGAGATCTCGGCGATGATCCTCCAGAAGATCAAGGCGGACGCCGAGGCCTACCTGGGCGAGGAGGTGACCCAGGCGGTGATCACCGTCCCGGCCTACTTCAACGACAGCCAGCGACAGGCCACCAAGGACGCCGGCAAGATCGCCGGTCTGGAGGTCCTGCGCATCATCAACGAGCCGACCGCTTCCTCCCTCGCCTACGGTCTGGGGGAGAACCGGGATGAGATCATCGCCGTCTACGACCTGGGCGGTGGCACGTTCGACATCTCGATCCTCGACGTCGGCGACGGGGTCTTCGAGGTCAAGTCCACCAGCGGGGATACGTTCCTCGGCGGTGACGACTTCGACCGGCGCATCATCGACTACTTGGCCGACGAGTTCGAGAAGGAGTACGGGATCGACCTGCGCAAGGATCGGCAGGCGCTGCAGCGGCTCAAGGAGGCGGCGGAGAAGGCGAAGATCGAACTCTCCTCGATGCTGGAGACGGAGATCAACCTGCCCTTCATCACTGCCGGCCCCTCCGGTCCTTTGCATCTCCAGATGCGGCTCACCCGGGCCAAACTGGAGCAACTGACCGAGGATCTGATCCTCCGCACCATCGAGCCCTGCAAGCAGGCGTTGGAGGACGCCGGGCTGAAGCCCTCCGACATCGACCAGGTGATCCTGGTCGGCGGGCAGACGCGGATGCCGGCCATCCAGCAGATCGTGGCCGAGTTCTTCGGACGGGAGCCCCACAAGGGGGTCAATCCGGACGAGGTGGTCGGGGTAGGGGCGGCGATCCAGGCCGGGGTGCTGGCCGGCGAGGTGAAGGACGTGGTCCTTCTGGACGTCACCCCGCTTACCTTGAGCATCGAGACCCTTGGGGGTGTCGCCACGCCGCTCATCGAGCGGAACACCACCATCCCCACCCGCAAGACCCAGATCTTCTCCACCGCCACCGACAACCAGACCCAGGTGGAGATCCACGTGGTCCAGGGGGAGCGGCCGATGGCGGCCGACAACATCAGCCTGGGCCGGTTCATCCTCGATGGCATCCCGCCCGCCCCGCGCGGTGTCCCGCAGATCGAGGTCACCTTCGACATCGATGCCAACGGTATCCTCAACGTCTCCGCCCGAGACAAGGCCACCGGTCGGGAGCAGTCGATGCGTATCGTCCCCTCCAGCGGGCTGACCCCGGAGGAGATCGAGCGGATGGTGCAAGAGGCGGAGATGCATCGGGAGCAGGATCGGAAGAAGAAAGAACTGGC
This sequence comes from Thermoflexia bacterium, assembly GCA_011192125.1. GTDB lineage: Bacteria > Chloroflexota > Anaerolineae > B4-G1 > DUEL01 > DUEL01. The sequence continues at coordinate 8,019 of DUEL01000036.1, forward strand.
CGAGGCCCGTAACCTCGCCGACAACGCGGCCTACGCGGCGGAGAAGTTCCTCCGCGAGTTGGGCGACCAGGTTCCCGCCGAGGCCCGGGGGAATCTGGAGGAGAAGGTCCGCGCCGTCCGCGAGATTCTCTCCAGCGAGGACGTCGCCCGCATCCGGCAGCGCACCGCCGAGTTGAACGAAGCCCTCCAGGCGATCGGCGCCCAGATGTACCAGGGGGCTGGGCCGGCAACCTCCCCTCCCCCCGACGAAGGGGAAGGTCCAGAGGGAGACGTGATCGAAGGGGAGTTCAGCACAGAGTAGCAGGGAGCAAGAAGCAGGAAGCAGGGAAGCAGAGGGCGGGGGCAGGAGGTGCCTCCGGCCGGTCGTTCTAGAGCCACACGATGAGTGCGAAGCGAGACTACTACGAGATTCTGGGGGTGGACCGGTCGGCCACGCCGGAGGAGATCAAGCGGGCCTACCGGCGGTTGGCCCGGAAGTATCACCCCGACGTCTCCAACGAGCCCGATGCGGAGACCCGCTTCAAGGAGATCAACGAGGCCTACCAGGTTCTCTCCGATCCGGAGAAACGGGCTGTCTACGATCGATACGGCCACGCAGGCCCCGGCATGCCGGGCTTCGACTTCGGGTTCCGCGACCCCTTTGAGATCTTCGAGGAGTTCTTCGGCGATCTGGGCTTCGGCTTCCGCACCGCGCGACGGCGCGGCCCTCGTCGGGGCGCCGACCTCCGCTACGACCTCAAGATCTCCTTCGAGGAGGCCGTCTTCGGCTGCAAGAAGGAGATCGAGGTGACGCGCCGCGACCTGTGCCCCCATTGTAAGGGAAGCGGAGCGGAGCCAGGTACCACTCCCGTTCGCTGCCGGGAGTGCGAGGGGACTGGCCAGGTGCGCCGCGTGCAGCGGTCCATCTTCGGCTCCTTCGTCAACGTCTCTACCTGCCCGGTCTGCCAGGGGACGGGGGAGGTCATCCCTATTCCCTGTACCCAGTGCGGCGGAACCGGACAGACGCACGTCACCCGCCGGATCACGGTCAACATCCCTCCGGGGGTGGACACGGGGACGCAGATCCGGCTGAGTGGGGAGGGGGAGCCAGGAGAGCGGGGCGGGCCGCCTGGCAACCTCTACGTCGTCCTGGAGGTGGAACCCCATCCCTATTTCCGCCGTCGCGGGGACGACCTCATTGTGGAGTTGAAGGTCAACGTGGCCCAGGCGGCGTTGGGGGCGCGGGTGACCGTCCCTACCCTGGAGGGGGAGGAGCAGTTCGACCTGCCGCCCGGTACCCAGACCGGCACCATCTTCCGGCTGCGCGGGCGCGGGGTACCCCACCTGCGGCGTAACGGCCGCGGGGATCTCCTGGTGCTGGTCCGTGTCGAGGTACCGACCAAATTGACCCGTCAACAGCGGGAACTGTTCGAGCAACTGGCTGCCACGCTGGGCGGCGAGGAGGTCGCCAAGACCCGCGAACCGACCTTCGTGGATCGGTTGCGGGAGGCGCTGGGGTTGTAGTGGAGCAGCACCGCCGTAAACCGGCGGTGCTGAGGGGTCTGAGCGATGATGCCTAGCGCCGGCTCTTTAAGCCGGTGCGGTCCCACTCTTCCGTTCCTGTTCCGCCCGCTCCTGCATCAACCGGCGCAGCCCCTCCACGTCCTGCGGCACCCGGTAGGCCACGACGCCGAAGAGGGCGGTGCAGATCAGCCAGGCGGTGACGCAGATGCTCAGGATCGCCACGTGGAGGGAGTATTGCACCGCGATCAGGCCGGCGAGGAAGGGGGCTGCCGCCGAGCCGATGTTCTCGGCGAAGTAGGTCATCGAGTGGGCCGTGCTCCGCGCCTCCGGCGCGATGATGTCGTGGATGATGGCCGGCACGTTGGGGGCCGCGATCGACATCGTGAGGCCGGTCAGGGAGAGAAAGACCATGAACAGGTCCGTCTGCTCCACCGGCACGCTGAGGGTTAGGTAGAGGAGGATCGCGCCAGTGAGGACCCCCAGTCCGGAGACCAGGGCTCGGCCGCGTCGCGTGCGCCGGAAGGCGAGGTCCCCCAGATACCCTCCGACGAAGTAGCCCGCCGAGAGGAAGACGATCGCCAGGAGCATCGTCACCATCACCTGGTCGGGCGTGTATCCCCGCTCCGTCTCCAGGTAGCGGAAGAACCAGAAGGTGATCACGTTCCACGGGAAGACGCCGAAGAAGCCCTGGGCCATCAGGAAGAGGAGCGTGGGATTGCGCAGGAGGGTCCGTGCCTTCTCCCGGTCGATCCGGTAGGCCCCGATCTCCTCCAGCCCCTCCATCTCCGGCTCGGCCCGGCCTCGCGGCACCTCCCGCACGCCGAAGAAGATGAGCGCGGCGATCAGGATGCCGACGCCGCCGGTGATGAAGAAGAGCCGTCGCCATCCCAGCGCGAGCCCCACCGTCAGCGCCAGCACCGTGCCCAGCATGTACCCCATCGGCTGGGCGATCTGGAGCAGCCCGTACACCTTGCCCCGCATCCGCGGGCTGAAGTAGTCCGAAAGGAGGCTGAAGATGCCGGGGTAGGAGGAATCGTCGATGCCGGTGGTGGCGCGGGTCGCCAGGAAGGTGGGGTAGTTAGGGGCCAGCGCGTTCAACCAGGTGGTCGATCCCCAGATGAGGGAGGCCAGGGCCACCAGTTTGGCGCGGGCGTACCGGTCGTAGAGATACCCCCACACCAGGTACAGCACCGCCGCCACCAGGATCGCCACGCTGGAGACCGCCCCCATCTGGGCCTCGTTGATGCCGAACTCCTCCATGATCGGGGTCGTCAGCGGCCCGATCAGCAGTTTGTCCGTCTGGTGGAGGAGCATGAAAAGGAAAAAGACTAAGACGACGAACCATCGGTAGGAAGAACGGGATCGCATAGCGCCCTCCGTCGGTTAAGGATGGAGGGGGCAAGGTGCAGGACGCAAGGTACGGGTACAAGGTGACCTTTGCGCCTTGCTCCCTTGCTCCTCTGCTCCTGTCACTCCAGCCCCACGAGCCGCGCCCAGGGGCCGTGGATGCCGTCCTCGGTGACGCCGTAGTAGATGCGGACCTTTCCCTCCTCCCGCTGGGCCAGGTCGTACCGTGCCTGTCCGCCCCACTCCCGCTTGCGGATCAACGCGATGTCCCCCTCCCATTTCAGCTGGCTGGGGTCCACCGGATGGTCCTCCGCCTGGGTGATGGCGTACCGCCACAGTTTCCGGGCCGACTTCCGGGTGACGTTTTTCACCACGTTGCCGTTGCGCAGGTCGCGCATCGTGTGGTAGAGGACCCCCTGCCGCTCCTCGGTGGCGACGATCTCCACCCCCGTGCGCGGCGGCTCGACCCGGTCGCTGGGGACCTCCTCCGGGAGTTCCTGTGGGATCAATGCCCGCCGGACCAGGTTGACGATCTCGTCCCGGACCGCCAGCCCGGTCTCCGACTCGCTGCGGACGTAGATCTTGTTGTCGTCGATGGCGTAGGGCGGGTCGCTGCCCCGGGGCACGATCACGCGGACCACCTTCTTGCCCTGGGTCTCCTGGACGTCGGCGGCGATCTCCAGCGGCGGGGTGATGCGCTGGGAGACCTCCGCCTGGATGGTCTGGATCACCTGGCGGGGGTTTGCCACCCCCACCGGCGGCTCGCTGGCGTCCGCGCTGACGCCGATGTAGAGGGTACCACCGTTGGTGTTGGCGAAGGCGCAGATGTCGGCCAAAATGGCGTAGAGATGCCCACCCCGGCGGGTGTGCCGCTCGTGAAAGTCCTGCACGATCGACGGTCCCTCCTCCCGTGCCGCCTGCACGTGGTCGAAGGGGGCCTTCGCCGTCGGGCGGTAGGGGCGGGTGAGGGCGAAGTCGTCCCCTAGAAAGACCGCCCGCAGCGCTTTGAAACTGACCTCTGGCAGAAGGACCTCCGTGACCCGGTCGCCGACCCCCAGGTTGTGGGGGTTGTCCGGATCGCGGGTCAGCCGGTGGGCGTCCGATCCCTGGATGCACCGCATCCGGCGGGGATACTCCGGCTTCGAACCGTCGAAGAAGCGGGCTGTGGTGCGCGGCCCCTTCTTGTCCAGGTCCGTCACCTCCAGGGCGTGCAGGTGCGGGTCCTGCGTGTAGGCGATGCGGGTCTGCCCGCCGAAGCCGAAGCCCCGCATCGCCACGCCGTGGCTGGAGTTGGCGTGGGCGGCGATGACGATCCCGCCCGCCTCGGCGATGGTCCGGTAGGCGGTGAGGACGTCCGCCGTCGCTCCGACCTCCATGCTCCCCTCGTCCAGTTTCTCCAACGGGATGTTCAACTCCCGCAGGAGGAACTCCAGTTCCCGCACGTCGGTCTCCGGGCTGAAGATGCCTAAGATGTGGAAGCCGAACATCGCGGTGAACTCGAAGCCGGGGAGGACCAGCACTTTCTCCCGCAGCCGACGGTATTCCTGCAGCCGCTCCTTCTCGTCCTTTCGTAGCCGCCCCAGTTCCTCCAGCAGTTCCAGTTGGCGGATCTCTTCCATCATCTTTCGGTAACCGGCCACCGTGTTGTGGTCGGTAAAGGCGATGATGTCCAGCCCTTTTCGCTCCGCCTGGCGTAGGATGTCCAGATAGGACACCCCGGGCTCCTGATAATCGGCGGAGGCGGGGGTATGAAGATGCAGGTCCACCCGCCTCCACTGGGATTCCTTACGTTTCTTTCCTCTTCTCGCCATATCTTAGTCGTTCAATGCCTGTCCTTCGCCTTGCGACTTGCGAAGGACAGAGGTTAGTTCGCTGGCTCCGGCGTGTCCGACGTCCGGATCACCTCTCGGACCTTCCGTACCACCTCGTCGGGCAGGAAGGGTTTGGGGAGAAATATGTCGGCGCCGGCGTCGAGGCAGCGTGAGCCGCAGTCCATCCCCGAGGTCATCACCACGGGGATTTTCGCCAACCCGTCCTCCTGACGGATCTGCCGTAGCAGGGGGAGGGTTTCCTGCCCTCGCAGCCTCAGGTCCATCAGGATGACGTCGGGAAGGACCTTGCGGCACGTCGGCAGGACGTCGTCGAACGAGGAGACGGTGGCGACCTGAAACCCCTCCAGTTCGAAGAGTGTTCGCAGGAGTCGGATCATCCCATGGTCGTCATCCACGATCAGAACGGTGCTCATCCCCACCCTCCGCACCTTCCTCGGGAGTGGCCTCCTCTGGGGAGGGCTCTTGGGCTGGCTCCAGCGCTATTTCCAGCACCTCGTCCACGCTCTCCACCAGCGCGAAATCCATCTTCTTCCGCACCTCGGCGGGGATGTCCTCCAGGTCCTTCTCGTTCCACTTGGGCAGGATGACTGTCTTGAGCCCTGCTCGGTGGGCGGCAAGGACCTTCTCCTTGATCCCGCCGACGGGGAGGACCTGCCCGCGCAGAGTGATCTCCCCGGTCATCCCCACGTCTGGCCGGACGGTGCGACCGGTGAGGAGGGAGACCAGCGCGGTGGCGATGGTCACCCCGGCCGAGGGGCCGTCCTTCGGGATGGCCCCGGCGGGGACGTGGAGGTGGATGTCGTGGTGCTCGAAGAAGTCCTCCGGGATCCCCCACTTCTTGGCGTTGGCCCGCACATAACTGAGGGCGGCGTGGGCCGATTCTTTCATCACCTCGCCCAACTGGCCGGTGATCTGGAATCCCTTCTTGCCCGGCATCTTGGTCGCTTCGAAGAACATCACGTCGCCGCCGGTGGGGGTCCATCCCAACCCGGTCGCCACGCCGGGGATGCGGGTGCGCAGCGCCGTCTCCTGGAAGAAGCGGGGCGGCCCCAGGTACTTGGGGATGTCCCGCGCCGTGACCCGCACCGGCACCCGTCCGTTCCCCTCAGCGATCTGGGTCGCCACCTTGCGGCACACGCGCCCGATCTCGCGCTCCAGGTTGCGCACCCCCGCCTCTCGGGTGTACTCCCGGATGATGCGCCGAACGGCCCCGTCGGTGAAGGAGATCTCGTCCTGCCGCAGGCCGTTCTCCCGCCGCTGGCGAGGGATGAGGTAGCCCTGGGCGATGTGGACCTTCTCCACCTCTGTGTAGCCGGAGAGTTGGAGGATCTCCATCCGGTCCCGCAACGGGGCGGGGATCGGGTCCAGCAGGTTCGCCGTGGTGATGAACATCACCCGCGAGAGGTCGAAGGGGACGTCGAGGTAGTGGTCTCGGAACTCCCGGTTCTGCTCGGGGTCGAGCACCTCCAGGAGCGCGGCTGCCGGGTCCCCCCGGAAGTCCATCCCCAGTTTGTCCACCTCGTCCAGCATAAAGACCGGGTTCTTCGTCCCCACGCGGCGCAGGGCCTGGATGATGCGACCCGGCATCGCGCCGATGTAGGTCCGCCGGTGGCCACGGATCTCCGCCTCGTCCCGCAGGCCGCCCAGGGACATACGGACGAACTTTCGGCCCAGCGCGCGGGCGATCGACTGCCCCAGGCTGGTCTTGCCGGTCCCGGGCGGGCCGACGAAGCAGAGGATGACCCCCTCCCGCTCCCGGCGGATGTAGTCGGTTACCTCTTCCTTTTCTCGCTCTTCCTTCCGTTCCTCCTTCAATTTACGGACCGCCAGGTATTCCAGGATGCGTTCCTTGATCTCGTCCAGGTCGTAGTGGTCCTCGTCCAGCACCTTCCGGGCGTGGGCGATGTCCAGGTTGTCCTCCGTCTCTTTGTTCCACGGGAGGTTGACCAGCCAGTCGAGGTAGGTGCGGATGACGCTGTACTCGGCGGCGGCGGTGGGGAGTTTGCTCAGCCGATCCAGTTCCCGACGGGCCTCCTTCTCCGCCTCCTCCGGCATCCCCGCCTCTTCGATCTTGCGGCGGAACTCCTCCACCTCCATCTGCTGCTCGCTGGCCTCGCCCAACTCCCGCTGGATGGCCTTCAGCTGCTCGCGGAGGAAGTACTCCCGCTGTGCTTTCTCCACCTCCGACTGGGCCTGCTCCTGGATCTTGCGGCCCAGTTCCACCACTTCCACTTCCTTGGTGAGCAGCCCCAGGAGGAAGTGGAGTTTCTCACGGGTGCTGTCCAGTTCCAGCAGGTGCTGGGCGTCCTCCAGGCCGATGCGGGTGTGGGTGGCGATGACGTAGGCCAACTGGAGGGGGTTCTCCACGTTGATGGCCATCAACAGGAGTTCCTCCGGCACCGCGGGCAGGAGTTCGGCTAACCGACGGAAGGTGTCGACGACGGATTGCCGGAGGGCCTGGACCTCGATGGTCTCCTCTACAATCTCGGGGATCTCCCGTATGCGGGCTTTGAGGTATGGCTCGGTGGCGGTGAACTCTTCGATACGGACGCGCCGGAGTCCCTGCATGATGAGGGTGATGGTGTCGTCCGGCGCTTTGAAGAGGCGGTGGACCACGGCGACCGTGCCGATGCGGTACACGTCGTCCGGCCCCGGCTCGGTCAACTCCGGGTCCTTGCTGGCGACCAGGCCGACCAGCCGTTCGCCCACCACCACGTCGTCCACCAGCCGCTTCGACCGGGGTTGGCCGACGCGGATGGGGACGGCTGTCATCGGATAGACGACCAGGCCTCGCAGGGGGAGAATAGGCAGCTCTTCGGGGATCTTCAGATCGTCCTTGGCTTTCTCCCCTTCGGAGGGTTCTTTCTCTTCTAACTTTAGCGCTGCAGGCATATTTAACTGCTTAAATACGTCTCCCAGAAGACTCAGTCTATTCTTTTCCATACAACGAACTTCCTCGCAGGGTAGGTTATCGACTCGTCACTGGCACGCGGCGGGCAGGGGGACGTGGCAATCTGATCTTCAGGAACCCTGCCTCGTAAGTCGCTTCGACCCGTTCCGGGTCCGTCGTCCAGGGTAGATGCACCTCAGTGCGGAAGGCTCCGTAGCGGATTTCCATCTGATGGTAAGCCCGCTTGGGCTCGGGGTCCCGCCGTATCCCTTCGACCACCAGAAGACGCTCGTTCAACGTGATGGAGAGGTCCTCCTCCCGCATCCCGGCGATCTCGATCTGGACCACCAGCCCCTCGTCGTTCTCATACACATCGGTGGGGGGCTCCCAGGCGCGGGTCTGCCGCAGGACGACCCACCCCTCCCGCAACAGGTGCTGGATCTCGGTCCCTCCGGCTGACCATTCCTCCCACATCGCCTTTTTTCGGATGCCCATTTTACTTCCTCGCCATCTCTGATCGTTGCAAGTATTTTACCACATTTTTGTTAGATTTGACACTCAGCCCGGGGCCGACGAATCTGTAACCGTTTTGTAGGTCGCAACGCCCCCGGCGGCTGAAAGCCGCGGCTATGAGTGGCGCAGCCGCCCTTCGATGGCTCTTACCTCGCTTGGGGAGCAATGGAAGCCCGGAGGGCTGGGATTTGCCGTTGGGTAGCCTGCGAGTTGAGTCGCCAGGTGTCTGCCAAATTGTTGCGGATTCCGGGCCGACCGGGGACGTTGTTCACCCACCACGGGCTCAGAGGGCAGGAAGGCTTCGGGAGAGCCATTTGCCACCCCGCTTACCATCCGTATAATTTGTCCCGATGGAAAGATCAGATCGCGATGTTCCTCATACCCCTCGACAGACGCGTTGGGTCGTTCTCGCCACGGTTGTCGCTGTGGGATTCTTCCTTCTGTCCACGCCGGACGGTCTCCTGACGAAGGCGGATATGGTAGGGTACGCTGTGTGTCACCGCATCCCTTCCCACTCCTTCTTCATCGCCGGGCGGCAACTTCCCCTCTGCGCCCGTTGCAGCGGCACTTTCCTCGGCGCCCTTATCGGCCTGGTCGGTCAGGCGGCGGTCTTGAAGCGCCGCCGGGCGTCGGGGTTCCCCCCTGCGCCGATCCTGGCTGTGCTGCTAGGGTTCGTCGCTCTCTGGGGCTTCGACGGCTTCAATTCCTACATGAGCATGAGCCTGGGGCGGCCACTGCTCTACACCCCGCAGCAATGGCTTCGGCTGGCGACCGGCACTCTCGCTGGCATCACCATCAGCAGCGTGCTCTGGCCGACCATCAACTTCAGCCTCTGCGCCGATCCCTCCTCCGAACCGGCGGTCCGCTCCTGGCGCGATCTGGGCCTGCTCCTTCTGATGGGGGGAGGGACGGCCCTTCTGGTCTGGAGCCGGTGGCCCCCGTTGCTCTACCCCCTGGTGCTGTTGAGTGCCGCCGGGGTGTTGACGATGCTGACCGGGGTCAACACGGTGTTAGTCGCGATGGCGTTGGGGTGGGAGAACCGGTACCGGCGCTGCCGGGAGGCGGTCGTCCCGATCCTTCTCGGTCTCATCCTTTCCATCCTGATCATCGGCGGGATCGACCTGCTTCGCTATAGTCTGACCGGCACGCTGGAGGGTTTCCCAGGGCTGTAGTCGCGGGTGGTGGATTGTCGATGGTATCCTGTGTCTTATCCTGGTACCTGACAGTCTGCCTGCCTCCCGCAGGTTAATGCACGGCCTGACAGCACAGGTGATCAGCCAAAACACCCTTTACGGCGCACCCGGGTGCGCCGTAGGGAACCTGCGGGAGGCTCCCTTCAAAAGTGCCAGGGGCTGATGTCTTATCCCTTGCCCCTTGCATTTGCATCTAGTCTAGGGAGGTGTGCCTTGAGGGAGTGGACCGATCTAGCACTGGACACGGCCCGGGCACGGGGCGCGACCTACGCTGACATCCGCATCGTTCACCGGCGGGTCCAGCAGATCAGCGTGCGGGACGGAGCCGTCAACCTGCTGGCGGAACACGAGACGGTGGGCTTCGGCGTGCGGGTCATCGCCGACGGGGCGTGGGGGTTCGCCTCCAGTTCCCGTCTCACCCGGGAGGAGGTGCAGCGGGTGGCGGCGGAGGCGGTCGCCATCGCCCGCGCCAGCGCAGCCGTCGGCAAGGAGCCGGTGGACCTCGGCCCGCCGGAGGTCTACGTGGACACGTACCGTACCCCCTTCGAGATCGACCCCTTTGAGGTTCCCCTGGAGGAGAAACTGGCTCTGTTGTTGGCGGCCGACGAGGCGATGCGGCGGGTCAAGGGGATCCGGGTGGCCCGAGGTAACTTGGTCGCCCAGCGGGACCGGAAGACCTTTGCCAGCACCGAGGGCTCCTTTATTGAGCAGGAGATCACCGAGGTGGGTGGGGGGATCGTCGCCTACGCGGTGGACGAGACGGAGGTCCAGCAGCGTTCCTACCCCAATTCCTTCGGCCGCGACCAACGGACCGGCGGGTGGGAGATCGTGCAGGCGATGGACCTGCCGGGGAACGCGGAGCGGATCGCCAGCGAGGCGGTGGCCCTCCTCACCGCCGATCCGTGCCCCTGCGAGGTGACCACCCTCATCCTCGGCCCCACGCAGTTGGCGCTACAGGTGCACGAGTCCTGTGGTCATCCTACGGAGTTAGACCGGGTGTTCGGGAGTGAGGCGGCCTACGCCGGCACCAGTTTCCTCACGCCGGACAAGTTGGGGACCTTCCGGTACGGCTCCCCGGTCGTCAACCTGACGGCCGACGCGACGGTGCCGGGCGGGTTGGGGACCTTCGGCTACGACGACGAAGGGGTGCCGGCCCGGCGGGTCCCCCTGGTGCGGGAGGGGATCTTCGTCGGCTACCTGACCTCGCGGGAGACGGCGGTCCGACTGGCGAAGATGCGCGGGGAAGACCCGGCGAAGGCCCGATCCGGCGGGGCGATGCGCGCCTCCGGATGGAACCGCATCCCCCTGATCCGGATGACCAACATCAACCTGGAGCCGGGGGAGTGGACCTTCGAGGACCTCATCGCCGACACGGAGCACGGCATTTATATGGAGACCAACCGATCCTGGTCCATCGACGACAAGCGGCTCAACTTCCAGTTCGGCACCGAGATCGCCTACGAGATCAAGCGGGGGCGGATGGTCCGCCTGCTGAAGAACGCGATCTACACCGGCATCACCCCCGAGTTCTGGGGCTCCTGCGACGCGGTCTGCAACGCCGACCATTGGAGGGTGTGGGGGACGCCGAACTGTGGCAAGGGGCAACCGGGTCAGGTCGCCCACGTGGGCCACGGTGTCGCCCCGGCGCGGTTCCGGAACGTGCAGGTCGGAGTGAAGAAGTAGCGCGGGTTGGGAGGGGCGAGTCTCTGCCCCTTGCCCCCTGCATCTTGTGCATCTTTGGAGGGACCTATGTTCGGCGAGAAGCGACTTCGGGGGATCGCGGAGCGGGTGTTGGCGGTCTCCGAGGCAGATGAGACAGAGGTGGTGGTCTTCGGGCTGGAGGAGCGGCTGACCCGCTTCGCCAACAACGCCATCCACCAGAACGTGGCGGAGACGAACGCGGCGGCGGTGATCCGTGTGGCGCTGGGGAGACGGGTCGGTGTGGCGACGACCAACGACCTGAGCGACGTCGGGCTGGAGCGGGCGGTGGAGCGGGCGACGGCGGCCGCCCGGCTCAGCCCGGAGGACCCCGACTATCCGGGGCTCCCCGAGCCGACCTCGGTGGGGCCGGTGGAGGCGTTCGACGAGCGGACGGCTGGATATACCCCCGCCGACCGGGCGCGGGACGTGGGAGCGGTCTGCCGACGGGCGGAGGAGAGAGGGGTGATCGCCTCTGGAGCCTTCCGCACCGCCGTCCACGAGTTCGCCGTCGCCAACAGCCACGGCCTCTTCGCCTACCACCCCACGACCGTCGCCGACCTGACCACGGTGGCGATGACGGAGGACAGCGCGGGCTATGCCGCCGGGGCCGCCTGGAAGGTGGAGGAGGTGGATGTGGTCGGCCTGGGGATGGAGGCCATCGAGCGGGCGCTACGCGGGCGGAACCCCCAGCCCCTGAAGCCGGGGGTCTATCCGGTGGTCCTGGGGCCCCACGCCGTGGCGGACATCGTCGCCTTCATCACCCAGATGGCCGGAGCGATGCTGGTCGCCGAGGGGCGCAGTTGGATGACCGGCCGTCAGGGAGAACGGCTGATGTCCTCCGGGGTCTCTATCTGGGACGACGGGCGGGACCCCGGAGGCTGGCCCCTTCCTTTCGACTTTGAAGGGATGCCGCGCCAGCGGGTGGACATCGTGCGGGAAGGGGTGGTCGGCGAACCGGTGTACGACCGGCGGTGGGCCCGGAAGGAGGGAAAGGCCTCCACGGGCCACGCTCTCCCGCTGCTGAACCCCCTCTCGCCCTGGCTCAGCGGTGGAGCCGCGGGGCCGCTCCCCCTCCATCCGGTGATGGGCCCTGGGGAGCACACCGTCGAGGAGATGGTCGCTTCCGTCAGCCGGGGGCTGTACGTGACCCGCTTCCACTACACGCGGGTGGTCCACCCCCGGGACGCGGTCATCACCGGGATGACGCGGGATGGGACCTTCCTGATCGAGGACGGGGAGATCACGACGCCGGTGAAGAACCTCCGCTTCACCCAGAGTTACGTGGAGGCGCTGGCGGAGGTGGAGATGGTCGGATGTGACCTTTGCCGGGTGCGGACAGGGCTGGGCATCCTGCGCGCCCCCGCCCTCAAACTCCCCGCCTTCCACTTCACCGGCGCGACCACGTTTTGATCTCTACCGCAGAGACTCCCTCCGTTCCACCACAGAGGCACGGAGGGCGCAGAGTTTTCGTTTCTCTGTGCCCTCTGCGCCTCTGTGGTTTTTATTTTCGAAACGAAACGCTCACTAATCGATTGACAACGATCACCCCTTGTGGTATCATAACTTTTGTATGGAAAGCGGCGAGGGAAGGCAGACGGCCCGGCGGCGGGCGGCGATCCTGCGGTTGTTGAACGAAAGGGGGTCCGTCCGCGTGGTGGATCTGGAGGCCCTCTTCGGGGTCTCCGCTCCGACCGTCCGGCGGGACCTGGCGTGGCTGACCCAACAGGGGCTGGCCCGGCGGGTGCGTGGAGGGGCGGTGGCGGTCGGCGCGGAGCCCTCCGCCCCGCTAGGCCCCATCGCCGCGCGGATCGGGCGGGCCGCTGCCCAGATGGTGCAGGAGGGAGAGACGATCTTCCTCGGCCCTGGACGCCTCACCCTGGCGTTGGCCCACGCGCTGGACGGCATCGGCCGCCTCACGGTGGTCACCAACGGGCTGGAGGTAGCCCAGGCGGTCGCCCGGAATACCTCATACACCCTCATCCTTACCGGTGGGCAACTGAACCGGTCGGAGGGAGGGCTGGAGGGGCCGCTGGCCCGGGCCTCGCTGGAGGGCCTGCGGGCAGACCGGGTCTTCCTCGAACTGAGCGGGATCGACGCCCTGGAAGGCCTCACCGACGACAGCCTCTCCCAGGCGGAACTGGCCCGCCTCCTCCTCGGCCTCGCCGCCCAGCGGGTGGTCCTGGTCGATCCGGAGCGGGTGGGGCGGGTGGCCGCAGCCTACATCGGGCCCGCCTCCGAAGCTGACGTGGTCGTCACCGCGCGCGAGGCGGATTCCGCCCCCCTGTGGGACCTCGCCGAGGCAGGGGTGAAAGTGGTGCTGGCATGACGCGGAACACGTGATACGTTAGGGAGGGAAGAATGGCAAGTGTAACCTATGAGCACGTGACCAAACGGTTCGGAGACGTGATCGCGGTCAACGACCTGAACATCCACATTGAAGACGGGGAGTTTCTGGTCTTCGTCGGCCCGTCCGGCTGCGGGAAGACCACTTCCCTGCGGCTTCTGGCGGGGCTGGAAGAGGTCACCGAGGGGAACATCTACATCGGCGATCGGCTGGTCAACGACGTGCCGCCGAAGGACCGGGACATCGCGATGGTCTTCCAGTCCTACGCCCTCTACCCCCATATGAGCGTGTACGACAACATGGCCTTCGGCTTGCGGCTGCGGAAGGTCCCCAAGAAGGAAATCGACCGGCGGGTGCGGGAGGCGGCCCGCATCCTGGGCATTGAGGAGCTGTTGGACCGGAAGCCCAAGCAGCTCTCCGGTGGGCAGCGGCAGCGGGTGGCGGTGGGCCGGGCCATCGTGCGGGACCCGGCGGTCTTCCTGATGGACGAGCCCCTCTCCAACCTGGATGCCAAACTCCGCGTCCAGGCCCGCGCCGAGATCAGCAAACTTCACCAGCGACTGGGCACCACCTTCATCTACGTCACCCACGACCAGGTGGAGGCGATGACGATGGGGACCCGCATCGCGGTGCTGAACGCCGGGGTCCTTCAGCAGTTGGATACCCCCCAGAACCTGTACGACTATCCGACCAACCTCTTCGTCGCCGGATTCATCGGCAGCCCGGCGATGAACTTCTTCGACGCCACCCTGGTCGAACGGGATGGTAAGGTCCACATCGACACCGGCGACTTCATCGTCCCCATCCCCGACGACCGCCAGGAGACCTATCGGCCGCACCTGGGCAAGGAGGTGGTCTTCGGCATCCGACCCGAGGACGTGCACGATCCGGAGTACGCCCCGCCCGGCATCAAGAGGGCCCCCATCGAGGCGATGGTGACGGTGACGGAGTTGATGGGGAACGAGGTCATCGTCCACCTGGAGACGGATCGGTTCGAGTTCCTGGGCCGCTTCGACCCCCGCACCTCCGCCACCGTCGGCACGAGGATGACCGCCGTTTTCGATATGGACCGGATGCACCTGTTCGACAAGGAGACGGAGAAAGCGATCCGGTAGGTTGGGTTTTCACCACAGAGACACAGAGGGCACAGAGTTTGTCTCTGAAATCTGGGGATTCTCCGTGTCCTCCGTGTCTCTGTGGTTTTTTAACTACGGGCGCACGAGGATGTTCCCCAGAGCGAGGGAATCTCCGACGATCTCTCCCCCCACCACGATCGGCAACCGCTGGCCCGTGTCGATGTGGTACAGGCCGACGGAGAGGGTGTACTCGCCCGCGGGGAGGTCCTCCGGCAGCAGGACCCCGTGCCGGTCGATGATCCGTTGTCCGGGCGACCAGGCCGGGGTGGGCAGGAGGTCGCCCATCGGCTCGGCGTCCCTCTGGGCGACCAGGTTCCCCGCTCCGTCGAGCAGGTGGAGAAAGACCTTGTACCGCTCCGGCACCGGTCCATCGGCCTCCCAGAAGAGGGTCACCGGGATCACCTCTCCCGGCGCGAACGGTCCCTCGCCCACACCGTACCCCAGCAGACGGATCGCCTCCCCGAAGCGGGCGTCCAGCCGGACCGCGGGCTCCTCCGGCAATGGGGCCAGCCCGTAGGTCACCACCCGCACGTTGCCGTACCACCGGCTCCCGGCGGGATAGGCGTGGGTCGCCAGCCACCCCTCCACCAGCCGTTCGGGGTCGGCCTCCACGTCCCCCCAGTAGAGGACGAAGAGGCGGCGGTGAGACGCAGCGATCCCTTCCAGTTCTGCATACACCTCCTCGGCGCGGGGCGGACGCTGGCGGGGGATCGGATAGACCGGCACGCCGTCTCGGTAGTAGTAGGTGAAGACCTCCCACTGGTTGGGGGCGTCGAGCAGGATGCCGTCCCCCGGCCGCTCGGCGGTCCGGATGTCGGCGGCGATCTGGCGGTAGTCGTCCCGGGCGTAGGCGGGGTCGAAGTAGAGGTTGTGGAGGGAGGGGAGGAAGGTGGTAGTGAAAAGAAGAGCGTAAAGCGTCAGGCGTGAGACGTCAAACGTCAAGCGTGGAACCTGCAACTTGAGACCTGAAATCCGTCCTCCAGTCTCCACTGCCCGGAACGCGAGATAGGACAGTCGCTCCACCCCGTGGGCTAACAGGAGGCAGAAGGGAGGCAGTGCGGTCAGGAGGAACTTAAGGTAGGTGGGCTTATAGAGATCGAGGGCGAAGATCAGACCGATGGGGAGCAGCAGCCAGAGGATGAGGGTCGCCACCGGGCCGATCCGCCCCCGCTGGGGCCACAGCCCGGCGATGAGCAGTCCCCCGGCGAGAATCAACCCCCGGCGGGCCGCCGTCGCCTCCAGCGTGATCCCTGCAGCCAGCGCCCGGAACACGTCCACCAGGGCGTCCCCGATCCGGTAGTCCCGCTCGGCCGAGGGCCATGTGGTGACGGAACGGACGGCGGTGGGGAGCCAGGGGAGGAAGAGCAGGAGCACCGCTGCCTGGAGGCCAACCCAGCCAGCCAGGTACCGCCAGCCCTGCCGCCCCTTCGTGAGCCACCACCCCAGAAAGAGCAGGTTGTGGACCAGCAGGACGGAGGGGAAGGCGTAGTGGGTGTAGAGGCCTCCCCCGGCTGAGAGGACGTAGCCAATGGAAAGAGGGAGGGTGGGGCGGCGTGCGAGGCGGACCAACAGGTAGGTGGAGAGGGCGGAAAGGAGCCCCAGGAGAGCGTACATCCGCGCCTCCTGGGAGTAGTAGACGGAGAACGGAGAGAGGGCGAGCAGGAGGGCCGCTCCCAGGCCGGCCTGCTCTCCCAGCAGGTCCCGCCCCAGGGCGTAGACCACCGCCACGGTTAGGACGCCGCAGAGGGCGGAGAGGGCGCGGAGGGCGAACTCGCTGTCGCCCATCGGCATCCGCCAGTAGTGGAGCAGGAGGTAGTAGCCAGGGGGATGGATGTCCCCTCCGGCGGCGGCGAGGATAAGGGGAACGGTCCGCTCGGCGGCGCGGGCGGCGTTCCCCTCGTCGTTCCAGAAGGATTGGGCGTCCAGCCGATAGAAGCGAAGTCCCGTCGCGAGGAGGAGAAGAAGCAAGAGGCGAGAGGCAAGATACAGGCGGCGGCTCACCGTTCCCGACTCCTCATCGCTTTCCCACCACAGAGACACAGGGGACACAGAGAACCTTCTCAAATCTAATCATCTGACACTTGGGAAGGGAGCCTCCCGCAGGTTCCCTGCGGCGCACCTCAGCGCGCCGTACAGGGTGCTCTGGCTGGTCATTTGTGCCGTCAAACCGTGCATTAACCTGCGGGAGGCTGGCAAACTGTCAGGTGGTCAGTTCTCAAATATATGGAGAGGACCCTGTGCCCTCCGTTCCTCTGTGGTATTCTACTTCCCCAGCAGCCGCATCCGCATCAGCCGGGGCGGGAGGCTGCCGCAGCCCAGGATGGCGTCGTGGATCTCCCGGAGCGAGGCCCCGGGGTTGGCCCGCTTGAACTCCTCCACCAACTTCAGGATCGCCAGTTTCCCCATCAGGTAGGACTGGGGTTGGGTGGGGGTCTGGGTGTAGCGGCGCACCTCGGCCAGGGCGTTGGTCGGCTCCAGTTTGCACTCCTTCACCAGGAAGTCCACCGCCTCGTCCACCGACATCCCCCGCGTGTGGAGCGAGACGTCGAGGATGATGCGGGCGGCGCGCCACAACTGGTCGGAGAGCCGACTCAGCCGCTGGATGGGCTGGGCGATGTACCCCAGTTGCTCCATCATCTCCTCGCAGTAGAAGGCCCAACCCTCGATGAAGAGGGTGGCGAGGAAGGAGCCCATCCGTCGGGGAATCGTCTCCTGTCGGTTGGCCCAGATCAGTTGCAGGTGGTGGCCCGGATACGCCTCGTGCAGGGCGGTGACGGGCAATTTGGGCCGGGCGTGGCCCTTCAGTTTCTGCTCCTGCACCTCGGGGGGATCGTTCGGATCTACAGGAGTGACCAAGAAGATCCCCTCTTGCTTCTTCTCGAAGATGCCGGGGGGCATGTAGGCGGCGTAGGGGATGAGGGGACGCAGGTAGGTGGGGGTCTCGATGATGCGCAGCGTCTCCCCCTCCGGAATGGTAGCGATCTCGTGGTCGATCACGTACTGGCGAGCCTCGGCCATCGCCTGCTCGTAGGCCTCCAACAGCCCCTCCGCCGTCGGATGGTCCGCCTTCGCCTCCTCCAACAGGTCCTCCACCGACCGGTTGGGGTCGATCTCCCGCGCCACCGCTTCCATCTGGGCCTTCGTCTGGTGGAACTGCTCCCAGCCGGTCTGAAGGAGTTGGTCGGCGTCGTAGTCCACCATGTGCTGCTCGCGCAGGATCTCGTCGAACAGATCCTTCCCCACGGCGAAATCCCCGGTTGCCTGGGGCAGGACCTCGTTCTCCAGGAAGTCGGCGAACGCCTGGATCGCCTGCGCCGCCCTCTGCCCGGCCTCGGTCAGGTCCTGCTGCAGGTCGGGAGCGGCCTCCGCGGCCATCGCGGGCAGCAGGCCGACGAAGAGGCCCGGGGCCTGTTTGGCCTGCTCCAGAGCGACCTCCGCCCAGACGCGGGGGATCCGCTCCGGGATCAGGTTGGCCTGGGCTTCCTTCAGCACCCGGGGGGCTTCCCGCACCCGGCCCAGCGCTGAGCGGAGCCGATCTGGCAGAGGGGCGAAGTCGCGGATGATGAGGGAGAAGACCCCGCCCAGCACCTCCTCCAGGTAGTCGCCGGGGTTCCGTCGGTGGCTTTGGATCTTCTCGTAGGAGCGGACGAACGAGTCGAAGATATGGGTCACCAGGGTGTGGTCGATGCGCCCGTCGAGGCTGAAGTCCGAGGGGTCCATCCCGCGGATCTCTGCCAGGGCCGCCTTGACCTCCTCGTGCTCCGCTTCCAGCGCTTCCAGCGACCGGTCGCCCAGGCGGTCGTCCCATCGATGGTCGCCCAGTTGGGTTGCCGCGACGGGGTTGAGTTCCAGGAATCGTTCCAGCCATTCCTCCGCACGTCGGTAGAACCTGCTTTCGCTGCTCATTGTTCTCCTTCCTCGTTTTCCGTTGTCGGTGGTTGGCCGATCTCGATGACGATCCGCCACGACCCCATCAGGTTGCCTTCCTGGCAGGGCTGGACAGTGAGGTCAGAGAGGAGGGGGGCGGCGGGTTCGTCTACGCTGAGTGCATAAGGGACGCCCGGCTCCAGGGTGAAGTCGGCGTAGCCGGGGTCGATCTCCGGTCGTAGGCCGGTGACGGCGCGATCTGCCCCGCCCGGCCAGGTGAGCCAGAGGACCACGCCAGGCAGCGGAGTCGGTTCGTCTCCCTCCTCCTCCGGTGCAGCGCGGACCAACACCTGCAACTGGGGGAGGGTGGTGGTACAGACCTGCGTCTGGCTGATGACGCGGTAGGGCAGGAGCGGCGGGAGAGGGGAGATGAAGGGGGTCGGTGTGGCGGTAGGTGTCGGCGGGGGAGGGGTCGGTGAGGGCTGCGGGGTTGGCGTGGTCTCCAGCGTGGGAGAAGGAGGAGGGGTGTTGAGGTAGATGGCCATCGCTGCGGTTCGGACTCCCAGGCGGGAGGCTAACTGGCTGAGGGGCCGCATCACCTCTGCCGGTCGCCCTTCGACGGCGTAGGACTCGATGAGGGCGGCCAATGCCGCCTGCACGTCCTCCTGCGGCAGCCCCTCCAGGCGGTGCTCCGCCCGCTCCAGGTCCCCATCCACCAGGTACGCCATCGCGACCAGGCGGATCCAGTCGTGCCGGTAGTCGCTGCGCAACAGGTCGGGGGTCGTGTTGTAGAGGTCGACCGGGTCGATCAGCCAGGCGTAGATCAGCCCCAGGACCAGCCCGAGGACCGCCCCTCCAGCGAAGGCCAGGAAGCCCGCGCGGTGGTTCACGGCGTCCCCCCCAGGTAGGGTAGCATCGACGGCGTGGTCGCACCCATTGCCTCCGCCAGGTGGACCAGCGTTCGGATGTCTGTCTCCCGTCCCCCTTCGGCGATCAAGGTCTCCGCCAGTTCTCTCACCGGACGGGCAGGCTGTTCGGGGTCCAGCAGGGCCAACCGCGCCCGCGCCGCTTCCAGGTCCCCTTCCACGTGGTAGGCGGCGGCGACCATCAGCACGTACTCGGTCCGATAGTCCTGGCGTAACTGGGCGGGGGCGGTGTTGGTGTAACGGACCGGCCAGAGGACCCATCCAACGAGCAGGCCGAGGGCGATGCCGACGGCCAGGCCAGCCAGAGCAAGAGGTAGAACTCTGCGCATCCCCTCCTCACAGAAGAACGGGGCCGCGAAGGCGGGCCCCCTTGGGAAACGGATGGGCTGACAAGGTGCCGGAGGTGGGAGTCGAACCCACACGGGCCAAGCCCACGCGATTTTGAGTCGCGCGCGTCTGCCTGTTCCGCCACTCCGGCAGCGCCAGGGTGAGTATACCGTGAAATCGGTTGGGTGTCAACTGGAGTAGGCTGTCCTTCGGACAGGAGTTCGGACATCAGGCGTGGGACTCCTTCTCGGCGGGCTTAGCACCGGCCTGAAGCGCCGGTGCTAGGCCGATTTCCCGCCAGCCCCGCCTGTTTACGACGGGGCGGATCAGGTGTGTCCGAACTCCTGTCTAGACCCCAGGAGTAGGGCAAGGGCAGGGTTGTCGCAAGAGCAGGTGGTGACGGCTGAATAGTTAGGGGAAACGGTTGGACTCCGCGCTCTCCGCGCCTCTGCGGTTACGAGGAAAGTGGTGGCTCTGGGTAGGGGGCTTCGATGTGGTTGGCTTTCACACGCCTAACGCTTCTTGCAGTCCGTCTCCAACGAGGTTGGCCGCCAGCACGGTGAGGGTGAGGGCCAGGCCGGGGAAGGTACTGACCCAGGGGGCGTCCCGCAGGTAGGCCCGCCCCTCGGCCAGCATCGCCCCCCACTCGGGGGTCCCCGGCGGCACGCCCAGCCCCAGGAAGTTGAGGGCTGCGCCGTTGAGGAGCACCCATCCCAGTTGGGTCGCTGCGAAGGCGATGAGGGAGGGGGCAGCGTTGGGCAGGATGTGGCGAAGGGCGATTCGGAGCCGGGTCGCGCCGATGGCGCGGGCAGCCTCTACGTAGGGCTGGGCACGCACCTCCCGCGTCACGCTGCGGGCGACCCGGGCGTAGGGCGGAACCGCCGCCAGCCCCACCGCCACCGCCACCGGCGTCAGCCCCGTACCCAACACGGCTACCATCGCCATCGCCAACAGAAGACCCGGGAAGGCCAGAAGACCATCCATCAGCCGCATCAGGATCGCGTCCGTCCGTCCGCCCAGGCTGCCCGCTGCGAGTCCAACAGGAAGCCCCAGTCCCACAGCCGTCGCCAACCCGAGGACGCCCATCTCCAGCGTCCACCGTGCCCCCCAGAGAAGACGGACCAACAGGTCCCGGCCCAGCAGGTCCGTCCCTAGCAGCCCACCCGGCCCCGGCGGGAGAAGGGAACGGGTGGGATCTGCTTCCATCGGACCACCGGGGGCGAGGCTGGGTCCCAGAAGGGCCGCCAGGATCACCAGAGCCAGCCACGTCAGGCCCGCCAGCGCGGCGGGTTGGCGCAGGAGCGGACGTCGGGGAGGGGCGGCCCACTCGATCACGAAGCCCCCTCCCGCAGCCGGGGATCCAGCCAAGCGTGGAGGAGGTCCGCCAGCAGGTTGACCCCCACGTAGGCCAGTGCGCCGACCAGCACCACCCCCCGCACCACCGGCAGGTCCCGCCAGAGGATCGCTTCCACCGCCAGCCGCCCCAGCCCTCGCCGGGCGAACACCGTCTCCGTGACCACCGCCCCGCCGAGCAGGAAGCCGAACTGGAGGGCGGTGACGGCGAGGGCCGGCCCCGCCGCGGCCTTGAGGACGTGGACGAAGAGGACGTGACGACCGGGGAGGCCGCGCGCCCGGGCGGCGAGCACGAAGGGCGAGCCCAGCACCTCCGCCACCCGCGCCCGCACCAGCCGGGCGATGGAGCCCGCCAGGGCGAACCCCAGCACCGCCGCCGGAAGCACCAGATGGCGAAGTCCCCCTTCCCCGGTGGCCGGGAACCAGCGCAGGTGGAGGGAGAAGAAGAGGATAGCCAGGAGACCCGACCAGTAGGTCGGCGTGGAGAGGCCCACGACCGCCACGGCCGTCGCCGCCGTGTCCACCCAGGTCCGACGGCGAACTGCGGCCAGGGTCCCCAGGCCGATCCCCAGGGCCATCCCCACCCCCGTCGCCGCCACGGCCAGTTCGACCGTCGGCCCCAGTTGCTCCAGCACCATCCGCCCGACCGGTCGGCCGTGGAGCCACGATTGCCCCAGGTCGCCCCGGGCCAGGTCGGTTAAGTAACGGACGTACTGGAGCCAGAGCGGGTCGTCCAACCCCAACTGGGCCCGGCGCTCCGCCACCTCCTCAGGGGTCGCGCCGGAGGCGGCCAGCAACGCCTCGGCCGGGTCCCCAGGGGTCAGTTTCAGGGCGAAGAAGGCCAGGCTCGCCGCCAGCCAGAGGACGAAGACCGCGCTCAGCAGCCTCCGTCCCACGTATCCCACCCCCATCCCCACCCCCAATCACCCAGTCACCCAATCACCCAATTACCCAATCACCGCTCCGCCAGCGTCACGTCGATCAACCACGGGAACCACCCCCGCCCGTCGAACCGGAGCCCCTGCACCCGCTCGCTCACCCCGTTCAGGTTGACGTAGTCCCGAATGGGAACGACCAGTGCCTCCTCCATCACGCGGTGCTGGACCTGGCTGTAGAGTTCGACCCGCTGGTCCTTGTCGGAGACCCGTGCCCCCTCCTCCAGCCAGCCGTCCAGTTCGGCGTCCTCCACCTTCGACCAGTTGAAGAAGGCCTGGGAGTGGAAGAACTTGCGCAGGATGTCGGGGTCACTGCCGGAGAGGGTGAAGGGGATAAGGTGGTGCCCTCCGTTGCCGGCGATCTCCAGCGCTTCGGGATAACTGACCACCCGGCTTTCCACACCGACCCCCAGGTCGGCCCACTGGGCGGCCAGAAGTTGGCCGATCTCCGGCATATACCCCCAGGACATCAGGACCATGTCCAGCACCAGCGGCTCACCATCCCTGTCCCGGATCCCGTCGCCGTCGGTGTCGACCCAGCCGGCCTCGTCCAGCAGGGCCGCGGCCCTCTCCGGATCGTGGGGGTAGTACTGCTGCACCGTCGGATCGTAGCCGAAGGTGACCGCCGTCAGCGGCCCGTAGGCCACGGGGGAGGTGTCCTTGAAGATGGTGGAGACGATCGCCGCTCGGTCGGTCCCATAGAGGAGGGCCTGCCGCACGCGGATGTCGTCCAGCGGGGCGCGGCCGGTGTTCATAAACATCATCAACGACGCGCCGGGCAGGGCGACCGCTTCGACGCGGAAATCGGGGCTCGCCTCCAGCCGGGCCACGTCCTGCGGCGGGATCTCCCCCATCACGTCCGCCTCCCCCGTCTCCAGCGCCGGGGAGCGGGTGGCCGGATCGGTGAAGAAACGGAACTCCACCTCGTCCAGTTGGGCGGTCTTGTGCTGATAGACCGGCGGCCCCCAGGAGTAGTCCGGATTGCGGCGCAGGAGCAGGTGGTCGCCGGGGACGTACTCGACGAAGACGAAGGGGCCGGTTCCCACCTGGTGCAACTGGTACTCGTCCCCCCACTTCTCCACCGCCGTCGGGGAGGCCATCGCCAGGTAGACCTGGCTCAGCGAATCCAGCAGCGGCGCAAAGGGCTCGCTCAGGACAATACGGACCGTGTACTCGTCCACCACCTCGGTCCGCTCGTAGGGGCCCAGCATAAACCGGGCCTTCTGGGAGGCCAGGTCCGGGCTGGTGATCCGCTCCAGGTTGAAACGGACCGCCTCGGCGTTGAAGGGGGTGCCGTCGTGGAACTTCACTCCCTTCTTCAGGTAGAAGGTGTAGACTGTGCCGTCGTCGGAGACCTCCCACCGCTCTGCCAGGCCGGAGACGAACTCCCCGGTCTCGGGGTCCTGGTAGATCAGGGTATCGTACACAGAGGTGAGGGGGATCCCCAGTTCGGACGAGGCGTTGACGTGGGGATCGATCCCCGAGGGAGCGAGGGTGAGGCCGTAGACGATGCGCCCACCGGGGCGGGGAGCGCACCCGGCGAGCAGAAGGAAGACGATGATCCCTAGCAGCAAAACGCGTCGCACACGTCACCTCCCGAGCCGTATCGTTCGCAGGACGTTTCGACGGGGGGAAATTATACCCCCAGGGGATGGGAGGGCAAGTTTGCAGGTCTGATGTTCAGATGTCCAAGGGTCAGTATCAACACTTGAACATCCTCCCCTCCTCTGGTAAACTACCGCCGCTATGGCCGAACCGAAGGAGCACGTCCGGGTTGATTGGGAACCGATCGGGAGGCGGGTGGTGATACCCGCCGGAGAGACGCTCCTCGCCGCGGCCCAGGCGGCGGGTGTGGAGTTGGTCGCTCTGTGCGGCGGGGCCGGCCTGTGCGGGAGTTGCCGGGTGCGCCGGATGGAGGGAGAACTCTCCCCCCTCACCCCCGCCGAGGAGGAGGCGTTGACCCCCGAAGAGATCGAGGCAGGCTACCGGCTCGCCTGCCAGGCCCGGCCGCTGAGCGACGTCAAGATCGACGTCCCGCCGGAGTCCCTCACCACGCCCCAGCGACTCCAGGTGGAGGGGCAGGAGGTTGAGGTCCCGCTGGATCCGGTGGTCAGGCCGGTGGACCTGGAGATCGTGCCGCCGAACCTGCACGACCTGCGGGCGGACGATCTGCGGGTGGAAGCCGCCCTCGCCGAGAAGGGGGTCTCCCCCGCCTCCATCGCCCCGCCGGTGCTGACCTCCCTCTCCGACAGTCTCCGTGCCCACGGGTGGTCGGTCCGCTTGGCCCACCGCCAGGGCGAGGTCGTCGCTGTGCTCCCGACCGGCACCCTCCTCCTGGGCCTGGCGGTGGACGTGGGGACGACCAAACTGGCCGCCTACCTGGTGGACCTGGAGACGGGGAGGACGTTAGCCAAGACGGGGGCGATGAACCCTCAGATCGCCTACGGCGAGGACGTGATCGCCCGCATCGGCTATGCCAACGACCATCCCGACGGCCGCCGGGTGCTCCAATCCCGCCTCGTCGCTACCCTCAACGAGATGGTGGCGGACCTGTGTGCGGAGGCCGACGCACGGCCGGAGCAGGTCGTGGAGGCGGTCGTCGTCGGCAACACGGTGATGCACCACCTCTTCGCCGGCCTGCCGGTCCGCCAGCTGGGCACTTCCCCCTACGTCCCGGCCGTCGCCCGGCCGATGGACCTGCGGGCGCGCGATCTGGGGCTGCGCCTGGCACCCGGAGCCTATGTCTACCTCCCGCCCAATATCGCCGGGTATGTGGGAGCCGACCACGTCTCGATGTTGCTGGCGTGCGAGGTCCACAGGACCCGCAAGACGACCATCGCGCTGGACATCGGGACGAACACGGAGGTGACGTTGGCGTATAACGGGCGGCTGATCAGCAGTTCCTGCGCCTCCGGCCCGGCCTTCGAGGGGGCCCACCTGAAGGACGGGATGCGGGCCGCGCCAGGTGCTATCGAGCGGGTGTGGATCGTGGGGGAGAGGGTCCACATCCAGACCATCGGCAACGTGCCCCCGGTCGGCATCTGCGGGTCCGGCATCCTCGACGCCATCGCCCAGATGGTCGAGGCCGGCGTGCTCGACCACCGCGGGCAGATCCAACCCGGTCACCCGCGGGTGAGGGCAGCGGGCAAGAACCGGGCGTTCGTCCTCGCCCCGGCGCCGGTCAGCGGGCACGGGCGGGACGTGGTGGTCACCCGCAAGGACGTCAACGAGATCCAACTGGCCAAAGGGGCGATCCGGGCTGGCATCGAGGTCCTGCTAGCCGAGGCGGGCATCCCGGCGGAGGCGGTGGAGGAGGTCATCGTGGCGGGGGCGTTCGGGACCTATCTGGACATCGAGAGCGCGGTTCGGGTGGGGATGTTCCCGCCGCTGCCGCTGGACCGGTTCCGGCAGGTGGGAAACGCGGCGGGGACAGGGGCGCGGCAGATGCTGGTCTCCGCGGCCCGCCGACGGGAGGCGGAAGAGATCGCCCGGCGGGTCGAATACGTCGAACTGACGGTCCACCCGGCTTTCCGCCGCTGCTTCGTGGATGCCCTCTCTTTCTGAGAGGACCACAGAGGCACAGAGGGCACAGAGTTTCTCGGTTTTTAAGGTTTCTCTGTGTCCTCTGCGCCTCCGCGGTAAAACCTTACATCCACCCCCGTTCCCGATACCAGCGGTACGCCTCCTCGACGGCGACCCGGAAGGGGGTCTGGGGGTATCCCAGTTCCCGGACGGCCTTGCCGCTGTCGCAGTAGATCTCCCGCGCGCTGAGCCAGACCTGCTCCGGCGAGAACGGGAAGCGAACGAACCGGCGCGTCAGGCGGACGAATCGCTCCAGTCCCCCCATCACCCAGCGGGGGAACGTGATCCACGGCTCCCGGCCCCCCACCACCCGGGCCACGATCTCCAGCACGCGCCGATGGGTCAGGTTCTCCCCACCCAGGAGATACCGCTCGCCAGTCCGCCCCCGCTCCGCCGCCAGCACGTGGCCTTCCCCCACATCGGTGGCCGCTGCCCAGCAGGTCCCCCCAGGCGGCGCGAACCACGCCCTTCCCTGCCGTACCTCCTGGAGGACGCTTCCCCCGATCCAGTGGGCGTCCCGTGGACCCATCACTGCCGCCGGGTTGACGATCACCGCGTCCAGCCCCTCCGCCACCGCCTCCTGCACTACCTCTTCGGCCAGGTGCTTGGAGTGGCCGTAGGGGAAACGGTGGGGCGGCAGGTTGAAGATACTCGATTCGTCCAGCAGGCGACCCTCGGGTGGGACCCCCAGCGCGCCGACGGAACTGGTGTAGATCAGCCGGCGCACCCCGGCCCGCAGAGCGGCCTCCACCACGTTGCGCGTCCCCTCCACGTTGACCCGGTAGATGACCTCCGGGGGGGTCCGCCAGTAGTCGGAGACGGCGGCGACGTGGAAGACCCAATCGCACCCCTCCATCGCCCGCACCAGCGACGGTGGATCGAACAGGTCCCCCACCACCCGCTCCACCTCCAACCCCTCCAGCGCGTCCAGTTTGGAGGTGGGCCGGTGCATCGCGCGCACGTCGTAGCCCCTTCGAAGGAGGGCAGCGACCACGTTGGCCCCCACGCAACCGGTCGATCCGGTCACCAGCGCTTTCATCCCGCGCCCCTCCCGTCCGCTGCCTGGAGGTTGCTCTGTGAACCTGGAGGAAAGACCAGGTACTCCTCGGTGGCGTTTTCCAGATCGGCGTAGGCCCCCCGGTAGGCGGGCGGGAGCAGGGCGGCCAACTGGTACATCACCTCCCGCAGGATCCGCTCCCGCTCCTCCCGACGCACCCGCCCCTCCCTGGCCCGCAGGTAGAAGGGGTAGCCGACGCGCAGATGGACGTGGGTGCGAGCCAGGCGGAAGAGGTTGTGCCAGAACCGCTCCTGCCCCCAGACCGCGATCGGCAGGATGGGGACGCCGGTCCGCAGCGCGAGGAAGATCACGCCGCTGCGGGCGGGCTGGAGCCGTCCGTGGTGGCTACGGGTCCCCTCCGGATCGATCAGCAGCGCCTCCCCCGCCTCCAGCGCGTCCAGCGCTCCTCGAATCGCCGCCATATCCGGGGTCCCCCGGCGGACGGGGATCACGCCGCCGAAACGTACCAGAGGGGCCATAAGGGGGTTCCTGAAGTTCTCGATCTTGCTGAAACCCACGAGATGTCGGGGGGCGAAAAGATAGGTGAGCACCGCGTCCAGCCAGTTGACGTGATTGTTGATCACGATGAGGGGACCGGTTCGGGCGATCCGCTCGAGGCCGGTCGCCTCGACGCGCACGACGGTCTGGATGATGAGGCGGAAGAAGCGGCGGAGCCCGGAGCGGAGAAGGCTCCTCACCGACCGTCCTCCCTCAGCAGACCACGCGGAGGGCGCGGGGAATGATCTCGAACTCCAGGTCGGTCGCGTCCAGCGCGATGGTCTCTCCGTCGGCGTGGACGACCTGGGTGCCTTCTTTGACCACCACGCGCACCCGGCGGGCGCGGTCCATATGGATCCGGGAATGGCCGATCTGCGTACCTTGCATAAAGCGAGGGACGAGGGCCAGCATCTGTAACTGGTTCATCCTGGCCCCGATGCAGAGGTCGAAGAGGCCGTCGTCGGGGGCTGCGTGGGGCGTCATCAGGAATCCGCCCCCCATCCGACGACCGTTCATGATGGAGACCATCAGCGCGGGGAGTTCCATCTCCCGATCGTCCAGTTCGATGCGGGTGAGGGGAGCACGGTAATAGAAGAGCAGCGTCCGCATCACGGCGACGAAGTAGACGGCGAAGCCCCGCAGTCGCTTGTAGCGGGCGGCCTGGACATTGACGACGGCGTCGAAGCCGATGCCGATCCCGTTCCCGAAGTACCGCAGCCCCTTCGCGTGGCCCACGTCGATCGGCCGGGTGCGACCGCGGGCCAGCGCAGCGCATCCCTCTTCCAGGTCCAGCGGAACCCCAACCCCGTAGGCGAAGTCATTGCCGGTCCCGACGCAGAGGATCCCCAGCGCGGCCTCCCCCTCCCCGGCCTCCCGTGCCTCCATCAACCCGTTCAATACCTCGTTGGAGGTGCCGTCCCCTCCCAGGGCAACGACCACTTTATAGCCGTTGCGCACCGCTTGCCGGGCCATTTCCGCTGCGTGCCAGGGCCGCTCCGTGAACACCCGGTCAAAGGAGATGCCGTGCTCTTTCAGAAGCCGGTCGACGCGGGGGACGATCTCCCGCGCCGCCCCCCGTCCAGCGGTGGGGTTGACGATGACCAGATGAGTAGCCACGATCCCTTCCCTCGAGACGAATTTTCCTCCGCGTATGTTATAACCCCAACCTCGGGGAAGCGTTGCTGATCAGGAGGGTCGGACCATTGTATCACCGCTGTGGGGGGAGAGCAAATGGGGCTGCTTGGATGGGGTACTTCAGATCAAAGAGCGTGACGGCGATGTCGGCGGGGTTTGGCGATCCCCACCAGCACCAGCCCGGTCAGCATCAGGCCCACGACCCCGAGCGGACGGATGGAGGGGAAGGCGATGGTCGGTTCCGGGGAGAGAGGAGGGGTGGGAGAGGCTGTCGACGTCGGAGGAGGAAGCGGGGTGGGGGAGGGCGTCGGCGAGGGGGAAGGGGTCGGTGTGGCAGGGAGGGTGGGGAGGGTGAGAGGAGTGGGGGTCGGAGCGGGCGTCGGGCTGGGTATATAGGGTGGTTCTATCGGCGGTGCGGTGGGTGAGGGGGGCAGGGCGGCGACGGTGGTCTCCTTGTTCGTCGTCTCCACCAGCATCACCGGCGGCCCCCCGATCAGGCAGGCCCCGTCGTCGTCGCAGCCGGGCAGGTGGAGGGCGTAATATCCTCGCTCTGGGTAGACGATCCGTGCCTCCCCC
Organism: Thermoflexia bacterium; assembly: GCA_011192125.1. GTDB lineage: Bacteria > Chloroflexota > Anaerolineae > B4-G1 > DUEL01 > DUEL01. Next base: position 36,733 of record DUEL01000036.1, read on the forward strand.
CACAGGTCCACCAGCAAAGCCTGAGTGGTCTCGGCGGGGATGAGCGTCGTCTGCGACCGGGAAGTGCGAGACCAGGCCATCGTGGTCGCCTGGTGGCCCCGATCCACAACGACGAGGCTGACCTCGTCCCGGCGCACCCATTCCCCGCGCCGGAAGCCGGATAGGTAGGTGGCAGCGACCTGGTAGGCGATGAAGGCGGGCCGTCGGCTGCCGTCCGTCCGCACCAGGCCGAACGGCTCCGGGCGGGTTGTCAGGTCCTGCTCGGTGTCGGCCATCCTGTAAACCCCGATCCGCTCCGCCCCGGCTGCGATTCCCAGGGCCATCGCCTGGGCGATGAAGGCGGCTTGATCTTCCAGGGTGACCCGGAACCGGGCGTCCGGCACTGGCCAGGCCGGATCCTCGGAAGGAGCGACGCCGACCTCGATCCAGATGGGCTTCTCCAGCCCGAACTCCTTCATCAGACTGCGGTAGAAGGCCGTCAGGTCGTACACGCTCTCCGGTTGGGAATAGACGTGGAGCGTAGCGATGTCGAAGTAGTAGCCGTCGGGTGCAGCCGCGGGGTCGGCGCTCAGGGTCCGGAAGAGTCGGCGGAGGAACGGCTCCCGGCCGTAGTTGACGTCCCACCAGTGGGTCACCCCGGCCAGATGGACCACCGCGTTGGGGTTTGTCTCCCGGATCACGGCGTAGGAGACCCGCATCAATTGGGCGAAGTCCTCTACCGAGCCTCCCCAGCTCTGGGAGGGTCCTTCCCACACGTCCGGTTCGCTCCAGACGATCCAGTGGTCGATCCGGCCGGCATATCGGCCGACGAGGTCGCGGAGGAAGACGGCCCACAGGTTACGGGGGTCGGCGGGGTCGAGGTAAAGCCCCCGAGGGACGCCGAGCCCGCGCGCAGGGTCGGCGGCCCAGTCCGGAGTACCGATCACCAGCCCCACTACCTGCCGCCCCAGAGAGAGTTCCAGGGCCAGTTGTTCGTCGGGGAGGGGACCGTTCCACTGGTCGGGTCCATCGGGCTGGATCTCCTGCCAGCGGAAGGTGATGCGGGTCCATCCGGCCCCCAGTTCGGCTGCCGCCCAGGGGGCCCGGCGTGCCTCAACGACACCGAACCGGTAATCCGGCGCGGCGGCTTGGGCGGTCGGTCGAGGGAGGAGGGCGATCGCCGCGATAGAGGGAAGGATCGTTAGCAACAGGACCAAGCGCTTCGTCATTTGCCGGGAGTATTCTAACCCAAAAGGGTGGGGATGCAAGGGAGAACCTTAAAATTTCCTGCAAGGGGTGGACAGGGGGCGAAAAGTGGTGTATAATGGGTTAAAGTGGGGAGAAGTGGGGGAAAAGCCGGATTTCTACCTCGATTTGACCGTCCAGGTGGGGGATAAGTAGTACAAATGTTCTTGGGTCAGTACATCCATACCATCGACGAGAAGGGCCGGCTGACCATCCCGGCGAAATTTCGAGGGAGCCTGAGCGCGGGGCTGGTCATCACCCGTTGGTTGGACCGCTGCCTGGTGATCTATCCGATGGAGACCTGGCGGTCGGTGCGCGAGCGGATCAGCAGCCTCCCGATGACCGACCAGAACGCGCGGGACTTCCGCCGCCTGGTCTACTCCGGCGCGATGGATACCGTGCCCGACGGGCAGGGCCGGATCAACATCCCCCAACCCTTGCGGGAGTATGCAGGCCTGGACGGTCAGGCGGTGATCGTCGGGTGTGATACCTACATCGAGATCTGGAGCCCGGAGGCCTGGGAAGAGGTTCAGGCCCGGGTTGAGCAGAGTGAAGACAACGCCGAACGATGGGCGAGCCTGGGCATCTAGGAGCAGGGGCGCACCCTCGTGCGCCTTTTCCCGGGCAGGGCAGGGGGCGGGATGCGGACGCGGTCCACATCCCCGTTCTTTTACAAGCGACATTGTCCTTTCTCCAGGTCCGACCCGGCGGAACCTACATCGATGCCACCGTGGGAGGAGGGGGACACGCAGAGGCGGTCCTCTCCGCTTGTGCGCCGGACGGGCGGTTGCTGGGGCTGGATCTGGATCCCGACGCGCTGGCGGTGGCCAGGCAGCGGCTTGCGCCGTTTGGGGAGCGGGCCACGCTCCGACAGGGATCTTTCGCCCAGTTGGCCACGCTCGCGGCCGACTTCGCGCCCGCCGACGGGGTCCTGTTTGATTTAGGCCTCTCCTCCCTTCAGTTAGCGGACCCGTCCCGGGGGTTCTCCTTCTCCCACGCGGGTCCGTTGGATATGCGGTTTGACCCCACTGCAGGGGGCCCTACGGCGGCCGATCTTGTGAACGGCCTCTCCGTTGAGGATCTGGCACAGATATTATACCAGTACGGAGAGGAACGACAAGCGAGGAGGATCGCAGAGGCGATCGTCGCCGCCAGGCCGCTGGAGACCACGGAACAACTGGCCGAGGTGGTCGCTGCAGCCGTCGGGGGTAGGCGGGGCCGTATCCACCCGGCCACCCGTACGTTTCAGGCTTTGCGCATCGCCGTCAACGACGAGTTGAGCGTCCTGCAGGTCGCCCTGCCGCAGGCAGTAGATCTGTTGAAGCCGGGGGGGCGGTTGGTGGTCATCAGTTTCCACTCGCTGGAGGATCGGATCGTGAAGCGGTTCCTCCGTCAGGAGTCAAAAGATTGTATCTGTCCGCCCGAGGTTCCTGTGTGTATCTGCGACCATCGGGCCCGGCTGCGGGTGCTGACGCGCAAGCCGGTCCGGCCCGAGCCGGATGAGGTGGCGCGGAACCCCCGCGCCCGCTCCGCTCGGTTGCGGGCTGCGGAGCGGATCGCCGAGGAGTAGGTGGATGGATCTCGGGAGGAGGATCGGCCGTATGTTTCGCGATCTTCGTCGGCAAGGGGAATGGTTGCAGTCGCTTGGAGCCGCGCTGGCGCTGGTGTTGGTCCTGCTGGTGATCGGGCTGGCCATCGTGCACCTGTATCTGAGCGGCCGCATCGTGGTGGAGGCCCGGCGTCTGCAGGAGATGCGGGAAGAACTGTACGCCCTGCGAAAGGCAAACAGCGGGCTGGAGGGCGAGATCTCCCGCTATTTGGACGTTCGGGACTTGATTCGCCGCGCTGCTGAGATGGGACTGGGACCGGCGGAGAAGATCGTGGCTGTGGAGCCGTAGAGGAGTCGTATGGACGAGCGGGCGCGTCGTCGTCTGGGACTGATCATCTTCCTCCTGGCCCTCTTCACGCTGGGGTTGGTCCATCGCCTGTTCGTGGTACAGGTAGTGGAAGGGGCGACCTATGCTCAGGAGGGGATGGAGCAGCGGATCCCAGATCTGGGGGTGCGGTTCCCAGACGCCCCGCGAGGCCGGATCCGGGAGCGCGGTGGCTTGCTGTTGGCCACCAATCGGGTGCGGCACACCATTATGGCTTGCCCCTCTTGTGTCCCAGAGGAAGCGGTCGACACCCTGGCCGATGATCTCTCGCCCATCCTGGGTTGGTCGCCTGGGGAGATCGCCGCCCTTCTCCGAGGGAGGGAAGAAGGTGTGGTCCTGGTCCCGGATGCCACGCCAGAACAGGTGGAGGCGGTTGAGAGGCTGGGCTCCCCGGCGGTGTGGGTTGAGGATCGGTGGGAGCGGGAATATCCCCAGAAGGATCTGACTGCCCACGTCGGCGGTTTCGTGGGATATGGTGAGAAGGGAGAGGGGAGGGTGGGATACTATGGGCTGGAGGGGTTCTACGACGATGTCCTCCGTCCTCGCCAGATCCCGCCCGTCGAACGGGAAGCGGACGGCTCCGGGACCCGGTTGTTGCCGCTGGAAGAGGGGGAGTTCCTCGCCTCGATGCCGGGGGAGGATCTGGAGACCACGATCGATCTGGCGATGCAGCTGGCGGCGATGGAGGAGTTGGAGCGTGGGGTCCAGGAGTTTCAGGCCGAGAGTGGCATCATCATCGTGGTGGACCCACGGACCGGGGCGATCCTGGCGATGGCCGTGTATCCCTCATACGATCCGCGCGAGTATTACAAGTATGCGGGAGACCCGTATCTGGAGGACCTGTTGGAGAATCCGGCGATCAGTCTCCATTACGAACCGGGGTCTGTCTTCAAGATCGTCACGATGGCGGCGGCCTTGGATAGCGGGAGTGTGACCCCCGATACGACGTATGTGGACCCGGGGGAGATGGAGTGCGGGGGGGAGTCCAACCCGAACTGGGACGGGCGCAGTTACGGGGTTCAGGATATGCGGGGGGTGTTGGTCCACTCCCTCAACACCGGCGTGGTGTGGTTGACCTGTCGGGTGATGGACAGGGAGGTCTTCTATTCGTACGTGCGGGCCTTCGGCTTTGGACAACGGACTGGGGTGGACCTGGATGGGGAGGTCACGGGCATCGTCCACTACCCGGGCGACCTGGATTGGGAGGACGCGTTCCTGGGGAAGAACGCCTACGGGCAGGGGATCGCGGTAACCCCGTTGCAGATGATCAGTGCGGTAGCGGCGGTGGCCAACGGAGGGCGTCTGATGCAGCCCTATGTGGTGGAACGGCGGATCCAGCCGGACGGCTCGGTGCTGAAACACCAGCCGGTGGTGCGTGGGCAGCCGATCACCCCCCAGACGGCCCAGGCGCTGACCGAGATGCTGGTCCAGGTGGTTGAAGAGGGCGTTCCGCTGGCGCGGGTGCCCGGCTACCGCGTCGCCGGGAAGACGGGCACAGCCCAGATCCCCACTCCATGGGGGTATGATCCAGAGAACACCATCGCCTCGTTCGCCGGCTTCGGACCGGTGCCCGATCCCCGGCTGGCCATCCTGGTGCGGCTGGACCGCCCCCAGGCCTCCCGCTGGGGGTCGGAGACGGCGGCGGTAGTCTTCAGCCGCCTGGCTGCCCGGCTGTTCCCGATGATGGGGATCCCGCCGGGTGAGTGAGGAGAACGGGAAGGGATGTTGACACTGGCAGACGTGGTGCAGGGGTTGACCGGGCACAGGCCGCCGGAGTGGGAACGGCGGCCGACGCGCGTGGTGCTCGATTCCCGGCTGGTGAAGCCGGACCGGGTGTTCATCGCCCTGCGGGGCGAGCACGCCGACGGCCACGACTTCGTCGGGGAGGCCTTCGAGCGGGGGGCGGCGATGGCCGTGGTGCAGCGGCCGGTGGAGGCTCCCGAACTGCCGGTGGTGGACCTCACCGGTCCCGAACCTGCCCTCCCCGAGGCGTGGACGACGCCGGTGCTGGTCAAGGTTCCGGATACGATCAAAGCCCTCCAGCAACTGGCGGCGTTCTGGCGTCGGCGGCACTCCCCCCGCGTCATCGGCATCACCGGCAGCGTGGGCAAGACCACCACCAAGGAACTGGTGGCGGACGTCCTCTCCCGCCGCTACGTCACCCTGCGGAGCGAGCGGTCGTTCAACAACGAGATCGGCCTGCCCATCACCCTCCTCCGGCTGACCCCCGAGCACGAGCGAGTGGTGCTGGAGATGGGGATGTACGACGTGGGGGAGATCGCCGAGCTGGCCCGGATCGCCCTGCCCCACGTGGGGGTGGTGACCATCATCCACCCGGTCCATCTCGAACGGGCCGGGTCGATCGAGCGGATCGTCCAGGCCAAGACCGAACTGGTTGAAGCGCTCCCTCCCGCGCCCGAGGGAGTGGCGATCCTGAACTACGACGATCCCCGGGTCCTGGGGATGCGGGAGGCGACCCGAGCCCGCGTCCTCACCTATGGCCTCTCCCCCGAGGCGGACCTGTGGGCCGATGAGATCGAGGGACTGGGGTTGGAGGGGGTTCGGTTCCGGCTTCACTACGGGGAGGAGACCCTTCACGTCAAGATCCCCCTCCTGGGCCGGCACTCCGTCCACACCGCGCTCCGGGCGGCGGCGGTGGGCGTGGTGGAGGGACTGACCTGGCAGGAGATCCTGGAAGGGCTTCGCCATCCCACCTCCCAGTTGCGGCTGGTGGCGGTGCCCGGTCCCAAGGGATCCACCATCCTCGACGACACCTACAACGCCAGCCCCGCCTCCACCCTCGCCGCGCTGAACCTGCTGGACGAACTGGAGGGGCGGAAGATCGCCGTCCTGGGGGACATGCTGGAACTGGGCGATTACGAGCAGGAGGGGCACGAGAAGGTGGGGATGCGGGCGATCGAGGTGGCCGACGTGCTGATCACCGTTGGTTCACGGGGGCGGATCATCGGCGAGACCGCCCTGCGGTGGGGGATGTCGCCGGAACAGGTGCACATCCTGGAGGACAACGCGGCGGCTATCCGGCTACTGAAGAACCTGGTGCGGCCGGGGGATGTGATCCTGGTCAAGGGCTCGCGGGCGATGCAGATGGAGGAGATCGTCAACGCGCTGGGAGAAGGGGACTAGGCGCATCGGGGGAGAAGGGGAGAGATGGATTTCGCGCTGCTTCTGGCAAGCATCTCGTTCCTGCTGGCGGTGGGGTGGGGCCCCCTGCTGATCCGCATCCTGCGGCGGTACGGCATCGGCAAGCGGATCCGGATCGACGGTCCGCGGGGGCACCAGACCAAACTCGGCACGCCGACGATGGGCGGGTTGATGATCGTCGTGCCGGTCCTCCTGATCACCCTGGCGTTGAACATCTACAACCTGCTGGGGCGGACGGTCATCGGCCGGTCGATCCTGGTGCCGCTGGGGGTGATGCTGGTCTACGCGGTCATCGGCGCGATAGACGACATCGCGGGCGTCCGCGGGATGCGGCGGGGCGAGGGGCTCCGCGCCCGGCAGAAGATCGTCTGGGAGTTGCTCATCACCTTCGTCATCGCGCTGGTGCTCCACTTCGGCCTGGGGCTGCGGAGCGTGGCCCTGCCCGGCGTGCCGGAGAAGATCGACATCGGCTATTTCTACGTGCCCATCGCGATGTTCATCATCATTGGCTCCTCCAACGCCGTCAACCTGACCGACGGACTGGACGGCCTGGCCGGGATCATCGTCGCCAGCGCGTTCGTGGCCTACGGCGTCATCGCCCTCCTGCAGGGACAGGTCTACCTGGTCCGCTTCTGCTTCACCGTCGTGGGAGCGTGCTTCGCCTTTCTGTGGTACAATGCCCACCCTGCCCAGATGTTTATGGGGGATACCGGCAGCCTGGCCCTGGGGGCCACCCTGGGGACCGTGGCGTTGATGACCGGGCAGTGGCTCCTCCTGCCCATCGTCGCCCTGGTGCCGGTGGCGGAGGCCCTCTCGGTGATCATTCAGGTGGCCTACTTCAAGTACACCAAGCGGAAGTACGGGCAGGGCCGGCGGGTTTTCAAGATGACCCCCCTCCACCACCACTTCGAACTGCTGGGATGGTCCGAGACGCAGGTGGTGCAGCGGTTCTGGCTGGTGGAGATGATGGCCGCGATGGCCGGGGTCGCGCTGGCGTTGATCTGAGTTGAGGAGGACTGAGATGGAAGTGGGTATGTTGTGGTTCGACAACGATCCCCGTCGGGATCTGAAGGAGAAGGTGCTGCGGGCCGCGGCTCACTACGAGCGGAAGTACGGCCACCGGCCCAACGTCTGCTTCGTCCATCCCAGCATGCTGGGGGGGAACGGCGCAGAGGCGACGGTGAAGGCAGACGGGGTGGAGGTGCGGCCCGGTCGCGCCATCCTGCCCAATCACTTCTGGATCGGGACGGCCGACGATTGAGCGAGACGGTGATTGAGGAAAAGGTGGCCTTGACGGAAGGGCTCGATCTGAAGAGAAGACGTGTCGTCATCCTGGGGTTGGCCCGTCAGGGGACCGCGTTGGCGCGGTTCCTCGTCCGGGAGGGGGCGGAGGTGGTCGTCTCCGACCTGAAGGACGAGGCGGCGCTGGCGGAGCCGTTGGCGGCACTGGAGGGGCTGCCCATCCAGTACGTGCTGGGCGGGCATCCCCCAAGCCTGCTGGACGGGGCGGATCTCCTTTGCCTGAGCGGGGGGGTCCCGATCGACGCGCCCATCGTAGCCGAGGCGCGGCGGCGGGGGATTCCCCTCAGCAACGACGCCCAACTCTTCCTGGAGCGGTGCCCGGCCCCGGTGGTCGGGATCACCGGCTCGGCGGGGAAGACGACGACGACGGCGCTGGTGGGGGAGATGTGCAAGGCGGCGGGGTTCACCACCTGGGTCGGCGGGAACATCGGCAACCCCCTCATCGCCGACCTGGACAGGATCCGTCCGACCGACAGGGTGGTGATGGAACTCTCCAGTTTCCAGTTGGAGATCATGACCGTCAGCCCTCACGTCGCGGCGGTGCTCAACATCACGCCGAACCACCTGGATCGGCATAAGACGATGGAGAACTACATCGCCGCCAAGCGGAACATCGTCGCCTATCAGGGGCTGGAGGACTACGCGGTGTTGGGCTTCGACGACGCGCGGGCCCGAGCGCTGGCGCTGGAGACGGAGGCCCACGTGCTCTTCTTCAGCGGCGGCGCGGAGGTGGACGAGGGGGCCTACAAGACCAACGGCGAGTTGGTCCTGCGGCTCGGGGGCGTCGACGCGTTGATCTGCTACGCCGACGAGGTCCGGTTGCGCGGCGCGCACAACATCCTGAACGTCCTGGCCGCCTCTGTCATCGCCGGGCTGGTCGGCGTGCCCGTCGAACCGATGCGGGAGGTGGTCCGCACCTTCACCGGCGTCGAGCATCGGCTGGAGGAGGTGCGGGAGTGGCGAGGGGTCCGCTGGTACGACGACTCCATCGCCACGGCTCCCGAGCGGGTGGTGGCAGCCCTCCGCTCCTTTGAGGAGCCCATCGTGCTCCTGGCCGGGGGGCGGGATAAGGACCTCCCGTGGGATGAGTTCGCCCGGGAGGTGGTACGGCGGGTGCGGTATCTGATCACCTTCGGCGAGGCGAGGGAGATGATCGCGAGGGTGGTTGAGGAGGCGATGCGCCGCGAGGGTGGGGGGGGAGTGGAAGGGATCACGCAGGTGGAGCGGCTGGAGGAGGCGGTGGAGGCTGCCGCCGGGGTCGCGCGGCCCGGCGACGTGGTCCTCCTCTCCCCTGGCGGCACCAGTTTCGACGCCTTCCGCGACTTCGCCGAGCGGGGCGACCGGTTCAAGGAATTGGTGCGGGCACTGGAGTAAGGAAGCGATGGGGGAAAAGGGACGGAGGAGGAAACGGCGGCGAAGGCCGGATTACGTCCTTATCGGGGCGGTGGCCGCCCTGATGGTGCTGGGCCTGATGATGGTCTACAGCACGACGGTGGACTCCTGCTACGTGCACACGGAGGACCACGATCCGTTCTGCTACCTCCGGCGGCAACTGCTGTGGACCCTGCTGGGGGTGGGCGTCGCAGTGGTGTTGGCGCGGATGGATTATCGGCGGCTCCGTCAGTTCGCCGTCCCTATCCTTGTGGTCACCCTGGTGCTGCTTGCGCTGGTCCTGCTGGTCGGATACGGGAAGGAAGGGGAGCGCCGTTCCCTGTTCGGCCCCTCGGTCCGACCGGCGGAATTGGCCAAGTTAACGGCAGCCATCTACATCGCCGTGTGGGCTTCGTCGAAGGGGGAACAGATCCGGGATGTGACCTATGGTATGATCCCCTTCATCGTCCTGATCGGGTTGCTGGCAGGATTGGTGATGTTCCAGACCGATCGAAGCGCAGCGGTGGTGATCGCCTTCGTCAGTATCGGGACCTTCTTTGTGGCCGGAGCGGATCTGCTGCAGGTGCTCCTGTTGGGAACCGTACTCGGAGCGGTTTTCGCAGTCGTTTCGTTGGCCCAGGGGTATTCTCGCCAGCGCATTGATGACTATCTGATCCTGCTCCAGGGCGGACAGCCTGCGAACGACCATGTCGTGAACGCGCTGCGGGCTTTGGGAGGAGGCGGCGTATGGGGTCTGGGGCTGGGGATGGGTCACCAGAAGTTCGGCTATCTCTACGTCCCCCATACCGATAGTATCTTCGCCGTGATCGGTGAGGAGTTGGGATTCGTGGGCTGCCTCCTGGTTCTCGGCCTTTTCGCTGTGGTGGCTTGGCGGGGGTTCCGGATCGCGTTGGAAGCCCGCGATATGTTGGGGACGGTTCTGGCTTCAGGTCTTACCCTGTTCCTGGTCTCTCACGTGCTGATCAACGTGGGTGGGATCACCGGGATGATCCCTTTTACCGGGATCACCCTTCCGTTTTTCAGCGTCGGCGGGTCCTCGTTGACGGTCTCGCTGGCGGCGGTGGGGATCCTGGTGAGCATCTCGCGTGGTGGAGGAGGAAATTACGGGCGGAAGCGTCTTGCGGTTCTGGATAGCGGGGGGAGGGACGGGGGGACACGTCTATCCCGGATTGGCCGTTCTGCGCGCGCTTGAGGCGGTGGGACCGGTGGAGGTCACTTACGTGGGTGGAAAGGGCAGCGTGGAGGAGCGGCTCGTCCGACGGGCAGGGGTCCGCTTCGTCGGTATCCCGGCCGGGGGGGTCCACGGGCTGGCCCCCTGGCGGGCGGCGTGGAACCTGACGAAGTTGGCCCGTGGCTTCGGTGCCACCCTGCGGTTGGGCCGTCGGGAGCGCCCTCGGGCTCTCTTCGTCACCGGCGGCTACGCGAGCGTGCCTGTGGCCCTGGCCGCCTGGGCGCTCCGAGTGCCGATCCTGGTCTACCTGCCCGACATCGAGCCCGGTCTGGCGGTCCGCTTCATCGCCCGGTTGGCGATCCAGGTGGCGGTGACGACCGAGGACTCCCGCGCCTATTTTCCGGGCCGGAAGGTGGTGGTGACCGGCTATCCAGTTCGCCCGGAGTTCGCGGGCCTGACGCGGGAGGAGGCGCGGAAGAGGTTGGGGTTGCCGCAGGAGGAGCCGCTCCTTCTGGTCTTCGGTGGGAGCCACGGCGCGCGGAGCATCAACCGGGCGGTGACCGCTGTCCTGGAGGAGTTGTTGAGGATGGCGCAGGTGGTACACATCAGCGGGCGGCTGGACTGGCCCTGGGTGTCCGAACGGGCCGAACGCCTCCCCGCGGACCTCCGGTCCCGTTACCATCCGTATCCGTATCTGCACGAGGAGATGGGACATGCCCTGGCAGCGGCGGACCTGGTGGTGTGTCGGGCAGGGGCGTCGACGCTGGGGGAACTGCCGTACTTTGGCCTGCCCGCGGTCCTGGTCCCGTACCCCCACGCTTGGCGATACCAGCGGGTGAACGCCGAGTGGCTGGCGAGGCGAGGGGCGGCGGTCGTGTTGGAAGACGAGCGGCTGAGTGAGGCGTTGTTACCCACCGTACGCCGGTTGCTGGCCGATCCCGACCGGCTGGATCGGATGAGAGAGCGGTCGCGGGCGGTGGCCCGTCCCGATGCAGCGGCGCGGCTGGCGGAGTTGCTGTACGCGGCGGCAGATGGGGGAGGGGAGGAGGGATAAGAGATGATCCCGATGCACACCGTCTTCTTTGTGATGGTTGTGGTCTTCGCCTTCATCGGCAGCCTGCGGGGGTGGGCGAAGGAACTCATCGTCGCCTTCAGCGTCGTCCTGGCCCTCTTCATCGAGCAGGTATTGACCACGATGGTGCCGCCGATCCGCGACCTGTGGGGTGCGTTGCAGCCGATGAGCCGGTTCTGGATCCGGCTAAGCGTCTTCTCGATCATCGTCCTCTTCGGCTATGCCAGCCCTACGCTCTCCCGACACCTCAGCGCAAAGGCAGCCCGGGAGCGGCTCCAGGATATCTTGCTGGGCTTTTTCCTGGGATTGCTCAACGGCCTCCTGATCGTCGGCACTCTCTGGTTCTACCTGGACGAGGCCCAGTACGGCGTCCCGCCGGATCAGGTGCAGTTGCAGCCGAAGTTGGACGAGCAGGGGCAGCAGGTGCTGGATGAGCAGGGACAACCAATAATGGAGATCGTCTATCTGGAGGACGCGGAGGGAATCGGAGGAATCCGGCCACCGGAGAAGGACTCCACCGCGTGGAAGATGCTGCCGTATCTGCCTCCGCGGGTGATCACGGGCCCCTCCCTGTATTTGTCTATCGCGCTTTCGTTCGCCTTTATCATCATCGTGTTTATATGATGGCTATGGATTTTCGGGATCGTCGGATCCATTTCGTGGGCATCGGTGGCGCAGGTCTCTCGGCCATCGCCCGGGTGCTGATGGAACAAGGGGCTGTGGTCTCCGGCTCCGACCTGGTCCTCTCCCCCGTGGCCAAGGCCCTGGCGCGGGACGGCGCGCAGGTGTTCGTCGGGCATCGGGCCGAGCAGGTCGAGGGGGCGGACCTGGTCATCGTCTCCTCCGCCGTGCCCGAGGACAACGTGGAGGTCCAGGCCGCGCGGGCTGCCGGGATCCCGGTCCTCCATCGGGACCAGATCCTGGGAGATCTGATGGAGGGGAAGATCGGCATCGCCGTCGCCGGGACCCACGGCAAGACGACGACCACGGCGATGATCGCTACCATCCTCTGGAAGGGGGGGCGTGATCCCTCGTTTATCGTCGGTGGGGTGGTGGCCGGGCTGGGGACCAACGCGCGGGCTGGGACCGGTCCCCACTTCGTCGTCGAGGCGGACGAGTACGACCGGACCTTCCTGGGGCTGCGCCCTCAGGTGGCGGTGGTGACCAACGTGGAGCCGGACCATCCCGATTGTTATCCGACCTTCGACGACCTGCGGACGGCCTTCGCCCAGTTTGTCGCCCTGCTGCCGCCCGATGGGTTGCTCGTCGCGTGCGGCGATCAGCCGACGGCGCGGGAACTGGGGGTGGAGCGAGCGGCGCAGGGCGGGCCGGTGGTCTTCTACGGGCTGCAGGAGGGTGTGGATTGGACCGCCCGGGGTATCCGGCCCAACCCCGGCGGCGGGATCGACTTTCAGGTCCTGAGAGCCGGGCGGGCGCTGGGCGAGGTTCACCTGAGAGTTCCGGGCCCCCATAACGTGCTCAACGCGTTGGCTGCCCTGGCCGTGACGCACCATCTGGGGATTCCTTTCCCCACGGTCCGTTCTGCGTTGGAGGACTTCCGGGGGGTGGCCCGTCGGTTCGAGGTGAAGGGGCAGGTGGAGGGTGTGATCGTGGTGGACGACTACGCCCACCATCCGACGGAGATCCGGGCCACCCTGACGGCGGCCCGCCAGCGCTTTCCAGGCCGTCCTCTATGGGCGGTCTGGCAGCCGCATACGTACAGCCGGACCAAGGCGTTGTTGGAGGAGTTCGCCCAGGCGTTCGACCAGGCGGACCACGTGCTGGTCCTGCCGATCTACGCCGCCCGCGAGCAGGACACGCTGGGCGTGAGCAGCGCCCAGGTGGTCGACGCGATGCGCCACCCGGACGCCCGTCTGATGTCCTCGCTGGAGGACGCGGTGGTCACCCTGGCGACCGAGGTCCGGCCCGGCGAGGTGGTGCTCACGCTAGGGGCGGGCGACGGGAACCGGGTTGGAGAGTGGTTGCTGGTAGCCCTGCGAGGCGAGGAGGTTGCCGATGCGAGGTGATCGTCTGAGCGGCAGGCTGCGCGGCGTTCGTCGGCGGAAGCGGGCGCACCGGGGCTTCGCCTGCGACCTGCTGGCGCAGAAGATGCGGCTCGTGCGGACCGCCCGCCGCCG
>DUEL01000037.1 GCA_011192125.1 Thermoflexia bacterium
CTTGGCGCACTAACGTCCAGGAGCCCAGCCGCCGCCCGGCCTATGCAAGTTTACCTCGCTGATGACCCCAGTAGCAGGCAGGCTCCGCCCCGCTGACCGCCCCGATAGGGCGGTCGGCTGCGGCGACCCGTTAGGCCGCATCTTCCGCCCCCCCCATCTCCGGATTCGCTAACGCCATGTGCATCTCCTCCCACCTCCATCCCTCCCGCTCCAACTCCTCCCAAAAACCCCGAATGTGTCGCGAAACATATTTCCCCGTCACCAGCACATCCGCCACGAACGGCACATTCTCCGTCAACACCATCTTCACCAGTGGCTTGTACTGCCCCTCATAGACCTCCTCCTCCAACAAACCCCTCTCCCTTGCCCCAAGCACCGCATTGCAAAACCCCAAACACAACTCCACGTACGCATAATACAACGCCCACCCCCTCTCCCCCTCCGTGCATTGTGAATACACCGCCTTAAAACACTCCCTCCTCCACCGCCGCGAGAACTTCAGCACCTCCGGATGCTCCGCCCGAAAACTCACCACCCGGTCATACAACTCTCCAATCTCCCGCCGCACCTGTACCCGCGCCATCTGCCGATTCACTGCATACGCCAAATAACCAAGCACCCCTGAAGACACAACCCCCAGTAATGCACTGGTCACCCCCAGCCACTTATCCCATTCCATCCCCATCCACCCCGTGCTCCTACATCTAAAACAACCTAAGCCTAACGACCAGCGCGTGAGCCGCCGCCCGACTCAGGCAAGGTTCACTGGCTGATGATCACAGTGACAGGCAGGCTCCGCCCCGCTGACCACCCCGATAGGGCGGTCGGCTCCAAGCGCGTGTTAGGCCCACTCAACCCCCGCCGCTTTGTGCAATGGCCCAACGCCCTCAACCGCCTACCGCCGCCTCATCTGCCCACCTGCCCAACCGGCCCCACCTGCACCAACCGCCTACCTCGCCCCCAGCCGACGCAATCTCCACGTACCCTCACGCCGCCCATCCTCGCCAGCCCGCCCAACGAGACCAACACCCCCAACCACCACGCCCGCCACCAAATCCTACGACCCCGGCCAAGCCCTCCGGCCCTGCTCCTTCAACCCCGCCTTCTGCAGACCTCCCCTCGCCTCATCGCCAGCAACGCCTTTCCCGGCCGCCTCGCCAACCCAGCGCCACCATCACGGACACGTCGACCGGCTCCACCACCTTCAACCAGCCAGATCCTCAACCTCGCCCACCGCCTCCTTCGCCTCCCCAACCCGCCTCGCCTATCCGCCCCAACCTCAACAACCGGCACCGTCGCCAATGTCGGCCGCACCAACTCCCACTGAAGAGAAAACCTCCTCCTCCAACTTGGCCTTGAGCCTAACGACCAGGAGCCCAGCCGCCGCCCGACCCAGACAAAGTGCCCTCGCTGACGATCACAACGGCAGGCAGTTCCAACCCCGCAGAGCACCACGATAGGGCGGTCGGCTGCGGCGACAGGTTAGGCCCGCGCATCCGTTATGTCTATCTGGTTGACATATGCACACACTACAACCTTCCAGAATCGGCAGTTAAAGATCCCTCAGCCCCCGAGAATCATCGCTATCAAGAAAGCAACACAATAGAAAACAGCGGCAATGATCAGTCCCGCTACAAAAACATGGCCCCACACAGCAAAGGCGCGAGTGAGGAAACTCGAACTAAGAATAGAGGTGTTCGGCAGCTTCCGCTCAAGCGCAGATATGCGCTCCGCCTGCTCGGCTACCCGACGCTCCAAAGACTCTATCCTAGCCACTATCTCATCCGGCGGGTATCCAGTCTCTCCGGTCATACTTGCAACCTCACAAGTCGGATAAATCGGGACAACCTTCACAACTCAAGATCTAACTGTATGAGAAAAAGGTGAGCAAGGCTATGAGCCCTCCGATAACCCCAACCACAAGAAGTACACCGGTATCTCGCGTCCAGATAAAGAAACCCAGAGCAACGGCACCGGTGATCAGCAGAATAGAGCCGGCCTCGCGGCGACACTTGGCCTTCGCCTGGGCAGCACAAGCCTGGTGAAATAGACGGCGCCCCTGCCTAGCGTATCCTCTCCCCACCGCGAGCAACACGTTCACCATTGTTGCCTCTTCATCACTAACGGTCTTCCCACACCAGTAACATCGAGCCATAGATTCCCCTCTCCTTACTCTAACTGGCCTAACTCATAAGTGAGCGGAATTCCAGCCCCTTAACCTGTACATCCGATAGCATGGAGAAGATTCCCGATATGCCCTCCGTCCCTCTCCAGGTGCCAACGACGAAGCGGGACGCTCCTGGTTCACGAGTTCTGCGGAAAGGAATCCGCCTAGGACGACTAAACAAGGGGAAAATCCGTCAATCCTTCCGATCCGCGTTCTCCATCGCTGCGAGGAGTCTGTCTGAGGTTACCTCCTTGCCCTGCGTGGAAACCTGCCTATAATACCCGGTGCAAGAGATGTGAGGAAACCCGCTGCTTCGACGCCCCCAGTATAAGAGAAAACGCTTTCATTGTCAATAACAGATAAAGGTAGGTCAACAATGCAGCCAGCAACGAGCAAACGACCTAAGAAACTTCTCGACCAGGTCCGAGATGCGATCCGCCGCAAACACTATTCCATCCGCACCGAAGAGGCCTACGTCTCCTGGATCAAACGGTTCATCCTCTTCCACAACAAACGCCACCCCCGCGAAATGGGCGCGCCTGAGATCGAAGCCTTCCTCACCCACCTCGCCGTCGAACGGCGCGTCGCCGCCTCCACCCAAAACCAGGCCCTCAGCGCCATCCTCTTCCTCTACCGCGAGGTCCTCGGGATCGACCTCGACCTCCCCCTCCACGCCGTCCGCGCTAAACGCCCCCGCCGCCTCCCCACCGTCCTCACCCACGAAGAGGCCCTCCGCGTCATCGCCGCTCTCTCCGGCACCCACCAACTAATGGCCAAACTCCTCTACGGCTCCGGCCTCCGCCTGATGGAATGCGTCCGCCTGCGCGTGAAGGACCTCGATTTCGATCAGCATATCATCCTCGTCCGCGACGGGAAAGGGGCCAAGGACCGCGTCACCATCCTCCCCGATAGCCTCATCGCCCCCCTCCAGGAACACCTCCAGCGCGTCCGGCTGATCCACCAGCAAGACCTGCAGGCCGGCTACGGATCGGTCTACCTCCCCTACGCTCTGGAACGAAAATATCCCAACGCCAGTAAGGAGTGGATCTGGCAGTACGTCTTCCCCTCCGACCGGCTCTCTACCGACCCGCGCACCGGCGTCACCCGCCGCCACCATATCGACCCCAGCACGCTCCAGAAAGCCGTCCGCAAGGCCGCCCGCCTCGCCGGCATCAACAAACACGTCACCTGCCACACCTTCCGCCACTCCTTCGCCACCCGCCTCCTAGAGACCGGCTACGACATCCGCACCGTCCAGGAACTCCTCGGCCACAAGGACGTGAAGACCACGATGATCTACACCCACGTTCTCAACCGAGGTGGCGTCGCCGTCCGTAGCCCACTGGACCTCTAAGACCAACCCGTTCACGTCCAAGGCGGGCAGATGCGACGCGCTTCCAGGTCGCATACCCTCCACCGACCGGGCTTCGGACACGAGTTGTGAGACTCCTTCTAGGCCAATTCCCCACCAGCCCCGCCTGTCTGCGGCGGGGCGGATCGGGTGCGTCCGAACTCCTGTCTAAACCCCAGCCAGCCAGGTTGACAAATCGGCGGTTCCGGCTATAATACCCTCGCGGCCGGGCCGCTGTGGCGCGGCCGGTATCGTGCTTTAGGGAGGCAACATCGTGTACGCGGTGGTTCGATCTGGCGGAAGACAGTATCGAGTTGAAGAAGGCGACCAGTTCCTGGTGGAGAAACTGCCCGTCGAAGTCGGGCAGCAGATCGAGCTGGATGAGGTCCTGCTGGTGGCCAACGGGGACGATGTGAAAATCGGCACCCCGCTGGTGAAGGGAGCCAAAGTCCGGGTAACGGTCCTGGCCCAGGAGAAGGGGCCCAAGATCCGCATCTTCAAGTATCGGCCCAAGCAGCGGTACCGCCGACGGATGGGCCATCGGCAGACCTACACCCGCCTGCGTGTGGATGAGATCGTGATCTAGGGAGGTTGGGAATGGCACACAAAAAGGGCGGTGGACGCAGCAAGAACGGACGGGACAGCCACAGCAAGCGGCTGGGCGTGAAGAAGTTCGGCGGCGAATGGGTCCGTCCAGGCCACATCATCGTCCGCCAACGGGGGATGACCATTAAGCCCGGAGAGAACGTCGGGATGGGTCGGGACTATACTCTCTTCGCGCTGACCGAAGGGTACGTCCACTTCGCCACCATCCGTGGCGGCCGCAAGCGGGTCAGCGTCTATCCGGAGCGGAGGTAGACCGACGTGAAGAAAGGCATCCATCCCGAGTACTACCCGGAAGCCCAGGTGATCTGCGCCTGCGGCAACACTTGGACCGTTGGGGCGACCGTTCCGGTGATCCGCACCGACGTCTGCTCCAAGTGCCACCCGTTCTTCACCGGCGAGCAGCGGATCGTGGACACCGAGGGGCAGGTCGACCGGTTCCTGAGCCGGCTGCGCCGCCGCGACGAACTCCTGGCTGCAGAACGAGCCCGCCAAGAGGCACTCCGCTCGCCCGACCAGCCCATCAGCGTGCTGGAACTGGGGACGCGGGCGGAGCAGGCCCTGAAGGCAGCCGGTATCGAGACCATCGGAGACGCGCTGGCAAAACTGGCCGAGGGAGACGAGACGCTGACCAACCTGCGCGGCTTCGGCCTGAAATCGCTGGCGACGCTCAAGAAGCGGCTCCGCGCCCGCGGGTTCGTCCTGCCCGGCGACGAGCCTCCCGCAACGGAGCAGCCGGGCGAGGAGCAAGAAGGGTAACCCATCCACCGGAACAGCCATCGGGGGCAGGTGCGAACAACATCTGCCCCCGTATTTCGTTGAGCGGCGATCAGTAGGTGCGACGCACCTACTGGGCCTCCCCGTAGTGAAAAACAGGAGGAGCAGGGTGGTGTACGGAAAGCCCAGCGGGGGATGGATCGAAGTGATCTGCGGCAGTATGTTCTCCGGTAAGACCGAGGAACTGATCCGTCGCGTCCGCCGCGCCCAGATCGCCCGCCAGAAGGTCCAGGTCTTCAAACACAGCCTCGACGCCCGATACGCCCAGCGGGAGGTCACCTCCCACAACGGGATGCAGTGGGAAGCGGTGCCGGTGGAAAGCACGGAGCAACTGCGCTCCCTCATCGAGCCGGATACCACCGTGGTCGCCATCGACGAAGGACAGTTCTTCGACGAGGGGCTGGCGGACCTGTGCGAGGAACTGGCCGATCGAGGTGTCCGGGTCATCGTCGCCGGGCTGGATATGGACTTCCGCGGCGAGCCCTTCGGGCCGATGCCCCAACTGATGGCCCGGGCCGAGCGGGTGGATAAACTCCAGGCCATCTGCGTCGTCTGCGGAGGGCCAGCCAGCCGGACCCAGCGGCTGATCAACGGTCAGCCCGCCGCCTATGACGACCCGGTGATCATGGTCGGGGCGGACGAGGTGTACGAGGCTCGGTGCAGGGGATGCCATCAGGTGGGAGGGAGAAAGGAATGACAGACCAACCCGCCCTGCCGAAGGACATCGACCGGATCCTGTTGGACGAGCAGACGATCCAGCGCCGGGTGAGGGAACTGGCCGATCAAATCAGCGCCGACTACGCCGACGCCGGAGAGATCGTGCTGGTCGGTGTGCTGAAGGGAGCCTTCATCTTCTTAGCCGACCTGGCCCGCCGCCTGACGATCCCCCACCACGTGGACTTCATCGCCCTCTCCAGTTACAACCGAGGGGCGGTCAGCACCGGCGCGGTCCGACTGATCATGGACACCCGCGCGCCGGTCACCGGCCAGCACGTCCTCATCGTGGAGGATATCATCGACACCGGCTACACACTGGACTACCTGGTGCGCACCTTCCGCGCCCGCCGTCCCGCCTCGCTCCGCACCTGCGTCCTCCTCAGTAAACCGGAACGGCGGGAGGTCGACGTGCCGGTGGACTACCTGGGGTTCGAGATCCCAGACGTATGGGTGGTGGGGTACGGTCTGGACTACAGCGACCAGTACCGAACCCTCCCTTACATCGCCGCTTTGAAACGAGACGTGTATACCACGTGAGCGGGGGGAAGGTGAAATGGGACTGGCGGAGGATGTGGCAAAGATTCTGATCCCCGAGGACGTGCTACAGGCACGGGTCGCCGAACTGGCCCAGGAGATCAACGCCACCTACACCGACGAGGATCGCCCCCTCCTGGTCTGTGTCCTGAAGGGAGCTTTTATGTTCCTCGCCGACCTCACCCGCCACCTCGAAATGCGGCACGAGATCGACTTTATGGAGACCTCCTCCTATGGAGCCGGGACGGTGAGCAGCGGGGTGGTCCGGATCCTCCTGGACCTGGAGCGGAACATCGAGGGGCGGCACGTGCTCATCGTCGAGGATATCATCGACACGGGGCGGACGCTGGACTACATCACCCGCAACCTGCGCACCCGCAACCCCGCCAGCCTGCGGATCTGCACCCTGCTCAGCAAGCCCGCCCGCCGCGTGATCGATATACCGATCGACTTCGTGGGCTTCGAGATTCCTGACGAGTTCGTGGTCGGCTACGGACTCGACTACGCCGAGATCTACCGCAACCTGCCGTTCATCGGCGTCCTGAAAGAAGAAGTGTACCGGTGATTCTCACCACAGAGACGCAGAGGGCACAGAGAAAACCCGTAGGACTCTGTGCCCTCTGCGTCTCCGTGGTCTCAACAACAGACCGCGCTATGCGCACTCCGTCAGTGTGCAGAGGCGGGCGTCCAGCACCCGAATCCCCTCCCCCAACTCCCCAATGGCCGCAACCAGGTCCTCCTTGGTCACGTCGGATACGCGGACGGTGACCTCCCGGGTGGAGGGATCCTCTCCCATCAGCGTCCCCAGGGCCAGGATGTTGCCGCCGATCTCGGCGATCTTGGCCGTGATCTTCGCCAGCATTCCCTTCTTCTCCGGTACCTCGATGGTGAGGCGAACCCCGGTCTCCCGACCCCCGAGCATCTCCAGGAAGATCTTGAAGATGTCGGTCTCGGTGATGATCCCTACCAACCGATCCCCTCGCATCACCGGCAGGCCCCCGATCTTGTTGTCGGCCATGATGCGGGCAGCCTCCTCAAGCGGGGTGTCCTCGGTCACGGTGATCACGTCCCGTGTCATGATGTCCCGCATCTTGATCCGAGCCAGGAGGTACGGGATCTCGTAGATGCTCAGAGAGGTGGCCGGGGAGGGAGAGACCTTCAAGAGGTCCAACTCGGAGACGATACCGACCAGCCGCCCTTGCTTGTCTACCACCGGAAGCCGACGGATCCGCTCCCGGTGCATCAACTCCAGTGCCTCGTTCACCGACGCGTCCTCACCAACGGTGATCGGGCGTCGCGTCATTCGCTCTCCTACCAGCATGGCTTCCCTCCGTTTCGTGTGATTGGCTTGCGTCGTGTTTCGACGGCCGACTTCTATTTTATCCGAAGAATCGGTTTCGCGCCACCGTAGCACCAGCCCCCGGACACACGGAATGATCTCACCGCAGAGACACAGCCTCCGGGAAATCCCTCTCCGCCCTCCGCACCGCTGCGGCGTCCACAACGCGGAAGTGCCTACACCTGTGCCGACGTCTTGGCCTCCCCTTTCGTCACCCCCAACATACAGAGGATCGCCAGCACGAAGAAGGCCGGGGTGACCAGGAAGATCGTGTTGTAGTTACGGCCAGTGAGGTCGATTACCCAGCCGTTGAGGATCGGCCCGACGACCGCCGCCAGGGTCCCGGCGACGTAGTACAGGCCGGTGTAGGTGCCCAGCACCTCCTCCGAGGGGGAGGTATCGACCACCATCGGCAGGCTGTTGATGTTGACCAGCGACCAGGCGACACCGCCCAGGGCCAGGAGGGCGACGACGGCGGGAACAACCGGGACGAAGAAGGCGATCACCAAAAGGACCGTGAACGCAGCCAGGCCGATGATGATGGTCCGCTTCCGCCCGATGCGGCTGGCGATGATGCCGCTGGGRATGGAGAAAGCGATGAAGGTGATGTAGGCYACGCTGAGGATCATACTGGCYGTCGACTCRCTCACCCCCAGCGTCGCCACGCCGTACGAACTGAAGAAGGTCTCGATGGCGTTGTAGCCGACGAACCAGAAGAAGATGGCGAGGATGAGCAGCGTCAGGCTCCGCGCGTTCTCCSGAGGGATGTCYCTCAGCCCACGGAARATACCYARCCCCGGCTCCTGCCGCGCYGCYGATTCGAYCAGTTCCTTGGGCTCCTTGATCTTCCAGAAGAGGATGCCGACGGCGATGAGGGTGATCAGMCCGCCGACCCAGAAGGGRAGCGGGCGGTAGATYTTRTASAGRATGCCGCCGCCGAGGAAGGCCARCACCCCRCCCAGACCGCCCATCAGGTTGATCACCCCGTTRGCCTGRGASCGGAATTGGGAGGGRATGAGGTCGGGCATCAGGGCGATGACCGGCGTGCGGAAGACGGCCATCGCCAGCAGCATCACCCCCAACGAGGCGATGAAGAAAGCGAAGAGGCCGGTCAGTTGCTCCACCTGCCCGTTCAGTTCGGGGGGGATCATCTGGGGGGCAAGAGGGATCAGGGCGAAGGCCAGGACCGCGATGGGGGCACAGGTGATGATGTAGGGCATCCGCCGCCCGATGCGGGTGTAGGTCCGGTCGCTGATGGCTCCCATAATCGGCTGGATAAAGAAGGCGGCGATGTTGTCCAACGTCATGATGAAGCCGGTGAGCGTCGCGCTGAGACCGAAGCCGAAGGTCTGCACCGCCAGTTTAGCGTCGAAGGCCGGGTCGCCAGCCTGGAGGAAGATGGGGACGTAGGTGTTATACAACGCCCACATCACACTGGTGGAAAAGAAGCCGAAGCCGATGAGGAAAGTCTTTTTGTAGTCCAACCTGTCCATAACCGCTCCTCCTTGGGTGGACAACGCACGCGCTGGACCGGGGCCTGCATTTTAGCCTCACCCGCTCCGGAGGTCAAGCCCCCAAGACCCCCTCTGCGACCCCTGCAGCCCCTGCGGTCGGTGAGGACGCATGCTCTCAGGCCAGAGAACACAGAGAACGCAAAGGGAAGACTCCTCTCGAGTCCCCTTTGCGTTCCGCGCTCTCCGCGATCCGGGGCGAACACCGAGACGGGTCGGTCTGTGTCTTACCCGCAGACCGGCTCGCTGGAGAACTCAGTTTTCGGGGGATAGAACGTCTGGCGCGGGAGTGGGCAGGCTGAGGACAACCTCGCCGGGGCGGGCCCAGCGCTGGTTTTCCCGCGCCCACTTCTCAACAAACTCCGGAGAGGCGACCTCCTCCAGTTCCTCCTGCAACGCCTGATTGTACTGCCGCTCCCGATCGATGTAAGGCTGGAGTTGGGCCTGTGCGTCCTGGATTTTCTCTAGCCGTTCCACCTGCTCGGGGATGTTACGGCCGAGTAGGAAGATCAACAGCAGGCAGGTTCCCAGGATGATCGGAATAGCCCAGAAGTTTTGGGAAAGTCGTTTGCCCATATCGGTTCCCCCGTTGCGTGTGGTGGACAGGCCAGCCGCCACTCATACTATACCCTCCTTTGGGCCAGCCGTCAAGGGATTGGGTGCCGGCAGGGCTATCGCATTTTGCAGGGAGCAAGTGGTGACAGCCGGATTTCACCACACTCTTTGACAGTCTTCCCTTCCCGTGCTACTATTCTGTCGATCCGATCAACGAAGAGACGCGATCCAATCAAGCCCGGTGAAAGGAGCCCGGTATGGCAGAGAAACTCTCCATCCTTCCCATCGGTGGCCTGGGGGAGGTCGGCAAGAACATGATGGCCATCGAATACGGTCGGAACATCCTGATCATCGACGCCGGGCTTATGTTCCCCGAGTCCGACATGTACGGCGTGGACTTCATCATCCCCGACTACGGCTACCTCCGGGAGAGGAAAGAACTCATACGGGCCATCATCATCACCCATGGCCACGAAGACCACATCGGAGCGCTGCCCTTCGTCCTACGGGACTTCAACGTCCCCGTCTACGCCACCCGCCTGACCCGCGGCCTCATCGAGGTCAAACTGAAACAGGCCCACCTCCTGAAAGAGGTCACCCTTCACACCTATGCCCCCGGCGACGTGGTCCGAATCGGCCCCTTCACCATCGAACCGTTCCACGTCTGCCACTCCATCCCGGATACGGTCGGTCTCGGGATCACCACGCCGGCCGGGCTGATCGTCCACTCCGGCGACTTTAAGTTCGACCACACGCCGGTGGACGGACAGCCGACGGACTTCGCGAAACTGGCGGAGTTCTCCCAGCGCGGCGTGCTGGTGCTCCTTTCCGACAGCACCAACGCGACCGAGAAGGGGATCACTCCCTCCGAGCAGGTGGTCACCGAAGCGCTGGACGAGGTGATGCGCCGAGCACCCGGACGGGTGATCATCGCCACCTTTGCCTCCCTGATCTCCCGCATCCAACAGGCGATCGACGTCGCCGCCCGATACGGCCGGAAGGTCGCCATCGCCGGCACGACGATGGCCGAGAACGTGAAGATGGCCCAGAAACTGGGGTATCTCCACATCCCCGAGGGGATGAAGGTGCCGCTGAAGGAGATCGACCGGCTCCCCCCGCAGGAGATACTGATCCTGGCAACCGGCGCCCAGGGCGAACCGACCGCCGTCCTCAGCCGCTTGGCGCTGGGGCGTCATTCCTCCCTGCGCATCGAGCCGGGCGACACGGTGGTCCTCTCCTCCCACACCATTCCCGGCAACGAGGAGATGATCCACCGGGTGATCAACCGGCTCTTCCAGAAGGGAGCCGACGTGATCTACGATCCCATCGCACCGGTCCACGTCTCCGGCCACGCCAGTCAGGAGGAGCAGAAACTTCTCCTCAACATCGTCCGCCCGCGCAACTTCGTACCCATCCACGGCGAACTGCGCCACCTGAAACAGCACGCCAAACTGGCGGTGGAACTGGGCTTCTCGCCGGAGCGGATCGCCGTGGTGGAGAACGGCTACATTCTGAGCTTCAAGGGGGATCAGATCCAGATCGGACCACGGGTCCCTGGCGGTTATGTCTTCGTGGACGGCTCCTGGGTGGGGGAAGGGGTCGGACCGGAGGTGATCCGCGACCGGGAGACGCTGGCGACAGCGGGGGTCTGCGTGGTGGTCCTGCGCTACCATCCCCGGCGCGGCGTCCTGCTGGGGAAGCCACGCATCGTGCTGCGGGGCTTCGTAACCCGACGGGTCGCCGAGGAGATAGGGGAACGGGCAGAGGATGTGGTGCGCCAGATCGTTCGGTCTCTCCCACCCAACACGCCAGCCGCGACCGCCGAGCAAGAGGTCCGACGGGCCCTCTCCAACTTCTTCTACAAAGAGACCAAGAACCGGCCGGAACTGATCGTGGTGACGGTGGAGGAGTAAGCCGGAGGTCCGGTGGCCCGCATCCTGGTCGTCTACAAAGAGTTCCCCGCCCCGTCTGTGGGCCACGCCGGAGGCCAGGGGGTCTTCCGCCTGATGGCCGCGCTCCGCCGTCGGGGCCACTCGCTCCTGCTGGTCGCCCGGATGCGGCGGGAGGAGGCCCCGCTGCTGAAAGAAGTATCTCCCCTCTGCGAAGCCGTGCTCACCGTGCCGCACCACACCGCGATGGACGGCCCCCGCCTGCTCACACTTCCCCGGAGTTACCTGGCCCTCCGCCGGGCGGCGGCCCGCGCGCTGCGGGAGTGGCAACCCGACCAGGTCCTGGTGGAGTTCGCCCAGACGGCCGTCGTCCTCCTGGGGCTGCGCCGCCCGTTCACCACGTTCCGCCCGCACGACGTCAACTGGTTCCTGCTGGAGCAGCGGGCTGCGCGGAGCAGCGGCCTCCGCCGGAGAGTCCTCCGGACCCTCGCCGGGCTCTTCCGCTGGTTGGAGCCCTGGCTCTGCCGCCAGTACGACCTGGTCGCGGCTATCTCCGAGGGCGACCGACGTCTCCTGGCCCCTCGCTGCGGCGATCGGCCGGCCGTTCTGTTGCCGTTAAACCCGGCCCTCTCCGTTGTCGAGGCCGATCCCGCTGTGCCGCCCGGACCGAACGTCCTTTTCGTGGGGGCGATGTATCGATCCTTCAATGTGGAGGCGGTTCGCTGGTTCGTGGAGCGGGTTTGGCCGAAGGTGCTGACCCGGGTCCCCGAGGCCCGCTTCTACGTGGTTGGCTACAGGCCGCCACCGGAGGTCCGGGCCCTCCACGACGGGAAGCACGTCTTCGTCACCGGCTACGTGCCCGACCTGGCCCCCTGGTATCGGGCGGCGGCGGTCTGCGTCTCACCCCTTCTGGTGGCGGGAGGGCTGCTGCAGAAGGTGCTGGACGCGCTGGCGATGGGGGTGCCGGTGGTGGCGACCCCGGTGAGCAACCACGGCGTGGGAGGCACGCCAGGGAAGCATCTACTGGTCGCCGACGAGCCGGACAGTTTCTCCGAAGCGGTGGTGCGGCTGCTGACCGATCCGGTAGAGCGGGAGCGGCTGGGGCGGGCCGGGAAGCGGTTCGTGGAGACCCGGTACGACCTGGAGGCAGCGCTGGACCGCTGGGAGGCGGTCGTCAGGGAGCACGGCGGGCCAGGACACGGCCAGCCCACGGCATCCCGATGAGGCAGAAGGCAGCCAGGAGGAGAAGGGCGAGGCTGCTGACCCCTACTACCGCGCTAAGGGCAAGGACCTCTAAAGAATCCCTCGTTCCCGCCAGGGCCATCCCGCTCAACGCCGCCATCACCGCCAGGCCGTTCCACACCCCGTGGACGCTCACCGCGCCCAGGTAGGCCAGGGCCAGGTGGCCCGGCTTTCGGGCGGACCAGAGTTCACCCCACCCCCACCCCATCATCCCGCCGGTGGCGCAGTGCATCAGGGTGGCCAACACCCGGCTGACGACCGCCCCGATCCAGATGGAACCCTCGAAGAAGGAGACGTTGAGGACGTTCTCCGCCAGAGCGAAGCCAGCTCCGGAGGCGATCCCAAGGAAAAAAGCTCGCGCCGGGTGGGGCCGCAGCCACCGTCCCAGAAGACCAACCCCCAGCGTCTTCGCCGTCTCCTCCACCAGCGGCACAACCACGGAGAAGCCGAAGAGGAGCAGCAGGAGGATAGGCGGCCGCATCAGGTTGGCGATCAGTTGGGGGTCGGTCAACAGGTCCGGCTGCTGCGCCTGTTCCATCAGGGCCATCAGATCGATGGGGCGACCAGAGAGGAGGGAGTAACCGACGAAAAGCAGGAGCACTACGACGGCCACCCCCACCTCTATCGTCGCCGCCACCCCCGTGCCCACAGAGGCCCCGGCGACCAGACCTCCGAGCACGTCCTCCCAGGTCCCACCTCTCCCCTCCATCACCCGTCCCATCGCGCCTAGCACGAGGGCGGGAAGGAGCATCATCGTCAGGGTGCTCAGGACGGCCAGACCGACCACCGGCACAGAGACCAGGGTGGAGAGTACGGCCCCCCCGATCAGGATGGCGAAGAAGGCCAGCCACAGGGGCCACGTTCGACGAGGGGAGAAGAAAGCCGGGGGCAAGCTCCCCGCGAGACGCCATCCCATCCCCGTCGCGACGCCGATCAGGCCGATGCCCAGGCCGATCATCCCGATCCCCTGGCGTATCTGCATCTCGGCCTGGAAACCCCCGTCGAGAAGGAGGAGCAGCGTCAAGGAGCCGAGCAGGAGGAGGACCAGCGCGGCTACCAGCCCAGCGAGGACGATGATCCACCAGAGGAGGTGATAGGGAGGAGAGGACGGCTGGCCCCTCTCCTCCCTGAGTTCCGTCGTCATCCCGTGTCAAACTCCGAGAAGGCTACTTCTCCTCTATAACGATGGTCTCGATCACCTCTCCCTGGGGAGCCTCCGGGTCGCCGAAGTCGGAAGGAGCCAGGCTTTGAAGCACCTCCATCCCGCTCACCACCCGGCCGATGATCGTGAAGCGCCCGTCCAGATTGGGCTGAGGGGCAAGGGTGATGAAGAAGTGATCGCCGAAGGCTCCCACGACACCCGCCTGATCGAACTTCAGTTCACCGATCTCCGGCTCGCACAGATAGCCGGGATTGCCAATGGGGTTACCGGCGACCGCCACGTTGTCAGGGAGCACCTGATAGAACCGCGCGCCGTCGTACCATCCATCGCGGGCCAGGAAGACGAAACTGTTGACGTTGACGGGGGCCTGGTCGGGGTAGAGTTCGATGGTGATATCCCCTTTGCCCGTGCGAATGGTGGCGAGGTACTGCCGCTCACCCTCGATCACATTGGGCGGGGGAGCATCGTACTGCCCTGGCATGGAGAACCGGATGAAGGCATCCAGTGAGACGTCTCGCAGGTACAGTCGGCCGTTGACGATGAAGGTGGGCGTGCCGCCCAGTTGCATCCCCACCGCGTCTTCGTACTGGGCCTGGACCTTTTCCTGGTAGGTGTGATCCTCCAGATCCTGCGCGAACCGCTCCGTGTCCAACCCTAACTCCTCGGCATAGCCGGTTAGCACATCGACCATCCGGTCGGGCGGCAGCGAACGCCACTCCTCGAAGCGCTCGAACAGGAGATCGTGCATCTCCCAGAACGCTCCCTGAGCTCCGGCAGCCTCTGCCCCCTCAGCGGCGAGAAACGCTTTGTCGTGGATGTTGACCAGCGGGAAATGGCGGTAAACGAACCGCAGGTTCTCTCCATACACGTCTAACAGACGTGTTATCAGGGGATGTGCCCCTGCGCAGGCCGGTCACTGGAAGTCCGAGTATTCGATCAAGGTGACGGGGGCATCCTCCGGACCGATGGACCAATCTTGATCCGTGACCGGGGGAAGGTTCTCCAGCGGGACACCGAATTGGATACCCTCCGGGGAGATCGGTTGGCACGTGGCTTGAGCCGGCGAGAACGTGGGCGTCGGCTCCGCCGTCGGCGTGGGGGGAGTTGGCGTGGCTGCACTCCGACAGCCGACCACCACGGCCAGCAGAGCCGCCATCGCGGCTACGAAAAGAGACTTACGCATCCTGCCCTCCTTAAGAAAGTTGGGCCTATTCTACCATAAAAGGAGAGATTTTCCAGAAAGACTCGGCTGGGGTTTGGACAGGAGTTTCGGACATACCCCATCCGCCCCGCCGTAAACAGGCGGGGCCGGCGGGAAATCGGTCCCAGGAAGGAGGTTCGCACGTGATGTCCGACCCTCTAGTCGTTTGCAAGCCTCCCCACCCTCTGGTAAGATTGCGCCCGTGTGTACAGCCGGCAACCTGGAGGAACGTCGATGATCATAGACTGGCTCCTCGCGCTGACCCCGATCTTGGTCATCCTCGTCCTGATGCTGGGCTTCCGCTGGAAGGGCGTGCAAGCGGGTCCGGTGGGATGGCTAGCGGCAACGCTCATCGCTGCGTTTCGCTTCGGGGCTGGTTGGGAGGTTTTGCTCTGGGCCCAGGTGAAAGCGCTGTTCCTCGCCCTGTGGGTGCTGTACATCGTCTGGGCGGCGCTCCTGTTCTACCGCGTGACCGACGAGGCGGGGGCGATCACGACGATCGGCGCGGCCCTCGCCCGGCTGACGACGGACCGGGCGTTGCAGGCACTCCTGGTGGGATGGGTGTTCGCCGCCTTTCTGCAGGGGGTAAGCGGCTTCGGCGTGCCGGTGGCGGTGGTGGGGCCGCTGCTGGTGGGCCTCGGCTTCCCAGCGGTGGCCGCGGTGGTCATCGCCTCGGTCGGCCACTCGTGGGCGGTGACCTTCGGATCGCTGAGTTCGTCGTTCTACGCTCTGATGGCGGCGACAGGACGGTCCGGCGAGGAACTGGCCGCGCCCTGCGCGGTGTTGCTGTGGGTCGCATGTTTCCTCTGCGGCGCAGGCGCGCTCTGGGCAGCAGGCGGCTGGCGGACCGTCCGGGAGGAATGGGGGCCGCTACTGGTGCTGGGGACAGCGATGGGAGGAACCCAGTACCTGGTGGTCACCCACGGGCTGTGGCCCATCGGGGCGATGTCCGGAGGGCTGGCGGGGCTGGGAGTAGGGGTACTTTGGGCTCGGTGGCGAGTCCGCGGGACCGCTTCCCCGCGTCCGGCGAACGACCTGCCTATCGATCTCCGCTGGGCGGTCGCCCCATACGGACTGTTGGTCGCCATCATCCTGCTGGCCCGGCTGGTGGGACCTGTGGAAACGTTCCTGGGGCAGGTAGTGATCCGGGTGGAGGTTCCGGAACTGGTCACTGCCCGCGGCTGGGTGACGCCGGCCGGTGCCACCCGGTCGATCAACCTGTTTGGGCACGCCGGTGCGTTGCTGACCTACGCTTCGCTCCTCACATACGGCCTGTTCCGCTGGAAAGGGGCCTATCGACCGGGAGTGGTCCGCCGGATCGCGCGGGACGTGGTCCGGCGGGGCGTCCCCTCCGGCGTGGGCATCGCGACGATGGTGGGGATGGCGGTGACGATGGACCACGCCGGGATGATCCACCTGCTGGCCGAAGGGATCGCGCGGGCG
This sequence comes from Thermoflexia bacterium, assembly GCA_011192125.1. Classification (GTDB taxonomy): domain Bacteria; phylum Chloroflexota; class Anaerolineae; order B4-G1; family DUEL01; genus DUEL01. Next base: position 16,492 of record DUEL01000037.1, read on the forward strand.
GTCGGGCCGGCGTTCCCGCTGGCTTCCCCCTTCATCGGCGCGCTGGGGGCGTTTATGACCGGCTCCAACACCAACTCCAATGTGGTCTTCGGCGCACTGCAGGAGCGGGTGGCAGCACTGGTGGGGATGAGTCCGCTGCTGGCGCTGGCCGCGCAGACGGCTGGAGGGGCCATCGGAGGGATGTTTGCCCCGGCCAAGGTCATCGTCGGTTGCGCGCCGGTGGAGGCGGATGAAGGGGCCACGATGCGGAAGACGATGACCTACGGGATGGTCATCCTGGGAACGCTGGGGGGAGTGGTGGCGGTGATGGGCTGGCTGCGGCTACTCTAACAGCCGCACCTAAAGGCCAGAGATCACAGGACGGATACGGGGTCCACGTCCACCCGCCACCCCGGAGGTACCCCCACCGACCGGAGAAAGGCTGGTGGGTCGGCGTGGCGGATCAGGATATGCCACCGGTAGTAGCCCCGCAGCCGGGCGAAGAAGGCGGGGGCCGGGCCGATGAGGTCGGTGGTGGGGAGCCCTTCCCGTCGCAGCGCTGCCCGCAGATCCTCCGCCAGGTCCCGCGCCGCCACCTCCGCCCGTCGAGGGTCGCGGTGGCGGTAGAGAAGCCGCGCCATCCGTACATAGGGAGGATAGTCCAGCGACCGACGGAAGGCCAACTCCTTCCGGGCGAATCCCTCGTAGTCGTGGCGTTCCACGGCCTGGATGGCGTAGTGGTCGGGATGGTAGGTCTGGATCACCACCCGCCCCCCGCGCAGCCCTCGACCGGCCCGCCCGGCGACCTGCTCCAGCAGTTGGAAGGTCCGCTCGGCCGATCGGAAGTCGGGCAGGTTGAGGGCCGTATCGGCGGAGATCACCCCCACCACGGTGACCAGCGGCAGGTCCAGCCCCTTGGCGATCATCTGAGTGCCCACCAGCACGTCCGCCTGACCGCTGGAGAACCGCTGCAGGATGGTCCAATGGGCCTCCGCCGAGCGGGCGGTGTCCCAATCCCACCGCAACAGGCGGGCCTCGGGCCACCGCTCCCGCACCGCGGCCTCCACCCCCTCCGTCCCCAGGCCGAAGTGGCGGATGCGGGACCCGCCGCAGCGGGGACATTCGGCGGGTGGTGGCTCCCGGTGTCCGCAGTAGTGGCAGACGAGGGTCGCCGGGCGGCCGTGGAGCGTCAGCGGTACGTCGCAGCGGGGACAACGGGAGACGAAACCGCAGTCGCGGCAGAGGACGAACGTCGCCCGGCCGCGCCGGTTGAGGAAGAGGATGGCCTGCTCGCCCCGCTGCAGGGCCTCGTCCAGCGCGCGGGCCAGCGCGCGGCTGAAGATGGATCGGTTCCCGGCCTTCAGTTCGGCCCGCATGTCGACGATCTGGACCGAGGGAAGGGGGAGATAGCGGGCCTGTGGAGGGCCCTCCCGCAGCGCACGGTAGCGGGTGTGGGGGACGTGGTAGACCGCCTGCAGGTCGGCCAACCGGCGGGCGTGGCCCAGGATCCGCCGCCCGAGGGTCAGCAGGTGGAACTCTCCCCGCTGGGCGCGAAGGTACGATTCCAGGCTGGGCGTAGCGGAGCCCAGGATAACCGTCGCGTCGGTCAGCCGGGCCAGGTGGAGCGCTACCGCGCGGGCGTGGTAAGCCGGACGGGAGTCCTGTTTGTAGGAGGGATCGTGTTCCTCGTCCAGTACGATCAGCCCCAAAGGGGAAAGAGGGGTGAAGAGGGCAGAGCGGGGGCCGATGACCACGTCCACCAGCCCCGCCCGCGCCCGTCGCCAGACGTCGTACCGCTGCCCGTCGGTCAGTTGGCTGTGGACAACGGTGACCCGGTCGGGGAAGCGGGCGGCGAAGCGGGAGACCATCTGGGGGGTCAGACTGATCTCCGGCACCAGGACGATCGCCTTGCGACCCTGATCCAGCACCTCCGCCACCGCCTGCAGGTAGAGTTCCGTCTTGCCGGAGCCGGTGACGCCGTGAAGGAGGAAGACCGCGGATCGCCGATCGTGGATTGCGGATTGGAGGGCGGTCCAGGCGGCCTGCTGATCCGGCGTGAGAGGAAGGGGGCGGGTGGGGAGGAAGACCTTCCCCTCCAGCGGGTCCCGCCACACTTCCTCCGCCTCCAGGACGATCAACCCGCGCTCCTCCAGTTTGTCCAGGTGGTACCGACTGCAGCCGGTGTGGGCGTAGACCCAGTCGACCTCCATCGGCCTCCCTTCAGCCCGAAGGAGGCTCAGGATCGTCTCGTAGACAGGGCTGCGCAGCCCCTTGAGGGCCGCTTCGCGGTCGGCCGTGGGGACCAAGCGGACGCGGAGCACCATATGGGGGTGGGCACGAGGGGGGGTGAGGACGGGGGTGCGCCTCAGAAACCCCCGCCGCACCAGCCGCTCGGCAGCGGACCGCCAGTCCTGCCCGCGGAACGCTCGGTCCAGTTGCCCCCCGCGTAAGGGACCCCGCCGCTGCAGGAGGGCCAGCAGCCGCCGCTCCACCGGCCCCAACCGGGCACCAGGTGGGACCTCTCCCACCACCTCCAGCATGCTGTCGGTTATCCCGACCACCCCTGGTGGGAGCATCAACTGGAGACATTCGTGCAGGGGGGCCAGCGTCTCCCCGCTCATCCAGCGAGCCAGTTCGATCTGTACCGGGGTCAACACCGGCTCAGGATCCACCACCGCGATCAATTCCCGCGTCTCAGGAACAGCGGGCCGCTCCGGCAGGCCGACGACGATACCGTAGAGGGGGCGAGGGCCAAACGGGACCGTCACCAGCGAGCCGACCTGCACCCGATCCGCCAGGTCGTCGGGCACTGTGTAATCGAACGCGGGTTCCTCCTCAACCCTCTGCACGGGGGAGAGGACGACGACGCGAGCGAACATCCCTATCCCCTCAGGGCCTGGCCCGTTGGCCTTCCAACAGGCTCCTGTAAATACCCACCAGCCGCCGCCCGGCGCGGTCCCAGGAGAAGTGGCGAGCCGCCCGCTGGCGCAGTTCCCTCCCCAGGGCGCGACGCAGTTCGGGGTTCTCGACCAGGGTCTGGATCCCGTCGGCCAGCGCAGATGGATCGCCCGCGGGCGTCGCGTAGACCCCCAGCGAGCCCAGGTACTCGCGGCTCACGGGCGTGTCGAAAGCGACAGTGGGCAGTTCCATCGCCATATAGTTGAGCAGTTTCCCACTCCCCTCGGTGGCGGAGAGTTTGGGGGCCACAGCGATCTCCCCCAGCGCCAGCATCGCCGGGGCCCGCTCGTAAGGAACCTTGCCGGTGAAAACCACCCGGTCGTCGACGCCCAGGTCGGCGGCCATCCGCCGGTACCCATCGACGTTGGGGAAACCCATCACCAGAAAGTGGACATCCACCCCGCGCTCCTTCAGGACGCGGGCGGCCTGGAGGAGGTGGGGAGTGCCCTGGTAGTGGGCCAGCAGCCCCAGGTAGACGACGACGGGTCGGTCGGGCGGCAGGCCGAGCCGGGTACGCTCAGCAGCGATTTGGTCCGGGGTCAGCACACCTGGACGGAAGAACTCCAGGTTGACGGAGTCCGGCAGAGGATGGATGCGAGCCGCGTCGCAGCCGAAGTACCGCTCCAGTTGGATCGCCCCTAACTGCGTGCTGGTGACGATCACGTCCGGCATCTCGTTGATCCGTTCCTCCAGCAGACGGACCCAGCGGTACCACGGCCCTTCGGGGTCCAAGAAGCGGTGATCGACCATCTCGCTGGTGAGGCTCCCCTGTCGGTCGAACAGGAGGGGAAGGCCGCGGATCCGGCCGAGGAGAGCGCCGATCAGCGCGCCCTCGTAGAGGTGGGCGTGGATCAGGTCGAAACGACGACGGAGGATCAGCCCCAGGACGCGCCAGGCCAGGAAGAGGTCGAAGGCCAGTTTGTGCAGGCTGGAACCGACCTCGTAGTCGGCCCGCCAGGGGGTGGGACGGGTGCGCACGATCTCCAGGCCGGGTAGGTCACGCCCCAGGTGGTAGGTGACGATGGTGACCCGGTGGCCCAGCCGTTGCAGGACCCGTACCTCCTCTAGGATGCGGACGTGGCAGCCGTAGTCGAGGAAGAAGGAGGTGGGGGCGATCATCAGGATGCGGAGGGGCTTCTCCAAGGGCACGCCTCGCCTGCCAGATTATTTCTCTCCCCCGCGGGGGCGGCGGCGGAGCAGTCCCCCGAACAGCAACCGCTCGAACTGCTCACCGATCCCCGGGACCTCACCCAGGCCCGGCTTCTCCTCCCACGTCCCACCAGCCCTCTCCTCGAGCCAGCGGATGCGCCCTGCGGCGGCGTCGGCGTAGGCCTCCTGTAGAGCCTCCTCGTCGCTCTCCAGCAACCACTGCCGGATGCGCTCCAGCTCCTCCAGGAACATGTCCAGCCGCCGCAGAAGGTTCTCTCGGTTGAGGAGGGCAGCCACGCGGAGCGCGCCGGGGTCGGCCGTGGCCGGTTCGGTGACCGCGGCGAAGTCGAACCCGGCCACCTTGCGCATCTCCATCCAGCCAGGGGAGCCGACGGTCGCCCGCAGCAGGGCCATCGCGATCAGCGCAGGCAGGTCCCCGATGCCAGCCTGGAGGCCGTCGAACTCCAGCGGCTCCATAAAGAGGGGTTGCGCATCCAACACCCTGGCCAGGTCCAACAGGGTGGACACAGCCTCGGGGTCGGTGTCGCGGGCGGGGGTGACGCAGTAAAGACCACCTTCGAAAAGGTCGGCCCGGGCCGCCTCCGGCCCTGTAAGCACCGCCCGCTCACTGATGGTCGGGCTGGGAATGGGGGCACCAGCGACGAAGCGGACCCCCTCGGGGAGATACTCGCGGGCCCACTCCAGCACGGGGACCTTGAGGAGGGCGGTGTCGGTGACGACGCACCCCTCCTCCAGGTGCGGGCCCAGCACCTCTAACGTCTCCCGGACCGCGGGGAGGGGGAGGGCCAGGATCACCAACTTGGCCCCCTCACAGGCCGCCGGGAGGTTCCAGTCGGTCTTGCTCACCGCACCCATTTGCGCCGCCCGGCGGGCGTGGTCCGGCTCCAGGTCGTGCCCAACGACCTCCAGGTCGGCTACCTGCTCCCGCAGGGCCAGGCCGATGGAGGTGCCTACGCATCCCAAACCGATGATCGTCACACGATCTTTCATCTCATCCTCTCCTCTCGTTACCAATTCCCATCCGCCTGTTGCAGCCTTCGCAGCAGGCGATCCATCTCTCCATCCACCCTCCCCACCAGATGATGGTGGCGACGGATCAAGGCGACAGTCAGGGGAGAGCAGCCCGCCTCAGCCGCCCATTCCGCGCCGATCTCGGCGTGCCGCCGGTACACCACGAAAGGCCGTCGCCATCCCCGCCCCCCACCCTCGCTCAGTCGGTCCAGCAGGCGAGGGGCGAACCGGTCCAACAAGACCACCGCTACCCGCACCCACAGTGGCATCGGCGCGGCCGCCTTCCCCACGTCGTGCAGGAGGGCGGCGACCAACAGGTCGCGCGGCTGCGGTCCCGCCTCCTCCAGCGCCCGGCAGACCGCCAGGCTGTGGCGCTGGTCGGCAGGCGACATACGGAAAAAGAGCGCCCGCTGCCTCGGCGTGAGCACCCGCATCGCGGGTGCCGGATCCTCCTTGGCGAGGGGCGCGGTCAGCGCGCGGAGAAACTGCCGCACCCGATACGTCGCTCGAACCATCACATCCAGAACAGCAACAACTCCAGGGGATACCGGATCAGCCCGATCAGGAACCCGATCAGGTCCAGCCCTAACCGGGGGAGGACGAACAACAGGCCCAGCAGGATGTACGGGCTGTAGGGGCGCAAGGCGAGCAGGTAGTCCCCCCAGCGAGGGGGCAGAACACCGATCAGCACCTTCTCCCCGTCCAACGGGAAGAAGGGCAACAGGTTGAACAGGGCCAGGCCGATGCTCACGTCGGCGATGTAGAACAGGACCAGGGCGGGGTTGAGGAGACTCTGGGAGGTGAAGATGTTTGCCAGGCTCATCCAGCCCAACCGGAAAGGGACGGCGCAGAGCGCGGCAACCAGGAGGTTGGCCGCCGGACCGGCGAACGCGCTCAGCGCCATACCGGTGCGGGGATTCGTCCGCATCCGATACGGATTCACGTACACAGGCTTGGCCCAGCCAAAACCGGTCAACAACAACAAGAGGCCACCCAGGAAATCGAGATGGGCCATCGGGTTCAGGCTCAGCCGCCCCTGCAGTCGGGGCGAGTCGTCTCCCAACTCATAAGCCGACCAGGCATGGGCCCACTCGTGGATAGGCATCCCGATGAGAAGCACGATCAGCCGTGCCAGCAATACCGCAGGCGAGAGTCCTAAGGGCATCGTCCGTTCCACCGCACGGGATGTTGTCGCACGGTGGAATTATAACACAATCTGCCCGCTCCGGCGAGGGCAGGTGATAAGGTCTATCCCCGCGCTGCTTTCAGGATCGCGCCGACCAGGTGGCTGCCCAGGATCGCCAGGCCGTCGGTCGGCATATAGTGGGAGGCGGTGTCCTCAAAGAGGATCGAGGCTCTGGAGGGAAAGTCCTCATCGCCCAACCAGTAGACCGCCGCCAGGTGAATGCGAGGAAGAACCTGAAAGGCGTACCCCGCGTCCCCGATCTCGATCGGCTCTCCGCCCAACCTCTCTGCTCCCCGGCGAAACGTCTCCAACCCCTCCTCGCCCAGTTCCCGCACCAGCCGGTTCTCCGCGTAGCCGCGGAAGGCCTGGGCGTAGAACATCCCATCGGGGAGGCTGTGAAAGGCGATCCACCGGCTGGAGGGGGTCGTGCCGTCGGCGGTGACCAGGTAGGTGAGGAGCATCGCCTGGATGAAGGACGAAGGTTCCTCCCCCGTGTCGGCCCGCTGTACGGTGAACTCCGGGGGGCGGATCCGGTAGTCCCGCCAGAAGAAGGTCAACCGGTACGCACCGTCCGGTTCCTGCTCGCAACCGCTGCGGAGCACCAGTTTGTGCGGCGGGATCTGCCGCAGCCGCTCTCGCGCCTCCGCCACGCGAGGCGCCAATTTGTCGTACCACTCCTGAAGCCCTTGAGGATGTCCACCGGGTCTAAGCAACGGCTCCCTCCTGGATGGGAGCAGGATGAGCGGGTCGCCATTCCGAACCGGCTCATCCTGCCCTTGGGGTGGTGCGTCTTACGTCATGCGTCACACGTCATACGTCACACGTCATGCGTCATACGTCATGGGGCTTGTTACTGGCTACTTGCTGCTGGCCACCTGCCCCATCAACTTCAGGAACTCCTCCCACTCCTCCTTGAAGAAGTGGATCGTGACGCTGCCAAACTCCAGATGGTAGGTGATCTCCCCATCCGGCTCCTTGGCCCGCCAGACGCTGAAGTTTTCCGTCTCAGCCAGAATTTCGATCTCGTCCACGTTCGTTCTCTCCTTTCAAAAGTCTTTCGAAGATCCACAGGCTGTGCTCCCATACGCGCACCGCACCTGCAGCCTCCAACGCTTCCAACAGCGGGGGATAAGTCGGGGGCCGGAAGCGGAGTTTCTCACACCCCCGCTCGTAAGCCAGCACCCGCAGCCCCCAGGCCAACGCGGTGATCCCCTCCGGCGTCCCGTCCACATACCCCACCGAGAGCCGATCCCGCTCCGGGTCCTCTCGCACGACCGCCACCCCGGTCAGCCGCCCCTCCAGTTCCACGCCCCAGACCTCTCCCCGCTCCAAGTGGCCCGCCAGCCGCTCCCGGGTGAGGGTCATCCAGTGCCACTGGACTTCGTACAGCCCCCCCGCGGCCTGCAGGATGGGCGAGTCGGCGATCCGATCCCACACCGCGTCCAGGTCGTCCGGCGTCAGCCGTCGGAGGGGACAGGGACCGGGCAAGGGCTGGGCTTCGTAGGCCACGAACTCCGCGACGCGGCGGAACCCGTCGCGGGCGGCGTTCCGGTGCACCGGGAGGTTCCACGAGCCGGTGGCGAAGCGGAGCACCCCCCGACCGACCCGCTCGGCCAGGGCCACCTGGTGGGACTGGAGCAGATGGGCCACGCCCAACCGCCGGTATGCCGGGTCCACCCGCAGGCCTTCCAGCCACCACTCGTCGTCGGCGATGCGGGTCAGTTTTCCCAGCCCCACCACGCGGTCCTTCAAAGTGACCACGCTCAACTGCCCGTTGGGGTCACTCAGCCACTCCTCCCAAACCTCGGGGATGTAGTCGTGGCCCTCCCAGACCTGGGCACAGATGGCCTCCACGTCTTCTCGATCCTCTGGCCTCGCAGGCCGGACCGACCAGCGGCTGGCGAGGAACCGTCGTCGCGCCCGGTCCCAGAGACGGCGGCCCAGGCCTCGGCGGGGGGAGGGCAGCGGAGGGGCTTCGGGGAAGGGATCGCGGTCGGTCAGGCGGCAATAGAGGTAGTGGGCCAGCACCCGCAGCGTCGCCACCGTCGGGGCGGCGAGGAGCATCCCCAGGATGCCAGCCAGGCTTCCCCCGGCGATCACAGCGATCAGCACGACAAGAGGGTGGAGTTTCAAACTGCTCCCCAGCACCCGGGGGAGCAGGATGTTGCCCTCGATCTGTTGGATGACGAGGTACAGGCCCAGCACCAGGACCGCGAACCAGAAGTTGCTGAGAGGGACCCAGGAGGAGCCCTGGAAGAAGGCCAGCAGCACGGCGGGAATGGCGGCGATGATCGGGCCGATGCTGGGGACGAACTCCATCAGCCCGGCCAGGAGGCCAAGGGCCAGCGCGTTGGGTAGGCCGATCGCCGTGTTCACGACAGTGGTGATCACGGCCATCAGGATCCCCATCAGCAACTGCCCCCGCAGGAAAGCGTTCCACACCTCTGTGATCTGCTGCCGGAGGCGGACGACGTCCTCCTGGATCGACGGAGGCGGCAACGTGTCCAGCCACTCCGTCAGCCGGTCCGCGTCCCGGGTGAGGTAGAAGGCCGCCAGAAGGATGAACACCAACCAGAAGAGGGTGGACGCGAACCCGACCACCAGGTTGAAGGTCCCCGCCGCCACGGTCTGGACGAAGTTTCGCAGCGTGTCCAGCAGCTGGACGTAGACCTCTTCCAGATTCCACTCATAGCCGAACAGCATGACCGGCTGCTGGACCATCTGGCCCAGGTCGACCGCGATGCGGAGAAAGTCCAGATTGAGGGATCGGACGGCACGGACGATCGAGGGGATGGCAATGGCGGGCGCAGCGAGGAGAAGGAGGACGACGACGAAGAAGACCAGCGCGGTCGCTGCCGTGCGGGACATACCCGCCCGCCGTTCCAGAACATCCACCAGCGGGTCAAGGATGAAGGCAAGGAGGAAGGCCAGGACCAGGGGTGGAAGGACGCCGCGGAAGCGGTAAAGGACCAGGGCAAGCAACACCAGAAGGATCGTAGCGACCGTCCGCTTGGTAGCCGCGTCCCATCGCTGAACCGTCTGGTTCATCCCTCAACCTCTTCGTCCGGTCCGCTCTCGTCCCGGATCTTCTCCTCCACCCGCGCCCACACCGCTTGGAGCCATCCGGGGGTGGAGATCTCCATCGCTGGCTGGCCCTCCTCCTGCGGGGGCCACGGGTAGAGGTCCAGCAGCTTGCAATAGGTATACTTGACAAGCACCCGCAGGGAGGAGATGATGGGGGCGGCCAGGAAGATCCCCAGCACACCGGCCAGGATCCCTCCCAGGATGATGCCCACGATCACTACGAGGGGGTGAAGATGGACCCGGCGGCCGACGAAGCGGGGGATGTAGAAGTTGAGATCCACCTGCTGGAGGACCATGTGGATCGCGAGGACCAGGATGGCGAACCAGAAGTTGGGGAGCGGCAACCAGAGGGACCCCCGAAGCAGGGCGATGGGGATAGCGATGATCAGCCAGATGGTGTGCCCCAGGCTGGGGAGAAACTCCAGCACGACCGCCAACAGGGCGAGGATGAGCACGTTGGGGAGACCGATGGCCCCCATCAACACCAGGATCGACCCTCCCATCGCCAGCCCAACCAGCAATTGGCCCCGGAAGAAATCCCGCCAGATGGAGTTGATCTCCTCCTGCAGGCGACGGTAATCGTGGCGTAGATCGGGCGGAACCCACTTCTCCACCTGGGCGCTGAGTTGAGGGCCGTCCTTGATCAGGTAGAAGGAGATCACGAAGATGAAAATCGTCCAGACCACGGTGGTGACCGCCTGCATCGCCAGGGCCAGCGTCTGGGTGACGGCGGGGCGAACCATCGCGGCCAGTTCCTGTTGCAGTTCGAGGTAAAGCGAGGACGGATCGATGACAAAGCCGCCGATAGCGTACTGGCGAGTGAAGAAGGACTCCAGCAGATCGGTGGCCGCCTCCAGGTTCAGCCGGAGGGCGGTCACCTGACGGACCAGCGGGGGGGCCAAAAGCCCGATCGCCAGGCCGAGGAGGGCGAGGAAGAGAAGGTAGACCAGCAGAGTCGCCAGCCCCCGAGGAAGCCGCAGGCGAGCACAGACGAGGTTGACCACCGGGGTCAGGATGTAGGCGATGAGGGCGGCGATGACCAGGGGGGGGAGGGCGTCCCGAAAACTGTAGATGAGGACCCCCAGGATAGCCAGTCCTGTCAGGATGACGGTGACTTTGGTGACGCGGCTCCAGGGGGGAGAGAGACGCTCTTCCATCGATCCCGCACCCCGTCAGTCCACCCGCCCGACCTGATCCAGCGGCCAGTAGATCAGCCAGGCCCGCCCGACGATCTGGTCGATCGGCACCGGCCCGAAGGTCCGGGAATCGTTGGAGTGAGGTCGGTTGTCGCCGAGGACGAAGACGTGATCGGGGGGAACCGTCGTGGGGGGAAGGTCCGCTCCTCCCACCTGAACCGACCACGGCTCCTCCAGCGGCCGACCGTCGATGATCACGTGCCCCTCCTGCACGGCTACCTCCTCGCCCGGGAGGGCGACCACCCGTTTGATCAACAAGCCCTCCCCACCCGGGTTTCGGAGGACGACCACGTCCCCCCGTCGGGGCGGGTGGAGGCGGTAGGAGACCTTCTCCACGATCACCCTCTCGTGATCGTGAAGGGTGGGCTCCATACTCTGCCCCTCCACCACGGTCGCCTGGGCGAGGAAGAGGTTGATGAGGAGAGCGATGAGGAGGGCGGGGAGGACCGTCTCGACGATCTCTCGGACCAACCTCAAGAGGAAACGCCCGGCTCTGGGGACCAGGCCGGGCTTTCTCTCAGGTTCCGAGGAGTTCAACGGCGGTAGCGGTCCTTCCATCGTTTCAACCCCAACGCCGTCTCGGTGTTCGGCCTATCGGCGGCGGGGAGAACGGCGCCGTTCCCGGCTGTTCCCTCCCGGTCGATCTCGCCGCCGCGCCTCCTCCGGCGTCCACCCCTCCAGCACTGCCCGCCGTGAGAGGCGGATCTTCCCTTCGTGGTCGATGTCGGTCACCATCACCAGGATCTCGTCGCCGACCTCCACCACCTCGCGGATGTTGTTCACCGGTCGGTCGGAGAGTTGGGAGATGTGGACCATGCCATCGGTACCGGGGGCCAGTTCGACGAAGGCGCCGAAGTCGGTGATGCGCACCACGCGGCCGGTGTAGATCTCGCCGATCTGCGGCTCGAGGGTCAACTGTTCGATGATCTCCCGCGCCCGCTCGGCCCCAGGGCCGTTGGTGGAGGCGATGTAGACCGTGCCGTCGCTCTCGATGTCCACCCGCACGTCGCACTCGTCCTGGATGGCGCGGACCGTCTTGCCGCCGGTGCCGATGATCGCCCCCAGTTTGTCCGGGTCGACATGGAGGATGAGCATCCGCGGAGCGTAGGGGGAGAGTTCCGGCCGCGGCTCGGGGATGGTCTCCCGCATCACGCCCAGAATCTCCAGCCGCGCCTCGCGGGCCCGCTCCAGCGCTTCGGCCATCAACCGGTCGGAGATCCCCTTGACCTTGATGTCCATCTGCAAGGCGGTGATCCCCTTCTCCGTCCCGGCCACCTTGAAGTCCATATCCCCCAGATGGTCCTCCATCCCCAGGATGTCGGTGAGGATCTGGTACCGCTCTCCTTCGATGACCAACCCCATCGCGATGCCAGCGACGGAGGCCCGGATCGGCACGCCGGCGTCCATCAGGGCCAGCGTGGAGCCGCAGACGGAGGCCATCGAGGTGGAGCCGTTGGAGGAAAGGACCTCGCTGACGACGCGGATGGTGTAGGGGAACTCCTCCTCCGGCGGGATGACGGGGAGCAGGGCCCGCTCGGCCAGCGCGCCGTGCCCGATCTCGCGGCGCTTCGGGCCGCGCAGAGGACGGGTCTCGCCAGTGGAATAGGGGGGGAAGTTGTAGTGGTGGATGTACCGCTTCGTCTCCTCCGGAGAGAGGTCGTCCAGCGTCTGCTCCTCTCGCGGCGTCCCAAGGGTGGCGATGGAGAGGACCTGGGTCTCCCCGCGGGTGAAGAGGCCAGAGCCGTGCGTCCGTGGCAGCAGCCCGACCTCGGCGGAGATGGGCCGGATCGTACGCGGGTCGCGCCCGTCCACCCGCAGCTCTTCTTCCAGGATACGCTGGCGGACGATCTGACGGACCAGTTCGTCGAAGGCCCGGCCGACGAGGATCTCGTCCTCCCCCTCCCCGAGGATCGACTTTACCTCGTCCAGGAGGGCCTTCAACCCCTCGTTCCGCGTCTTCTTGTCCGGTGCGTCGTAGAGGGCGGGGATCAGCCGATCGCCCACGATCTCCCGCACCCGCTCGATCAGATCCTCGGAGACGGCGTGCGGCGTGTATTCCCGCTTCGGCTTCCCCACCGCCTTGCGCATCTCCTCCTGGACGGCGATGATCTCCTGGATCGCCTCGTGGCCGCGCCGCAGGGCCTCCAGCATCACCTCCTCGGTGACCTCGTTGGCCCCCGCTTCGACCATCAGGATGGCGTCAGCGGTCCCCGCCAGTTTCAGGTCCAGCAGGCTGCGCTCCATCTCCGGGACGGTGGGGTTGATGACGATCTCTCCGTCGACGTAGCCGACCTGAACGGCTCCGACAGGCCCTCCAAAGGGGATGTCGGAGATGGTCAGCGCGGCCGACGCGCCGATGATGGAGAGGATGTCCGCCTGGTGAAGTTCGTCCTGGGAGAGGGGGGTGACGATGACCTGCACCTCGTGGCGCAGGTCCTTGGGGAAGAGAGGACGAAGTGGTCGGTCGGTGAGGCGGGCGACCAGGATGGCGTGCTCCGGCGGTCGCCCCTCGCGGCGGAAGAAAGAGCCGGGGATCCGACCCGCGGCGTAGAGCCGCTCCTCAAAGTCCACCGTCAGCGGGAAGAAGTCGATCCCCTCCCGCTCCTCGGTGGACATCGTCGCTGTGGCCAGCAACATCGTGCCCCCACAGCGGACGGTTACGGCACCCCCTGCCTGCTGGGCCAGTTTCCCGGTCTCCAGGGTCAGGGTATGCCCACCCAGTTGTGCTTTGAACGTATACGTTTTCATACTTAACCTCCGTGCCCGGAGCCCAGCACGGAGGTTAGAAACTGGGACATGGCCCGAAAGGGGTTCCGGGACATGTCCCAATTCCAAACCTCGTGCCGGCCTCCGGAAAGTCTAATTCGACCTTGCGGGGGCTCTTCGCCCCCGCAAGGTGTACCCACTACCTTCGCAATCCCAGCCGCCGGATGATCTCCCTGTACCGCTCTGGGTATTTGCGGCTCAGGTAGGTCAGATGGCGGCGACGCTTGCCCACCATTCGGAGCAGGCCGCGCCGGGAGTGCTCGTCGTGCTTGTGGACCTTCAGGTGCTCGGTCAACTGGTTGATCCGAGCGGTCAGCATTGCGATCTGCACCTCCGGCGAGCCGGTGTCATTGGGCGAACGACCGAATTCACGAATGATGGCCTGTTTCTCCTCTTTGCTCAGCGGCACTTTCGTGCTCCTCCTTGCTCGGGATGGGGTGCGTCTGGATCGACCCACCCGTCCTGGATTGCGACTATGATTGTACCACGCTTCCCCTATCTGCGCAAACGGCAAGGGTGTATAGCGCACACGGGGTAAGGGCACAATTTAATTGCGCCCTTACCCCGCGCCCTTGCCACACGCGCCCTCACCGCGCGCGCCTTACACGCCGTGTCACGTCCCTTAGTAAGCCCGGGCGAAGACGGCTCGCTCTGTGGCCTTCTCCCCGCAGACGACGCACCGACCCTCGCCGGGCTCCTGGTCCAACGGGATGCACCGGATGGTCGCGCTGGTCTCCTCCTTGACCTTGGCCTCGCACTCCGCGCTGCCGCACCACCAGGCGTAGGCGAAACCATCGGCGACCCCCTCGCGCAGCCCCTCGAAGTCCTCCGGGTAAGTAGTATGCGCCTCCTGGAAATCCCGCGCCCGCTGGAGAAGGTCCACCTGGATGGTCGAAAGCAGCTCGACCACAGCCTCGGCCAACCCCTCCATCGGCACGGGGGTCTTCCCCTCTTTGCCAGGCCGGTCGCGGCGCGCCAGCACCACCTGCTGCTGTTCGACGTCCTTCGGGCCGATCTCGATGCGCAGTGGGACCCCTCGCATCTCCCAGTCGTTGAACTTCCAGCCGGGGGAGACCTCGTCCCGGTCGTCCACTTTCAGGCGGACCCGATCCTCGAGCATCGTGCGGACCTGGTCGGTCGCCTGGAGGACGCGCGACCGTTGCTCGTCGTTGCGCCAGATGGGGACGACGACGACCTGGATCGGGGCCAGTTTGGGCGGCAGGATCAGCCCCTGGTCGTCCCCGTGAACCATCACCACGGCCCCCACCATCCGCGTGCTCACACCCCAACTGGTGGTCCATACGTACTGGAGTTGGTTGTTCTCGTCCAGGAACTTGATGTCGAACGCGCGGGCGAAGTTCTGCCCCAGGAAGTGGGAGGTCCCCGCCTGCAGGGCCCTCCGGTCCCCCATCATCGCCTCGATGGTGTAACTGGTGACCGCACCGGCGAACTTCTCGCTCTCGCTCTTGCGGCCCTTGATCACCGGGATGGCGGCGTCGTTCTCGGCGAAGTCGGCGTAGAGGTCGAGGATGCGCAACGTCTCCTCCATCGCTTCTTCGGCGGTGGCGTGAGCGGTGTGGCCCTCCTGCCAGAGGAACTCGGTGGTGCGCAGGAACAGCCGGGTCCGCATCTCCCACCGGACCACGTTGGCCCACTGGTTGATGAGGACGGGGAGGTCGCGGTACGACTGGATCCACTTGGCGTACATATGGCCGATGATGGTCTCCGAGGTGGGGCGGACGACCAACGGCTCCTCCAGTTGCTTCCCACCGCCGATGGTGACCACGGCCAGTTCCGGCGAGAAACCCTCGATGTGCTCAGCCTCTTTCTGGAGGAAACTCATCGGGATGAAGAGAGGGAAATAGGCGTTGACGTGGCCGGTGGCCTTGAAGCGCCGGTCGAGCCCTTCCTTGATGTTCTCCCACAGTGCGTAGCCGTAGGGCTTGATGACCATGCAGCCGCGGACCGGCGAGTAGTCCGCCAGGTCGGCCATCTGGACGATCTCGTTGTACCATCGAGAGAAGTCCTGGCTACGAGGGGTGATCTTTGCCATAATCCTCCTCCTTCGGCGATTCTGATTCCGGCGGCGATCCGCCGAACAATTTCCGAACGATCCGGGTCGCCTGCCGCGAGAGGCGGGGCGAGAACTCCTGCGTGAAGTGTTCGGCCGCCTCCTCGGTGTCCACATCTGGACCGAACTGCTCGCGGAGGAAGTGCTGGTGGTCGATGATCCAGAGGTAGAGGTCCGCCTCTTTACGGCCGGGGAACTCCTTCAGGATCCCCTTCTCTCGGATGATCCGCACCAGGGGCATGTAGACGTTGTCGTACCAGTCGCAGACCGCCTCTTCCTCCGGTATGAACCGGCCCTGCTCGATGCCCATAAAGTAGCGGTGGACCGCGATGTGTTCCAGCAACCGACGGTAGCCGCCGCCGACGGTGAACTCGATCCGYTGGTCGGGCCGCAGYTCGTCRAGGCGGGTCCGCTCCAAGAAGTCGGCRTACTCGCCGATGATCTCCAGCGCRTCGGCGTCKAGRCTTTCRCCGTCGATGGGCACCCGYGTGCGGGCTTCGATCACCTCGGCGTCGATGAACTCRCGGCCGTGCTCGCGGGCGACCGAGACRCGGTGGTTGCCGTCCARGACGAAGTAGGCGTCGCCGACCTTGTAGAGTTTYACCGGCGGCAGGTCGGCRTCGTTRTARAACGCCCGGCTGATGGACTTCCACCGGTCGGCGGTRTGGCTYTGYCGGGGCAGGAAGGCGCGGTCGAAATCCCGGTACCGGTTGACGCTCCCGACGATCTTCTTCACGGGGACCGTCCGGATGCCGCGGTAGACCTGGCCGCCAAGCCGGAGGTGGCTGCGCACCTCCTCCCAGGCCAGCAGCCGATTGGGTCGGCCAGATAGCGCAGCCCATACGTCCCTCAGGAAGGCACGGAGGCGGGCGCGCTCGAACTCAGCCGCGGCTTGCATATCACTCATCGCTACCTCACTCCCGACCGGAGTCCACTCTCGATATCTAGCAGGGCGGCCGGATATACGTTAATCACCACCGTCTCCCGGTACCGGGTCCGCGTCGCCTGCGGACGGTACACGTGCTTGTGACCATGCAGCAGGTATCTGGGTGGGAACCGGTCCAGCAGCCAGCGCAGGGCCGCGAAGCCCCGATGGGTCAGATCGTCCCCGTCGTGGATGCCGCGCGGTGGGGCGTGGGTGATGAGGATGTCCAAGTACCGCCCGTAGAAGACCCGGTTCATCAGGAGCCAGGGGACGAGGCGGAGGACCTTCCACCGGAACTCCGCCTCCGTGTACTGGTATTTCCCCCTGGGCTGGTAGCGCGGGCTCCCCTCTAGGCCAGCGATCAGCAGCGAACCCACCTGCACAACCCGCCCGTCAACGTTGACCCACCCACCCGGCTCCTCCAGCAGTCCGTCCTGACCGATGTACTCCGGGCGATCGTGGTTGCCGTGAACGTAGAAGGCGGGGACCGATAGCATCGTGACCACGTACTCCAGGTAGGAGTACGGCAGGTCGCCGCAGGAGAGCAGCAGGTCGACGTCGGAGAACCGCTCTCGGATCCCCGCGCTGTAGATCGTCTCCACGACCCGGTCGCTTAACGCCAGTACCTTCGCCATTCAACCGTATCCGGCCCGACCACCTACCCTGCCTGCAGCGGGTGCAGTGAAAACCTTTCTCACCCCTTATAATGAGGCCAGCCCTCTCTACGGTCTGGAGGGCTGGCCGGAAGGTTCGCTCGGTTCTCCCCAGCGCGCCTATCCAGACCGACGGTCTGGCTTCTCAGGCTCAGGCGGGCTAGGGAGGCGCATCGGCATCGCTCGCAACCTCTCTTCGGATGTGTTGATGGTAGTATACTACGATTGTGAGTTGATGTCAATTTCTCGCCAGGTCGGAATAGACCTTGACAACCGCGGTGGTTTGTGATATATTCATAATTGAATTCTTATTAATCAAGCCGCGCTTTCCCCTTTCAGCCACGCATCCTCCTATTGAACCCCGATGAACCCCACGGATAAGAACTGTTACCCACCCTATAGAAGTTGAGAAATAAGGAGTCGACCCATGCAAACCATAACAGACCTGAGCGCTTCGGTGTTGGCTGAAATGATCCAAGCCGGTGAACTTTCAGCCCTGGAGGTCACCGAGGCCCACATCCGGCGCATCGAGGCCGTCAACGAGCGGATCAACGCCGTTGTCATCCCCTTGTTTGACAAGGCACGGGCACAGGCGAGAGAGGCCGACGAAAGGCGAGCCCGTGGCGAACCACTTGGCCCGCTGCACGGCGTGCCGGTGACGATCAAGGAACAGTACCGCGTCGCCGGGACGCAGACCACCCTGGGCGCAACCAACCAGATCGGCAATGTCTATCACGATGAAGGCCCTCTGGTCACGAAACTACGTCAGGCCGGCGCTATCATCCTGGGTAAGACGAACATCATCCAGACCCTGGCAGGTCCCGAGAGCGACAACCGGGTTTATGGCCGCAGCAACAACCCCTGGAATCTGGAGCGCACACCGGGGGGCAGCAGCGGGGGCGAAGCGGCCATCATCGCCGCCAGAGGGTCGGCGCTGGGGTTAGCCGGTGACTTCGGCGGAAGCACCCGTATCCCCGCCCATTTCTGCGGTCTCCACGGTCTAAAGCCCACTTCCGGCCGATTGACAAACGACGATTTCGCCACCGGCCTGCTGGGATACGGTCAGGAAGTGTTTATCCCGCAACCGGGGCCGATCGCCCGCACCGTGGCCGACCTCCAACTGGCGATGGCGGTCCTGGCGGAAACATCGCTGCACACAACCTACGATCTGGTTCCCCCTGTCCCGTGGCCCGATCCGAACGAGGTACGTGTCGAAGGGATGCGCATCGGCTTTTACACGGACAACGGTTACTTCCCCGCTGCGCCCGCCTTGCGTCGCGCCGTCGAGGAGGCCGCCGAAGCCCTCCAGGATCGGGGTGCCTCCGTCGCCCCGTTCACGCCGCCCGACGCTGCAGAGGCGGTGCGGATATTCCTGGGAGCCGTGACGTCCGGCGGAGGGGACGACTACCAACGGCTACTCGGCGACGAGAAGCCGATCCCACAGGTGGCAGGAATGCTCCGAGGGCTTCATACGCCCCCCTTTGTGATGTCTATCATCCAGAAGGTAATGGCCGCACAGGGACAGCGGTACCTCGCCCACATGATGCAATGCATGGGCCCCCGTTCAACGGAAAAATACTGGAAACTAGTGGAAGCACGTACGGACTACCGGGCGCGGTTCATCCAGGCACTTGACACCGGGAATTTCGACGCCGTCATCTGCCCGCCCTTCGCGCTTCCGGCCCTGACCCACGGGAGCAGTGAGCATCTCTTTCCGGCGCTCACCTACGCACTGACGTACAATATACTCGGCGCGCCAGCGGGGGTGGTGGCAGCGACCCGGGTGCGCCCCGGCGAGGAAAGCGACCGGGAGGTGAGTAAGGACTTAGCCGACATCACCGCGCAACAGGTAGAGAAGGGGAGCGCAGGTCTGCCGGTGGGCGTACAGGTCGTCGCCCGGCACTGGCGGGAGGACATCGTCCTGGCGGTGATGGCGGCCCTGGAAGCCCATTTTCGCCCGACGGCAGATTATCCGGAGTATCCCCCCATCTGAGTGCAACAACCCTCGACAAGCCGGTTCCAGGCACAAAGACACGTCCCCGGACATGGGAGCGAACGCTCGCTCCGCAGCCGGGGACGTGTTCGTTTCTTGCCCGTTTCGAGCGATCGAGCCGTCGCGCGGCGTCACTCTCGCGCGCGGCGCAGGACGGGGCGGAACTTGTAGCCGTAGGTGATGACCCCCTCCTCACCCTCGGCGCTGATCCGGCGCGTGACCATCTCGACCGGCATGCCGATCTCCACCTGGTCGGCATCCACGTCGGTTAGTTGGGCCGTGACCATCGGCCCCTCCTCCAGGCGGACCAGCGCCACCGTGTACGGCGCGTCCTCCTCGAACCCCGCTGGCGGGTGGTAGACCGTGGTGTAGGAATACACCTCGCCCCGCCCGCTGAACGTGTAAGGGGTCTTCGCGGGCGCTTCGCACTCGGGGCAGACGTCCCGCGGCGGGAAGATCAGACTCCCGCACTTCTCACAGATCTCGCCCTGCAACTGATACCGCTGGTGCCGCAACCTCCAGGTTCCTGCCAAAGTCATCCTTCACCTCCAAAATCCGCTTAATCTGCTGAATCCGCTGAATTCCCCGCCCATCTCTCCCCTACTCAACACGCTCCAGAATGTGCGTGATCACCGTCGCCCCCGACCCCCCGATGTTCTGGGCCATCCCGATGCGCGCGTTCGGCACCTGGTTGGCTCCCGCCTCACCGCGCAACTGCTGGACCACCTCTACGATCTGATACACCCCCGTCGCACCGACCGGATGCCCACGGGCCTTCAGGCCGCCCATCGTGGCGATAGGGACGCGCCCGTGGAGGGTGATCTCGCCGTCGAGGGCCATCTGCACTCCCTTCCCTTTCTCTGCAAACCCGGCGGCCTCCAGGCTCAGCGCGGCCATGATGCTGAAGGCGTCGTGCAGTTCGAACAGGTCGATATCCTCCGGCCGTACCCCAGCCTGCTGGTAGGCTCGGTGGACCGACAGGGCGGCCCCTTCCAACGTGAGGGGGTCCCGCCGATCGTGGATCGCCACCGTGTCGGTGCCAATGGCCGAGGCGGCGATGCGGACCACCGGATGCGGTAGTTGCCGGGCCAGTTCGACCGGGGCCAGGACCACCGCCGCTGCCCCGTCGCACACGGGCGAGGAGTCCAGCAGGTTGACCGGATCGGCGATCATCGCCGCCCGCGCATACGATTCGGGCGTGACATTGATGTGGAACATCGCGTAGGGATTGTTCATCCCGTTGGCGTGGGCGTTGACGGCGAAGGGCGCGAAGTCCTCCTTCCGATAGCCAAACTCGTGCATATAGCGCCGCATCAGCAGCGCGTTGAGGGCGACGAAGGAGACCCCCTGCGACGCCTCGTAGTCGGCGTCTGCAGCCATCGCCAGGGCGGCAGTCACCTTCGGGCCCAGGTAGTCCGTCATCTTCTCCACGCCGACGACCAGGACCACGTCGGCCAGGCCGCCGGCGACGGCGACGTAGCCCATCCGTAGCGCGGCGGCCCCCGAGCCGCAGGCCGCCTCGATCTTGACCGCCTCGACGCCCCGCAGCCCGGCGAAGTCGGCGATCAGAGCCCCCAGGTGCTCCTGGCCGGTCAGTTCGCCGCTGAGCATGTTGCCCACGTACAGCCCGTCCACCCGCTCCACCCCGGCGTCCTTCATCGCCGCCTGGAGCGCCTCCAGCGCCAGGTGCCGCAGCCCCAGGTCCCAATGCTCACCGACCTTGGTCTGCCCGATCCCGATGATCGCTACGTCTCTCATTGGCCGTCCCTACTTCATCATCAGAAGACGACGCTGCCGCACGTAGGTCGCGTAATCGATCGGCTTCCGACGCGCGATGTAGTCCTCGGTGTACGGAGCCCGGTCGCGCCGCTCCTCGATCGCTTCGGTCACCCGCAGCGAGATGGCGTCCGACCCCGCGCCGGAGCCGAAACTGACCAGGAGGATCCGGTCCCCCGGCCGGGCCTGGTCCAGCACCGCCGTCAGGCCGATCAGCGACGATGCAGCGTAGGTGTTGCCGATCCGGTCCACCAGCAGCCCCGGCGCGATCTGCTCCGGCGTGAACCCCAGCCGTCGTGCCACCGTCCGGGGGAACTTGACGTTGGGCTGGTGGAAGACAGCGTAAGCGTAGTCCTCCGGCCGGGTTCCCATCGCCTCCATCAGCCCGCGCGCGGCGTGGGTGATGTGGTGGAAGTAGGCGGGCTGACCGGTGAAGCGGCCGCCGTGGGAGGGGTAGTGCTGGTAGGCGCGCCGCCAGAAGTCGGGCGTGTCGGTCACGTAGGAGAAGGAGCCCTCGATGACGGCCAATGACTCGTCGGCCGGTCCGAGCAGATAGGCGGCCCCACCGGCGGCGGCCGTGTAGTCCAGCGCGTCCCCCGGGCGGGCCTGGGCGGTGTCCGCTCCGATGGCGAGGGCGTAGCGAGCCATCCCCGAGCCGACGAAGCCGACGGCCGCCTGGAACGCCTCCGTCCCAGCCTTGCAGGCGAACTCCCAATCGCCCGCCTGGGTGGCAGGCGTGGCCCCGATCGCCTCGGCGACGATGGTCGAGGTCGGTTTGACCGCATAGGGGTGGGACTCGCTGCCAACCCAGACGGCGCGGATCTGCGCCAGATCGACGCTGCCCGCGCGGGCCAGCGCGTTCCGCGCCGCCTCGAGGGCGATCGTCACCGTGTCCTCGTCCAACCCCGGCACCGATTTCTCCGTGATCGGCGTCCTGCCCTGCCCGCCGCTCCAGACACGGGCGACCTCCGCCGCGGGCAGCCGGTAGCGGGGCACGTAGGCCCCATAGCCCACGATCCCCACCGGCCGATCCGGTCTGAGCACCTCCGCCTCACTCATCTCCCTTGCTTCCTCGCTTCCCCGCTTCCCTGCGACTCTGCTCCCCTGCCTCTTTGCTCCTCCGTTCCCGTAAGATTTCCTCCGCTCGGTCGAGCCGGACCACGCCCTCGGCGACCATCTGCCGGGCGACCTGCTCGATCTCCTCTCCGCGAGCCCCGGCGGCGATAGCGACCTGCCGGGCGTGGAGGGCCATATGGCCTTTCTGGATGCCCTCGGTGGCCAGCGCCCGCAGCGCGGCCAGGTTCTGGGCCAGGCCGACCGCGACCATCACCTCGGCCAGTTCCCGGGCGGTCTGCACGCCCAGGATCTTGAGGGCGACGCGGGCCGTGGGATGGGAACGGGTCGCCCCACCGACGGTCCCAACCGCCATCGGCATCTCCAGCCGACCGACCAGGTTGCCCTCCTCGTCCCGGCTCCAGGTCGAGAGGCTGGTGTACCGGCCCGAGCGGGCGGCGTAGGCGTGCGCGCCCGCTTCGATCGCCCGCCAGTCCTGCCCGGTGGCGATAGCGACCGCGTCCACCCCGTTGAGGATCCCCTTGTTGTGGGTCGCCGCCCGGTAGGGATCGGCGGCGGCGAAGGCCCAGGCCTCGACGATCCCCTGCGCCACCCGCTCACCGGGGAAGTCGTCGAAGGCCAGCGCGTCGGCCGGGATCGTGCACTCGGCGCGGGCCAGCCGTCGTTCGGCCAGGTTGGAGAGGATGCGCAACCCGACTCGCCCGCCGGTGATCTCCTCGATGAGGGGGGCCAGGGCCTCGCAGGCGGTGTTGACGGCGTTGGCCCCCATCGCGTCCCGGCAATCGTAGATCAGGTGGATCACCAGCATCGGCCCGGCGGGGGTCTCCGGCAACGGTCGCACTTCTAAGTCGCGCGCGCCGCCCCCCAGCCGCCGAATGACTGGGTCCACCTCGTCGGCGCGGGCCAGGATCCGCTCCCTGGCCGCCTCTATCGCCGCCCGCGCTGCCTCCAGGTCCGGCAGATCCAGCACCTGGATCTGCCCGATCATCTCCGGCGGGGTTGCTTCGGCGCGGAACCCTCCGCCAGCCCGGGCCAGTTTGGCAGCGAAGGAGGCCCCGGCGACCACCGACGGCTCCTCGATCGCCATCGGCACCAGGACGTCCCGGCCGTTGACCTGGAAGTTGAGGGCGATTCCCAGCGGCAGGGCGTGGCGGCCGACCACGTTTTCGATCATCCGGTCGGCCTGCTCCAGCGGAAGCCCCGCCTCGCCGCGGAGGACGGCTGCCTCTTCCTCGGTCAGGTTCGCCCAATCGACCACCCACTTCAGGCGGTCCTCCAGCGGCCAGTTGTAGAATCCCGGTGCACGGGACGACGGCATTACTCCCTCCAAGGCAAGGTTCGCCGCCGGGCATCGCATGCTCCGGCGGCGTTTCTATTCTATGGGGAGAAGGCTGTCAAAAACTATCAGATGAGGCGGAGAAACTGTCAAAGACTGTCAGTTTGTGGGACGTTCGGCGGGGAAGTGGAAACTTTTACCGCAGAGAGACGCAGAGGACACAGAGAAAACTTCTTGAAATCTCTGCGTCCTCCGCGTCTCCGCGGTGAAAACTGGCTCAGTACCGCCCTTCGACTTTGGCGAGGAACGTCTCCAGCGAATCGGTGCCGCGGATGCGGACACGTTGGAGCGTAAAGAGGTTCTCCCGGGTGTGGACACGGCCGTACTGGGTGGTCACCGCCCCCCAGTATCCGGCCGACCGAAGGACGGCGATGACGTCGTCGTCGTACAATCCCGACGGGTAGCAAAAGAAGCGAACCGGCTTGCCCGTGTGGTACTCGACGGCCTCTTTGATGCCCAGGATCTGGTAGACCAAGAACTCGTAGGACCGGTTCCGCAGGTCCACGTGGTCCCGTCCGTGCCCCTGAATCTCCATCCCGGCGTCGGCCATCTCCTTCATCATCGCCCAGGTGAGGTAGTTCGGACTCTCGTAGTGAGCCGGGGTGGCGAGGACGAAGAAAGTGGCGGTGAAGCCGTACTTCTGCAGGAGGGGGAAGACGACGGTGTAGGCGTCCCGATAACCATCGTCAAAGGTGAGGACGATCGGTCTCTCCGGCAGAGGCTTCCCCAAGGCCAGGTGGAGGTAGAGGTCGGTGAGGGAGATGGTATGGTAGCCCCGCTCGGCCAGCGCCTGGAGTTGGGCTTCGAACGCCTCCGGACTCACGGTGAGGTCGCGCCGGATGGCGTCTGCGCCAGGGGGGAGTTCTTCGACGTAGTGGTACATCAAGATGGGGACCTCGACCTCGTCGGGTGGAGGGGGATAAGTGGGAGTGGGGGTCGGCGTGGGCGACGGGACGGGTGTGGGGGACGGTGTGGGGGTCGGCAGCGGCGTGGGAGAGGGAAGCGGCGTGGGGGATGAGGTCGGGGTCGCAGACGGCGTCGGCGGGGTGGCGGCCGGAGCGGGATAGGTGGAAAAACTGACCGCCCCCAGAAAGAAGAGGAGGAGGGCGGCCGGGATGACCAGGACACGCACGACGGTTGGTGTTTTCATAAGGGTCCTCTCGGCAGGAGGCAAAGATACACCAGGAGAGCCGTTTTGTCAATCGGAGCCCCGCGTTGCTGGTTTACCACAGAGGCACGGAGGGCACAGAGCCCTTCTCCAAGATCAAAAACCTCTGTGCCCTCTGTGTCCCTGTGGTGAAATAGCCGCAACCGATCAGGAGCGGGCGAAGCGGCTGATCCAGCGGTGGCGTTGACCGGGTCCTGGAGGGCTGATCCAACCGTCGATCAGGACGAAGCCAGCCTCCGCCAGCATCCGATCGACCTCGGGGACCTGATAATAGACGAAGAACCGCAGCCCTGCCCTGCCCGCATCCACCCACTCCTCCCCGGTCCCTTCTTTCAACGCCACATAGATCACCCCACCCGGCCGCAGCACCCGATGGAGTTCGGTCAGGGTAGCAGGGACCTCGGCCCGAGGGAGGTGGAGAAGAGAGGCACATACGAAACAGCCGTCGATCGACCCCGTGGGCAGGGGGAGGCGGCGCATGTCGGCCCGCAGTAGATTCTTCGTCCCAGCGGCGGCGGCCTGAGCCAACATCCCAGCCGAGAGATCGAGGCCGATGACGCGCAGTCCCCGCGCCATCAACGCGCGGGCGTACTGACCGGGGCCGCAGCCGACGTCGACCACCCACCCTTCCCCTCCCACGAGCGCGACGAACCGGTCCAGTTCCCGCTCCAGGGGGTAGACGGGGCGGGCAGCGTAGCGGGCGGCCATCCGGTCGTAGGTGTGGATCGTCCGTTCGACCTCATCCGGTGCCATTGGGTGTGCGCCGGGGTGCGACCGGCGACCCTCCGTGGTCGCCCTCCGGGAGTTTAGACAGGAGTTCGGACACACCTGATCCGCCCCGCCGTAAACAGGCGGGGC
>DUEL01000038.1 GCA_011192125.1 Thermoflexia bacterium
CATCGCCCACTGGCCGACTCTGGAGGAACTCCGCCTGGTCCGCACCGAGAAGGGATGGCGGGTGAGCGGGTGGTGACCCCGATTCGTCTGCCCACAGGTGGCTTTACGCGCGGTTCGTCGCCTGTGGCAACGGAACTCGCGGATTCGTTTGAAAACCCTCCCGTTTTGTGCTATCATTCCTCCATCCTGGACGTGAGAGGGTAATGATGTATCCAGATAGCGAAATCCTGTTCCCGTCTCGCTGCATTCCCCAGCTGCGCAACCTGCGCGGAGAGAAGTGGGCACGGCTCGTCGACCGCGTGGTCCGGCTGCCGGACCAGCACGAGGATGTGCTGGGGTTCTCACTGATGATGATCAAACTGGCCAGTTGCCTGACGTGCGACCTGGATAGTTACCGCGCCTCGTTGGGCTGCTGCACCTGCGCGCGACGGACCGTCGGCGGGTTCAAGGGATCGGATGAAGACATTATCCGCCTCTTCGAAGAGGCCCGTGAGGAGGTGCGCCAGTACCTCTCCCGCGATGATCTCCCCATGGGGGTCACAGCCCTCCTCGAAGAGATAGACACATCCCGACCGTCCAGGTGAACCGACGAGTTTTCCTCTGGGGATGGATCCTTGCTCTGCTGGTGGGGCTCCTCCTCGCTGGCTGTGCCACCTCCCCCTCGGCGTTGCTGTTTGAGTGGACCGGTGAGGAAGCGACGCTGGGGCAGGTCCGCGGGATGCTCCAACTGGCAGGTGGGCTGATCCGTCCTCAGCCTCGCCTTGCCCGCTACGAGCCGGTGGCCCACGCCGGCGTCAACCCCTTCGGTATCAACGTCTTCCTGGAGCAGGAAGTGGAGCCCTGGAAGCGGGAGCGGACCCTCCAGATGGTCGCCGACGCGGGGTTCCACTGGATCCGGCAGTCGTTCCCTTGGGAGGATATCGAGATCCACGGCAAAGGGGATTTCGAGGACCGCCGCCACGAACCCCACCGGTCCGCCTGGGAGAAGTACGACCACATCGTCTCGCTGGCGGAGCGGTACAATCTGGAGATCATCGCCCGGCTCAGCAGCCCTCCGGCCTGGTCCCGCGCCGATGGGGACGCCCGGGGGACATACGCCCCGCCCGACCGGCTGGAGGACTTCGGGGATTACGTCTACACCGTCGTCTCTCGGTATCGCGGCCGCATCCGGTACTACCAGATCTGGAACGAGCCGAATATCTACCCCGAGTGGGGGGAGCAGCCGGTCGATCCGGAGGCCTACACCGAACTACTCTGTCTTGCCTATCGGCGGGCCAAAGAGGCGGACCCCGACGCTGTCATCATCAGCGGTGCACTGGCTCAGACGGTCGCCCTCGACCCCGGCCCGGGCCCCGGGGCTGGCCTGAACGACCTGATCTTCCTCCAGAGGATGTACGACGCCGGTGCCGCCGACTGCTTCGATATCCTCGCCGTCAACGATTACCTTCTCTGGTCCGGTCCCACCGACCGCCGTCTCCACCCGATGACCATCAACTACGGCCGCTTCCTCTACCTGCGGGACATCATGGTGGTCAACGGGGACGGTCATAAGCCAATCTGGATCAGCGAGATGAACGCCAACGCCGTCCCCAGCGACCCGAACATCCAGGGCTGGGGCCGCTACGGTCAGGTGACGCTGGAGCAGCAGGCCCGGTACGCCCCGATGGCCTACCAGCGGGCGTTGGAGGAGTGGCCGTGGGTGGGGGTGATCAACTTCTGGTTCTTCAAGCGAGCCTCGGACGCCGAACGGAACCAGTCGTGGTACTACTTCCGGATGGTGGAGCCCGACTTCACCCCGATGCCGGTGTACGACGCGATGCGGGAGTATATCTCCTCGCTGGTTCCTACCCTCTACCCAGGGGTTCATCAGGAGGATCACTGGGCACTGGAATACGAAGGGGAGTGGGAGCGGGTGGAGGATGGGTCAGCGGTGCTGGGGGCCTACCTCCGGGCACAGAGCCCGGCGCGGGTAACCTTTGTGTTCGAGGGGAGCCGACTGGTGCTGACCCCCGGTCCGGATGCGGGACAGGTATCCGTCCGGATCGACGGTGGGCCGGCGCAGACCTTCGCGCTGGAAGGAGGGCCGGTATCGCTGTTTTCCTCTTGGAAGGAGGGCCGCCACCGGGTGGAGATCGCCGTGATGGAGGGATGGGGCAGCCTGGATGCTCTCACGGTGTACGGGCGATGATCCGCGCCGTCAGTGCAGCCGCCGGATGACCATCACTACCTTCCCCTGGATCTCCACCTGTGAGGGGTCGTCGATATAGATCGGCTTCATCGAGGGATTGGCGGGCTGGAGGCGGACCCGCTTCCCCTCCCAGTAGACCCGCTTCAGGGTGGTCTCCTCTCGATCCCGCAGCCAGACGGCGGCCATCTCCCCGTTTTCTACCCGCCGAGTGTGCCGCATGATGACGATGTCCCCGTCGTGGATCAGGGCATCGATCATCGAGTTCCCGCGCACCCGGAGAGCGTAGAGGTCGCTGGTGTCCCGGAAGATCGAGCGAGCCAGTTCGACCGTCTCCTCTGCGCCCATCAGGGAAAAGTCGGAAGAGGGGACGGGGATCGGCTCGCCAGCGACGATCTCGCCCAGAAGGGGGATGGAGACCAGCCCCTCCGGGGGGATCATCCCGGTCGTCGATGCGGAGAGGAAAGCCAGCCCGGCCTCCGTGAGCCGGATCCCCCGCGACCGTCTCGGCTCCCGCTCGATCAGCCCCGCCTCCTCCAGCCGCCTCAGGTTGTGGCTGATCACGGAGGGGTGGGGAGTGCCGACCGCCGCGCCGATCTCACGGATGGAGGGCGGGAATCCCCATTCCTGGCCGAACTCATAGATGTATCGAAGGATCTCCTGCTGCCGTTCTGTCAGAGCGGGTCCATCTGCGTGCATCTCTCACCTCCTCGTCGCCAACCTTATTATAGCGAACATTCGTTCTATGTCAAATGTGTGTAGGTGGCGGTATCTGTAGCAGGTTGGCAGGTGGGGAGACCGCGGACGGATGGGACAACGAACCGCAGACGAATAGAACGAATCGGAGGCTCATCTCCGGTTCGTTCAGGATTCGTTGTCCCGTCTCTCCTACCAACCGGTTACAGACGCCAGATGGCGAGGACAGGATAGAGAACAGCGACCGGCTTCGTTCCGAGGTCTGAAGCCGGTCGCTGTCCCTTCGAACTCAGCGATCCGAGGGTCTCAAGATTGGGTTTCAGGGCTGAAGGCGGGAACGGATCTCCTCGAACTCGGCAACGGTGATCTCCCCTGCCGCTAGCCGTCTGCGGGCGACCCCCAACGGGTCCGCCCCCCTCCTGGGATCTGAGGCCCCCCGGCTCAGTCGCCGAGCGAGCCACACGGTCC
Organism: Thermoflexia bacterium; assembly: GCA_011192125.1. GTDB lineage: Bacteria > Chloroflexota > Anaerolineae > B4-G1 > DUEL01 > DUEL01. The sequence goes on from DUEL01000038.1 coordinate 3,350, forward strand.
CGCCGCCCAGAACAGCCAGCACACCCGCAAAGAGCACCACGTTCAGAATCAGGCCGATGAGCCCGATACCACCCCAGGCTCCCCAGCCTCCCCAACCCAATCCACTCCAGCACCAACCCATCTTTTACCTCCTTGCTTCTCTGTTCTCTTGCTTCTTGCTACCGCTCCAGCGTGGCCCGGATTGCCTCGTACTCCTCCCGGTCGATCTCGCCCCGGGCGAGCCGCTCATCCAGAATCCGGAGAGCAGTCCGGTCCTCCGCTCCGTTGGACGTCTGTGTTCCGGTGGTCTGACGGAGCAGAAACACCAACCCGCCCACGATCAGGGCCAGGAAGAGCCCCCAGAACAGCAACATCCCCAAAAAGCCAAAGCCCATCATCATCTCCCCACCTCCTCTCGTTCACTGCCCCTATCGTATCATTGAGGCGTCCGCGGAGAAAGCGGTGTTTGGCCCGTCTTCGACTCCGCTGTTTGGCGGGGGCCAACCCGCTTACCGCCGCACGTCGGCCGTGAAGCGCACCTCTACCCAGGGCTGAGTGGGGTCATTGGTGGCGAACCATACCAGCCGGGTGACCTCCCCCCGGGTCGGGTGGTAGTCGGCGTCGAAGGTTACCGTCAGGTCGGCCCGATGGCCGGGGGGGATGACGCTGCTGGATAGTTCCGCCGTCGTGCAGCCGCAGGAGGTCACCAGGTTGCTGATCACCAGATCGGCCGTGCCGGTGTTCTGGACGGCGAAGATGTGAGCCACCTCCCACCGCGCGTAGACCCGACCAAAGTCGTGGCTGCGCTCCGGCATATCCAGCCGAGGCACCGGCTGGTCGACAGGGGCCGGTTGGGGGGATGGCGTGGTTTCGGGGATGAGGGCCATATCGTGGCTCCCCTGGAGGGGAGGGCCCGCCTGGGCCAGCGGCAGGAGCGTCGCCGGATCGCCGCTGCGGGAGGGAGGGGGCGGACTGGCAAAGGCCCCGGTCCGCCACAGGTTGAACACCCCCAGCCCGACGACTGCGACCACACCCACGACGATCCACCTCCACAAGCCGTCTCCCTGCCTCCTCTGCGACTTGCGGCCCGACCGACGGGATGGGGTCTTACGCCTTTTACCCATTCTTCCACCCCCTTCACACGAACCAGATCAGGATCACCGCGCCGATGCCGATCATCGCCAGTCCTGTCGCCAACCGGACCCAGCGGCGGCTGGATTGTTCCACCAGCCGGATGCGGTGCAACACTCGCCGGTTGCCCACGGCCACCAGAATCAGCAGCAGCGGTGAGACGAACATCAGGTTGTACAGCCCCAGGTAACTGACCCCCTGCCAGTAGGTGGCCTTGGCCGCCAACAAGCCGACGATGGCGACGTAGATCCCGCCGGAGCAGGGGAAGGTGCAAAGTCCCACCAGAAAGCCACCGACGGCCGCGGCAGGGAAGGTGGCCCGCCTGAGCCAGTCCTGGATCGTCCCGTGGGCGATGGTGGGGATGCGCAGGTGAATAGGCAACTGGGGAAAGAAGTAGTCCTTCACGTTGATCAGGCCCAGGACGATGACCAGCCAGGAGCCGATCTTAGCCATCAGGTGGTGCTCCCCAGCGAAAAGGATCGCCTGCATCAGTCCCAGGCCGATAAGGAAGTAGGCCAGGTAGATGGCGGCTATATAGATCAACCCCATCGCCCAGATAGAGGATGTGGCGCGGCGGATGGTGAAGAGGAAGGCGATGAAGAACAGCAACACGGCGAAGGCGCAGGGGTTCAGGCCGTCGAGAAAGCCGGTGGTCAGCACCAGCGGCAGCAGGGCGCGCTCCTCACGGACCGGGGCGGGCGATGCCGGTTGTTCGCCGAGGGTCTCCAGGTCGGCCAGGTAGACACCGATGGGGGTGTCGAGGGGATAGATCTGCGGCTCCCCACGGAACGCCCAGACCGTGTACTCCGTCGCACCGCTCATCTTGTCCTGGTAGACGACGATGCGCTCGAAGGCGTCGGGCGGCGCGTCCAGCAGATCGGCGATGACGTGCTCGGGGATGTGGCCCTCCAGGACGATCCGGTCGCCAATGAAGACCGTCAGGTGGGATTGGAGGTCGGGCGGCACTCCCAGTTCGTCGCTCCGTTCCAACAGATCGGCCCGGTTGGCCGGCTCGTTGACGTAGTCCTTGTACACCGGCTCCGGATAGCCAGCCTCTCGCAGGAGTGGCACGACGGTCTCCTCGATGTACTCCAGGCAATCGGCACAGGCCCGGTTGTAGTAGACGACGACGGGAGCGGGATCCTGTGCCCCAACCCCGACCGGTGCGACCAGCGCCAGGAACAGCAGGAGCAGAAAGGGAGTCGCGACGATGGAACGGTTCAAGCGGTGGAACATCCGGACTTTCCTCCTCGACTACTCGGTGATCTCGGCTTCGAAGGTAACATCCAGCCGACGGCTTAGTGGATCATCGGAGAGAACGGAGACGGTGCGGCGCACCCGACCGGTGCCTTCCGGCCCGTGGAACAGCGGGTCGAAGGTGACGACCATCCGGACCTCCTCCCCCGGTGCCAGCACCGCCGACCAGTCGGCGGGGTTCTCTGCCGCGTTTGCGCCGAAGGGAGGGCTGACGCCCTCGGCGGTCTCGATCACGGCCGTGGTGCAGCCGCAGGAGGTCAACGCGCCGAAAAGGGTCAGGTCGCTCCGGCCCGCGTTGCGCAGGGTGAATGTGAGAGTGACCAGCCCACCGTCGATCGGGACGCGTCCCAGGTCCACCGACTCTGGCTCCGCCACCAGGATCGGCCGGTCGGCTGGCAGGGTCTTCAGCAGCCCGTTCCGCGCCTGCTCCGCCCGCTCCGGGTCGAAAAAGGCGTCGGCACCGTAGGCCTGGAACATCGCCTGGTAGACCAGGTCGGGCGAACCGCCGTACTGGAGAATGTGATCGATCGTAGCCCGCCGCTCCTCGGCCATCTCACACGTGCAGGAGCCGATGTCCTGCCCACAGCAGGGGCAGATGAACTCTTTGTACAGAATCGCCGCGTCCACCGCCTCAGCGGTCGGAGTCAGCACAGTATCCTCCGGAGCGGCCACCGTCACGTGGATGGTCAGCACCGCCTCCGGCGTCTCGGGATCGTTGGAGCGGATGTAGACCTGGCGGAGGAAGGTACCGGCCTCGCCGCCGTGCACCCGCGGGTCGTAGGTCACGCGCAACTCCGCCGCCTCACCGGGAGCCAGACGACGAGGGGTCACCTCGGCAGAGGTGCAGCCGCAGGAGGTGCTGACGCCGGTGATCTCCAGCCATCCCTCCCCGACGTTGCGCACCTGGAACGTCTGGCTCACCGGTGTGTCGTTGGGGATGGTTCCGAAATCGAACTCCGTGGCGCTCAACTCGATCCGTCCCGACCCACTGGGGGACGGCGTACAACCAGCGGCGATCGCCAGGGTGAGGGCCAGCAGGCCGAGAAGGGCCGGTGCAGCGTATGACCTTCTCCGGTTCATTCCTTCACTCCCCCGTCTCGTCAAGAGCCGCTTCGATTGCCTGCTGGAAGACCTCGAAAGGTTGCGCCCCTACCAGCGGCTGTCCGTTGATCAGGAAGGAAGGGGTGCTTTGGACCCCCAGCGATCGTACCCACGTTCTGTCCTCGGCAATCAAGGACGTGTATCGGCCCGAGTCCAGGCACTCGTTGAAGGCGGCGGTGTCCAACTCCAGGTCCGCCGCGAATGCTTTCAGGTTCTCTTTGCTGAAAGCCCCCTGGTTCTCACCGGCCTGCCGTTCGAACAGCAGGTCGTGGTAAGCCCAGAAACCGTCCTGCTCCGCCGCGCACTCGCTGGCCTCGGCGGCCCACTGGGACTCCGGCCCCAGGAAGGCGAAGTGCTGGTAGCCGAAGCGGACGAGCCCCGTCTGGACGTACTCCTCATCGATCTGGCGGCCCGCCTCGGCGGCGAACCGGCCGCAGAAAGGGCACTGGAAATCGCCGAACTCGACGATCGTCACCGGCGCGTTCGGGTCCCCTTTGAAGTGGCGCGTTCGCTCGATCACGACATCCATCAGCGTAGGCTGGACCCCTCCGCCGGTGGACGAGCGGGTGGTATCAGTAGGCGTGGGAGCGATGGCCTCCGTCGGAGTGGGCTCGACCACCCCGACCGGCGTCGGTCCCTCCTGGGCAGGCGCTGAAGGGAGCACCAGCGGACGGATCGCAAACCCCAGCGCTACACCGACGACGAGCCCAATGGAGAGCATCACGAACGGGCTGGACCGGATCCTTCTCGGTGGACTCTTCGCCATACTATCTTTGCCTCCTTCTCAATCTCTCGAATCTCCTGTGTCCCCTGTACCTCTTGGTGGAAACCTCCATACACATAGAGAGGGTCCCCCGCCGACGGGCGGTCGACGGGGAACCCTCCCGCGCCCCGGCTAGTGTCCGTGGCCCATATGGTGGCCGTGCTGCTCCTTACCCAGGTACTTCTCCGGGTCTTTCTCGAAAGCCGCCTTGCACCCCGGAGCGCAGAAGTAGTAGGTCTGTCCCTTGTACTCCGTCTTGGCCGGAGCTTTCTCCGGATCTACCATCATCCCGCAGACTGGATCCTTCACCATTTGTCTTCCTCCTTGCTCTGTTATTTCTTGCGTCCTGCACTCTACATCCTGTACCTGCACCTTACTACGCCTGCACCTCCCTCCCCACGGCCAGAGCCCTCGCCCGGCCCAGCCGGAGACTGGCAGCGCCGACGACGGCGAAGTAGACCCCGTAGGCGAGCACCTCCAGAAGCGACGGGTCGCCGTTGTAACCGAAGAGCGCTTTGAGGAGAGTTCCCACCCCGCTGTTCTCGTCCAGGATCGGATTGAGGTCCCACACGTGTTCGACAAAGGTGGGCAGCAGCGCTGCTTCCTGGAGTTCGTGTACGCTCTGGGCCACCAACCCGGCGGCGAAGAGGAGAAGGAGAAGGCCAGTGACGCGGAAGAAGATGCCCATGTTGAGCCGCCGACCAGCGGCGAACGTCAGCCAGCCCAGGCCGACGGCTATGCCCAGCCCCATCGCGCCGCCGAGCAGCGTCTGGGCGGGGGTGGCGGTGAAGGCGGCGGCGGTGAGGAAGAGAACCGTCTCGATCCCTTCCCGCACCACGGCGATGAAGGCCAGGGCGAAGAGCGGTCCATTGCTTCCGGCGACAGTGGCCCGCCGCACGTCCTGCTCCAACTCCGTCTGGATCTGCCGCCCCTGCCGCTGCATCCAGAAGATCATCCAGGTCAGTACCACCGCGGCCAGCAGCATCGTCGCGCCCTCAAAGATCTCCTCGCTACGTCCTTCGAAAGCCACGCCCAGCCGATGGATCGCCAGCCCCGCGACCACGCTGGCTCCAACAGCCGCCGCCACGCCAGCCCAGACCACCTTGGCCCGGTCGGCGTGTCCCAACCTCCGCAGCACGCTCAACACGATGCCGACGATCAGCGCGGCCTCCAGTCCCTCTCGCAGTGTGATCAGTCCAGAAGCAAGCATATCTTCTCCTACAACTCGACGGTCGCTCCAAGGCGGGCCACGGCGACCTCCCATCCCCACTCCCCCAGCGTGCGGCAGAGAGCCTCGCTGGCCTGCGGCTCACCGTGGATGACGAAGGTCCGCCCCGGCGGAGCCGTAAAGCCTCCCAACCAGCGCAGCAGTTCGTCCCGGTCGGCGTGGACCGAGAGGGCGTCCACAGTCCACCAGGTAGCGGTGCCCGTCCGTCTGCAGCAAAAAGCGGGAGCCGGTGACCCCACCTGCAGCCCCCAGGAACGACAGCGTAGCGCCCACGGTTTCTCTCCCTTCGGTAACAGGCGTTGCGCAGTTTCACCACAGAGACACAGAGGGCACGGAGTTTCTCTAAGTTTCCCAAAGATTTCTCTGTGTCCTCTGTGCCTCGGTGGTTCCCTCCATCACGACTGCGCAAGCCCTGTCGGTAAGTACAATGCTATTGTAGTGGGAGGACGGTGGTCCAACCAGAGGTATCTGGCCCGTTCGCAACCCCGCCATTTGGCGTAGGCCGCTTCCGGGATGAGGGAGGGGCCATCCAACAGTTGCCAGCCTCCCGCAGGTTACGTGACTGCAGGGAACCTGCGGGTGGCTCCTTATGATGGATCACGGGAAACAAGAAACCCCCGCCGAAGGGCGGGGGTTTGCCAGCGGAGTGGGTTCGCCCTAGACGCGGGCTTTAAGCGCGTGTCGCAGGATGATGTACTTGGCGTGCGACCAGAGGAGCGGTTGGGCGATCTCCCCGCGCTGTCGACGCCACATCTCCAGGTGGGGAGGGCTGGTCAGCGTGCGGGGCACCTGCTCCGGAAGGTTGCCCTGCTCGTCGGCCTGGGCCTCCACCCACGCCAGCAACTCGGCGGCTCGCTCCACCTCCCCCACCTCGGTGTAGTACCAGCCCAGCCAGGCGGTCAGCAGGACCCACTCGCCACCGCCGTAGTAGGTGTCGGCGGCGTACCGATGGACGCCGCCCCCATCCCGCCGCAGATCCTCCTCGATCCGTTCCACTGTGGCCCTCATCAGTGGGTCGGTCGGCTCGACCAACCGGTAGGGGGTGGCGACACCCAGCAGGCTCGCGTCCACGACCGGGTTCCCGATAGACTTCACCAGTCGACCATCGGCCACGCCGTGCGCCAACAGGTACGCCCGGATCTTCTCCGGGGCCTCGCTCCACGTCCCCTCGAGCCCCAGCGACATCAACCCTCGCAGGCCGCCGTAGATGGCGGCGAGGGTGTACGGGTGGACCCGATCGCCGAACTCCTCCCAGCAGTCGTAGCAGGGATGGGTCCATAGGGCCGCCAGATAGCGGGCGACCAGGAGGGCGGCCTCCTGCCACCCGGCGGGCAGAGCGTCCAGGCCGGAGAACCGGATATGCTCGGCCAACGCCCACAACCAGGTCCCCAGTCCGTCTAACTGGAAGTTAGGCCAGTCGTCCTCCCCATCCTCCCCGTCCAACGTGTACCGGGTGTGCAGATAGTCCCCCTCATCCAGCCGCTCGCCCCGGCGGGCCTTCTCGATCGCCTGCTCCACCCCATCGCGGCGGTGATTGACGACGCGGCTGCACCAAGCGTGGAAGCGGCGGGCGCTCTCCACCTGCCCCGCTAGGTCCATCGCGTAGGCGATGTAAGCCCCGTCGCGGAACCAGCAGTAGCGGTAATCAGGGAAACTGGGGCTGGCCAGGTAGGCACCGGTATCGGATTGATGGGTCAAGATCACCTGGATGCTATAACGGTATAGGTCGGTCAAGGCACTCACCTCGGGTTGGAGAATCTGTGGATACGATCAGGCCCACTCCAGCACGACGAGGGCCCAATCGCCCAGTTGGGGGATCGAGAACGTCACCTCGTCCTGGCCTGCGAACGGCAGCGGTGCGGCCCGGAGGGGGCCGTCGGGCGAGGCCCACCAGACGCGCTCGATGGGCCGCTCCGCGGGATACCGGACGCGCAGGTCGGTCAGCACCGGCGGGCCCTCCCCCAGGGGCTGGTCCCACCGGACCCGTCCCCCCTTCGGCAGGTTGATCAGGCTGATCGTCTCGAACCCCTCTCCCTGGCGGACGACGGCCCACACGTCAACCTCCTGACCGCCCGCTCCCTCTACGACGACGTGCCGACCCCTCTCGAGGGTCGCATCGCGGGTCCCCAGGGATAAGACGTTCTCGTAGCGGACCAAGAAATCGTAGTAGCGGCGTAGCGTATCGGCCAGGCCGTCGGTCATCCGTCCGTGCTTGGGGAAGTAGGGGTCTGAGAGCAGCCCGCCGACCTCCCCCAGTTCGATGCGGAAGCCGCCGCTGGCGAAGATAACCCCGTCGGCCAGGCGGACGTTCCGCTCGTGGGCCGGGTCGATGTAGACGGCGAGGACCACCGGCTTGCCGCCCCCCAGCCGCTGCCCATCGACCACCAGCCGGTGGAGGTCCCGGTACTCGACATCGGGCGGCCAGACCTCGATGTAGACGAAGTCCGTCTCGGCACCGGCGACGGCCTCGATGGGCCAGTTCCCGACGGCGTTGAAGGCCGTGGCCCCTTCCGGTCCCCGGTGGCGATGCACGAGGTGGCTGGTCGCCCGGATGAGGGATGGGAAGGCCCGGTCCAGCGCGACCGGCCGACCGCGGGCGTCGTACCCCTCCTTCGGATCGCCATATTGGTCCAGGTGGACGCCGTCGAAGCCCAGTTCCCGCAGCATCCGGTCGAACTCGGAGAGGAGGTGGTCCGTCCACGGGGAGCCGGGGGAGGGGTCCATAATCATCAGGAAGTCCTCGCCGAAGGGGATAGGGCGGCCGTCGGCGTCCAGGAGGGCCCAGTCGGGATGCTGATGGTAGAAGGGAACCGAGGCCCCGTAGACGGCGGCGTAGGCCATCGCGGCGACGCCGTGGGCGTGGGCTGTCTCGATCAACCGGCGCACCGTGGTCAGCGATAGCCGCCGCCCCAGCGGGTCGGTGAAGACCTCCGCCGGAGGGAGGAGTCGCTCGTGACGGTACATCCAGTCGTAGAACTGGAGCCCGTTGAGGTGGTAGCGCACCCACCACCCCGCCGCCGATTCGAGGTCGCTCCGCCCCGGCCGGAAGTCGCACAGGAAGCCGTACCGGGGGGCCTGGGTCCAGCGCTCCAGGACGTCGAAGGCGGTGGAACCGGTGGCGAGGACCCGCCCGGCCATATCGGTCACCTGGACGTCCACCCCGTAGCCACGGGGGGCATCCGTGGGCGGGCACCAGGCGAGTTCCAGAGTTGCTTTTCCCACCTCGTTGAGGCGGACGGCCCGCGTTTTCCTGGCGACCTCGTCGCAAAGGAAGGCGAAGGAGGTCAGCACCTGCACGTCCGCACCGGCCGGGCCGTGGAGGTCGACCGTGAGGCGGGCGATCTCGCCAGGGCGGTAGCAGGCCTTGTGGGGGTACACCTCTACCCGCATCGGCCTACCCCTTCAGCCCGCTGCGGGCGATGCCGCGGATGAAGTACCGCTGGAAGAGGACGAAGACCGCGATCACCGGAAGCAGGGCGACGACGGAGGCGGCGAAGACCTGCCCCCACTGGGTCAGGTGCTGGTTCTGGAAGAGGGCGATGGCGATGGGAAGGGTGCGGCGGGTCGTCTCCTTGATCGCCACGTGCGCCCAGGGGAACTCGTCCCAACTGTACAGGAAGGTGAAGATCGCCACGGTGGCCAGCCCCGGCCGGGAGAGGGGAAGGATGATGTGCCAGAACATCGTCCATTGGCTCCCACCGTCGATGCGCACCGCGTCCTCCAACTCGCTGGGGATGCTCTCGAAGAAACCGCGCAGGAGAAAGGTCTGCATCGAGAGGTTCATCGTGACGTAGACGACCACCAGCCCCGCGTAACTGTTCAGCAGCCGGAACGTCTTGGCGACCAGGAACTGGGGGATGATCAGCGTCACGGGAGGGATCATCATCCCCAGCAGGAGAAGGTAGAACAGGGGCTCTCGGCCCGGGAACTCGAGCCGGCTGAAGGCGTAGGCCAGGAGCGAGGAGATCAGGACCGTCGCCGCCGTGGTGGCGACCGCCACGACGAGGCTGTTCAGGAAGTAGAGGAAGAACAGGTCCTTGCTCAACGCCTGGACGTAGTTGTTAAGGGTGACCTCGCTGGGCAGGAGGCGTGGGGGGTACTCGAAGGTGTACTGCTGGGGTTTCAGGGAGGTCGATACCATATAAATGAACGGCACCGCGACGATCACCAGCCCGCCGATGAGGAGGGCATAGGTCGCTGCCTGGTGGTACCATTTGCGTTCCGCTGGCAGGAGCATCGCTCAGTACTCCACACGCCGACGGAGCAGGCGGATCTGGAGGAGGCTGATGACGAAGACGAAGGCCGTCAACAGGTAACTGATGGCCGCTCCGCCGCTGAAGTTCAACCGGTCGAAGGTCTCTTTATACATCAGGGTCAGGACGGAATGGGTCAGGTCCAGCGGTCGGCCGCCGTCGGTGATCAGGAGGACGGAGATGTAGACGTTGAGCCCGCCGATGACCAGGACGACCAACAGGAAGACCAGCGTGGGCCGCAGCAGCGGCAACGTGACGTGGCGGAGCCGCTGCCACGGGCCAGCGCCGTCCACCGCGGCCGCCTCCAGCAGGTCGGCGGGGATCTCCTGCAATGCGGCCAGGAGGATGATCGCCGACCAGCCGACCCCCTTCCAGATGCCCAGCAGGTGGATCGGCACCATCGTCAGGATGGGGTCGGCCAACCAGCGGATGGGCTCATCCACGAGGTGCAACACGTCGCGCAGGAGATAGTTGACCAGCCCCGCCTGGCTGTTGAAGAGGTACTCGAAGATCAGCGTCACGATCACCCAGGAGGTGATGACCGGCAGGTAGTAGGCGACCCGGAAGAAGGTCCGCCCCCGGATCTCCTGATCCAGGAGAAGGGCGACGATCAGGGCGAGCACGATCTGGGCCGGCACGGTGACGAGGGTGTAGGCCAGCGTGTTCAGGACGGCCCGGCGGAAGATGGGGTCCTGAAGGATGGTGGCGTAATTGTCCAGCCCCACGAACGCGCTCCGCTCCGGGCGGATGATGTTCCAGTCGTAGAAACTGATCCGCAGGGAGTAGAGCATCGGATAGACGACGAAGAGGGTGAACAGGGCAAGGCCGGGCAGGAGAAAGAGGTACGCCATCCGGGCCCGGAAGGCCGACCGTACCAGGGTGCAGAGACGGGTCGGGAACGTCTCGATCATCCCCCGTGTGGTCATAAGATCCCCATCGCTCCTGGTGTATTTCTGCCTGGGGACGGTGGCATCGACGAGCCAGGGTCGAAACTCATCACCCAGGCGCAGAGTCCTTCTAGATGGAATTCACCACAGAGGTACAGAGGACGCAGAGGACCTTTTAGATCTCCTGCCCTCTCTGTGTTCTCCGTGCCTCTGTACCTGAGGTCCCTTTGCGACCTCCGCGCCTCTGCGGTGTTTCATCCACGTGTAAGTGCGTAAGCCCTGTCTTTGAGGGACGCCGTCCGGGCGACGTGCCTCGAACGGCGTCCCTCAGTCGTACCGGAGCCGCTACGGGGCCAGCAGGGCGTTGATCTCCTGGGCGGCCTGGTCCAGGGCCTCCTGGACCGTCTGCTCGCCGCGCAGCATCCTCTGGTAGGCGTTGTTGATCGCCCCGTCCATATCCCCCCACTTGGGGTGAGGCACCCGGGCCTGGGCCGTCTCCAACTGCTCCATGAAGATGCCGAAGTAGTCGGGGAGGTTGGGGTTGCCGGCCAGGCTCTTGAGCGTGGGGATGACCCCGCGCTCGGCCATCTTCAGTTGGGCCTCCTCGGAGAGGAGGAACCGGGCCCACTCCATCGCCGCCTCCTTGTGCTGGGAGCCCTCGAAGACGACGACGTTCTGCCCTCCGACGACGGAACTGGTCGTGCCGTCCGGCCCGGCGGGGACGAGGGCGAAGTTGACCTCGAAGTCGGGATAGTCCGCCTTGTAGATGTCCACCATCCAGGGACCGTCGAAGATCATCGCGTACATACCGAGGGCGTGGCCGTCGGCGGTGCCGACCCCGCCGCCCAGGAGGTTGGGCGACATGCACCCTTCATTGTACATGTCTACGAGCATCTGAAAAGCGGCCACGCTCTCCGGGCCGTTGATGTAGCCCTCGGCGGTGGTGACGTCGTCGTCGACGATCTTGCCGCCCATCGCGTAGAAGACCGGCGCCGGGGCCCAGAAGTAGGTCCCGCCCTGAGCGTAGCCGTACCGCTCCTCGCCGTCGGAGAGGGCGCAGGCGACCTGCCGGAACTCCTCCATCGTGGTGGGCGGGCCGTCGATCCCGGCCTCCTCGAAGACCTCCTTGTTCCACAGGAGGACCTGCGTGTTGGTGTCCTGCGGGAGGCCGTAGTAGTGGCCCTTCCAGTAGTTGGTGGCCAGCGGGCCGGGGAAGGTGTTGGCCGCGATCTCGTCGAAGTCCGGCATCGCCTCATCCAGCGCGACCAGGGCCCCCATCTCCGCCAACTCCGGCACCCAGATGATGTCCAGACGGGCCGTATCCGGCCCCTCGCCGCCAGCGAGGCTGGTCAACAGGGCCGACTTGAAGTCGTCGTAGGCGTAGCGGGTCATCTCGATGCGGATGTCGGGATGCTCCGCCTCGAACATGGCGATGACCTCCTCCATCGCCTCCACCTCGGCGTCGCTCATCGTGTGCCAGTAGGTCACCGTCACCGGCTCTGGCGCTTCGGTGGGGGCCTCGGTCGCCTCTTCAGTCGCCTCCTCGGTCGCTTCCTCCGTAGGAGGCTCCGTAGCCGGGGCCGGCGTCGTCGCTGGGCCGCCACAGGCGGTCAGCACCAGCCCCAGGATCAGCAGACCCGCCAGGGTCAACATCCAGTTCGTGCGCTTCATCTCGCTCCTCCTTTACTCAAAATTGGACTCGCCGTTTCACGACACATCGACTAGAAGTGAGAAAGACCCCTCCCTCGATCCAACCACCTCCTTTCCTTTCACTCCAACTTCTTTCGATAACCGAATAAACTAGGGCAAAAAAACTTAAGAAGCGCCCAGCCGGACCTCGGGCACCCGGATGTGGAGGGGTGATTTGTAGATACCCTGGAGCACCAGGCTGGCCGCGCCCCAGGCCCAGGCCTCGTCTCCCCAGTCCTGGATGACGATCCGGGTGTCCTGGCCCAGGCCGTCGAAGGTGTGTTCGGCGACCGCCTCCTGCATGGGCCCGAAGAGCAGGTCCCCGGACCGGACCCCCTCTCCGCTGACGATGATCAGGGTCGGGTTGAAGAGATTGATCAGGTTGGCCACCGCCGTCCCCAGCGTCCGACCGGCCCGGGCGAAGATCTCGCGGAGTACCGGTTCCCCATCCCTTGCCAACTCTACCATCCGCGTTGTGGTCAGATCCGCGGCTTCGATCTTCCCCAACCGGCCTTCGCTCGCTGCCTCCCTCGCCTGCCGCAGCAGCGCCGGATCGGCCACGTATGCCTCCAGGCACCCCCGCTTGCCGCAGTCGCACCGGGGCCCCTGGGGATCGACCACCGTGTGCCCGAACTCACCGCCCCCGCCGCGGGCCCCTCGGTACAGTTGGCCGTTGACCACGATGCCCAGGCCCACGCCTCGCCCCACCGTCACGACCAAGAAATCGTCCACTCCCTGCCCTGCGCCGAACCATTTCTCCGCCATCGCCAGGGTGTTCACGTCGTTGTCGATGTGGACCGGGATCCCGATCCGCTCCTCCACCTTTTGGCGCAAAGGGACGTCCCGCCAGCCCAGAATGGGGGAGTAGCGACACACCCCCCGCTCCGCGTCGATGACGCCGGCCAGGCCGATCCCCACCCCGGCCACCTGACCCCGCGGCACGGAGGCCTTGGCGATGATCTGCTCCACCGTCTCGGCCAGGGCCGCGACCAGCCGGTCCACGGCGACGCCCCCCTCCACAGGCATGGTCAACGTGCACAGGATCCGGGCCTCGATGTCGGTGAGGGCGGCGCTGATGTGCCCCTCCGTCAGTTTGAGCCCCACCACGTAGGCCGCCTTCTGGTTGAGGGCGAGGAGGATGGGAGGACGCCCCCCCGTCGAGTCGCCCGCCGCTTTCTCGTACACCAGACCCTCGGCGATGAGTTCGGCCGTGATCTCCGAGACGGTGGCTGGACTGAGGCCAGAGAGACGGACGATCGCCGTGCGGGAGATAGGTCCTTCGCTCTTGATGATGTTGAGGACCGTCGAGCGGTTGATCGCGCGGATCAGTTTGCGGTCGGCCGTCCAGAAGCGGGATGTCATTCGAGCCTCTTTGTTCGGTATCCGAAATAACTTCGCCCATATCATACCCCAGAACAGCCGTTTTGTCAAGGGCCGTTCCTGGGGTTTGGGCGGGAGTTTGGATGCACCTGATCCGCCCCGCCGTAAACAGGCGGGGCTGGCGGGAAGTCGGCCCAGCACTGGCTCTTCAGCCGGTGCCAGGCCTGCCGAGAATGTCGTCGCCCCGAACTGGAACGCACCGTCCTGGCTTCGGACATTCCCTCCGCAAAGGGAGGCTCGAAGGGGCCGTTCCCCAATACGTGCAAGCGGTATATACTATCCGCCGATCTGACCGAACGTGAGGAGGAAACGACCGTGCATACCGACAACGCTCCCTTCCCAACCGACGACCGCCCTCCGCTGCCGATGCGCCGGATCGTCCAGACCTGGTGGCCGCTGGCGATGAGCTGGCTGCTGATGGCCGCCGAGTCGCCCGCCCTGAGCATCGTGGTGGCACGGCTGGCCGACCCGGAGGTCAATCTGGCTGCCTTCGGCGGCGTGGTCTGGCCGGTGGCGCTGATCATCGAGTCGCCGATCATCATGCTCCTCTCCGCCTCGACGGCCCTCAGCCGGGACTGGCGGTCCTACCTCCGGCTGCGCCGGTTTATGATGTGGGCGGGTGGTCTGCTGACCGGGCTGCACCTGCTGATCGCCTTCACCCCCCTCTACTACGTGGTCGCCGAGCGGTGGATCGCCGCGCCGGCCGAGATCATCGAGCCCGCGCGGGTGGGGTTGATGATCATGACCCCGTGGACGTGGGCCATCGCCTACCGCCGCTTCCAGCAGGGGGTGCTCATCCGGTTCGGCCACTCCAGGGCAGTGGGGTTCGGGACCCTGGTCCGCCTCGCCGCCGACGGGGTGGTGTTGCTGACCGGCTACCTCATCCACACCCTCCCCGGCATCGTCGTCGCCACCAGCGCGCTGGCCCTCGGGGTGGTCAGCGAAGCCACCTACGCCGGCCTGCGGGTCCGTTCCGTGCTCCGCGACCAGGTCCGGAAAGCCCCTCAGGAGGGCAGCGAACTGACCGCCCGTGCCTTCCTCGCCTTCTACACCCCCCTGGCGATGACCTCCCTTCTGAACCTGCTGGTGCAGCCCATCGGCAGCGCGGCGCTGAGCCGGATGCCTCAACCGCTGGAGTCGCTGGCCGTCTGGCCGGTCCTCTCCGGCTTCATCTTCCTCCTCCGCAGCGCCGGGATGGCCTACAACGAGGTCGTCATCGCTCTGCTGGACCAGCCGGGGGCGATCCGGAACCTCCGGCGCTTCACCGGTCTCCTCACGGCGGTGACGACGGCGCTGTTGTTGTTCGTGGCGGCCACCCCGCTCTCCGCCTTCTGGTTCGGCCGCGTGTCGGCGTTGAGCCCCCGCCTGGCGGCCCTCGCCAGCCACGGGCTCTGGCTGGCCCTGCCGCTTCCCGGCCTCAACGTCCTTCAGAGCTGGTACCAGGGGGCCATCGTCCACAGCCGCCGCACCCGTGGCATCACCGAGGCGATCCTGGTCTTCCTGCTGACCACCAGCGCGATCCTGTGGGCCGGCGCGGCCTGCGGCAGGTGGCCGGGGCTGTACGTGGGTCTCGTGGCCTTCGCGGTCGGGCGGACCCTCCAGATCCTCTGGCTCTGGTGGCGCAGCCGTCCGGCGATGCGCAATCTCTCAGCCACCTAAGAATCACCACAGAGGCGCAGAGGACGCAGAGATTTTCATTAGGAGGTCTCTGCGCCCCCTGTGCCTCTGCGGTTTCAGGCAGGTGCAGGAGCGACGCACCTCGAAGGTGCGTCGCTCCTGTTGCACCAAGCCGATACGGACGCTATGCTATGGACGGGCCGTCGCCTGCGCCGACTGGCCGGTGGCCTCAGGCGAGAGGGAAGAGGCCGACCGCCGGGCGTACTCCGGTCGGATCTCCACCCGCCGCAGCGTGTTGGCGTTGGTGACCACGGTGATCGAGGAGGTCGCCATCGCGATCTCCGCCAGCACCGGGTGCATCCAGCCGACGATCGCCAGGGGGATCATCACCACGTTGTAGAAGAAGGCCCAGAAGAGGTTCTGTTTGATCTTGCGGAAGGTGGCCCGACTCAGGTTGATCGCCTCCACCACGCCGGTCAGTTCCCCCCGTACCAGGGTCACGTCGCTGGCCTCGATGGCGATGTCGGTGCCGGTGCCGATGGCGATCCCCACGTTGGCCTGGGTCAGCGCCGGGGCGTCGTTGATGCCGTCGCCCACGAAGGCGACCAGGCCGAACCGGGCCTGCATCTTCTCCACCTCGGCCACCTTGCCGTCGGGAAGGACCTCGGCCAGCACGTGGTCGATCCCCACCCGCCGGGCGATGGCCTCAGCGGTGCGCCGGTTGTCGCCGGTGATCATCGCCGTCTCCAGCCCCATCCGGTGCAGTTCCTGGATGGCAGCCACGGAATCCTCCTTCAGAGTATCCGCCACGGCGACGGCTCCGAGCAGTTCCCCATCCACCGCCACCAGCATCGCTGTCTTCGCCTCCTCCTCCAGCCGGCGCATCGTCTCCTCCAGCGGGGCGGGATCGATCCCGTGCTCCTCCATCAGCCGTCGGGAGCCCACCAGCACCGGGTGTCCGTCCACCGTCGCGATCACTCCCTTCCCCCGCACGGCCTGGAACGAGTGCGGCTCCGCCAGGTCCAACCCCTCCGCCTCCGCCCGCT
Source organism: Thermoflexia bacterium (assembly GCA_011192125.1). Taxonomy (GTDB): domain Bacteria; phylum Chloroflexota; class Anaerolineae; order B4-G1; family DUEL01; genus DUEL01. The sequence continues at coordinate 19,681 of DUEL01000038.1, forward strand.
CGACGATGGCCCGGCCCAGGGGGTGTTCGGAACCTCGTTCTGCGGACGCGGCCCAGTAGAGAAGGTCTTTCGCCTGCCTTGCGACCTGCGCCCCGTTCTCCTGGATAACCACGTCCGTAACTTCTGGCTTCCCCTTCGTGATCGTCCCCGTCTTATCGAAGATGATCACCCGCACGTCCTTCAGGGTCTGAATCGCCTCGCCGGAGCGGATGAGGACGCCGTGCTCAGCGCCCATCCCGCTGCCGACCATCAACGCGGTAGGTGTTGCCAGGCCCAAGGCGCACGGGCAGGCGATGACCAGCACAGCGACCATCGAGACGATGGCCAGAGTGACGACGCTCAGGTCGGGGTTGACCCAGGGGAGGAAGGAGCCCGCCTGGACCAGGACGCGCATCGTGTCGGGGAAGATCAGCCAGGCCAGGAGGGTCAGCACGGCGATGGAGATCACCACCGGCACGAAGACCCCCGTCACCCGGTCGGCGAACTCCTGGATGGGCACCTTTGAACCCTGGGCCTCCTCCACTAGTTTGATCACCTGGGCCAGGAATGTGTCCCGGCCCACCCGGGTGGCCCGCACCTTGAGCAGCCCCTCCTGGTTGACCGTGGCCCCGATCACCTCGTCGCCCGGCCGTTTGTTGACCGGCATCGACTCGCCGGTCGCCATCGACTCATCCACCGCGCTCTCTCCCTCGACGACGACGCCGTCGGTGGGGATCTTCTCCCCGGGGCGGACGACCATCAGGTCCCCTACCTGGACCTCCTCGATGGGCACTTCCACCTCCTGTCCATCCCGCACCACGCGGGCGGTCTTGGCCCCCAGTTCCAGCAGTTTCCGGATCGCCTGGGAGGCCCGTCCCTTGGCCGTCTCCTCGACGTACCGACCGGTGAGGTGGAAGGCCATGATCATCGCCGAGACGCCGGCATAGTTGGCGACGGGGAAGAAGAAGGAGGCCGGCCCGGTGAGGAGTGACACCCCCGTGCCCAGGGCGATGAGGGTGTCCATATTGGCGTAGCCGTGCAGCACCGCCGTCAGGCCGCTGCGGTAGGTGCGGCGGCCCACCCAGAAGAGGACCGGCAGGGCGAGGAGGATCATCCCCAGATTGAAGACGGTCGCGCTGGGCCACACGACCCCGAAGACCATCTCGACCAGCATCCAGAGGATGATGGGGCCGGTGAAGAGCCAGGCGACCCGCATCCGGAAGCGGGCCTGGCGCATCTTCCGTTCCGCCTCATCCTCCTCCTCTTCGACCGCGCCCTCCTCAGGCACCTCCAGCACCTCGTATCCCGCCTCAGCCACCGCTCGCTTGAAGTCGTCCAGCCCGGCCACGCCGGGGACGAAGGTGACGGTGGCCTTCTCGGTGGCGAGGTTAACGTTGGCCTCGATCACCCCGGGCACCTTGCTCAGGGCCTTCTCCACATGGGCGACGCAAGAGGCGCAGGTCATCCCGCCGATGGGCAAGGTGACCGTCTCCGTGGGGACCTCGTAGCCGGTCTCCCTCACCGCCTCCACCAGATCGCCCACCGTTGCCGCGTCGAGGCGGAACTCCACGACGGCCTTCTCCGTCGCCAGGTTGACGTGGACCTCCTCGACGCCTTCCACCTTTTCCAGAGCCTTCTCCACGTGCGCCACGCAGGAAGCGCAGGTCATCCCACGTACCGGCAGCACGATCTTCTGTTCGGCCATCTCTACCTCCCTACTCAATCCACAGCGTTATCGCTGGATCAGTTCGTAGCCCGCCGCCTCCCAGGCCCGCATCCCGCCGTCCACCTCAAGGACGTTGGTGTAGCCCAGGGAGACCAGCGTCTTCGCCGCCGATGTGCTCATCGCACCGCTGCGGCAGTAAAGGACGATAGTCGCGTCTTTCTCCGGCAACTCGTCCAGGTGGTCGGCGATCTCGTTGTAGGGGATGAACAGGTCGGTCTGGGGGATCTCCCCCGCGTAGGGGATGTGGACGTTGACCAGGATAAAGTCCTTCTCCTCCAGCATCGCGGCCAGTTGCTGGACGGTGATGTCGGTGTAGCCGTCCGCGTTCTTCGTCGGCATCTCCCCCTCCGACGGCGGGGCGGCGGGGGCCTGGGCACAGGCCGCCAGAACCAGGGCCAGCGCGGCCAGCGCCGCCACCAGCCAGATCGTTCCTCGTTTGTTCATTTCTTTCACCTTAAACCGGGGACCCTACTGGCCCAGCGAGCCGATCACCCGCTCCAGCCGGCTGCGGGCCTCTCGGGATACCTCCGCCAACTCGGGGTCCTCCACCTCACCCAGCATCGACATCGGATCCACCGCCGCGACGACGCTCCCCTCCCCCTCCTCGTAGACGATGACGTTGCAGGGCAGGAGCAACCCGATCTTCAGGTCGGCTTGCAGGGCCCGGTGAGCCAACGGAGGATTGCAGGCTCCTAGAATGACGTACCGACGGAAGTCGGCGCCCAGTTTCTTCTTGAGGGTAGCCTGGACATCGATCTGGGTGAGCACACCGAACCCCTCTTTCTTCAACGCCTCGACAACCCGCTCAACCGCCTGCTCGTAGGGCAGGTCCAGCCGGGTCTGTAAAGCGCGCTCCACAATCATTGCAGTCTCCTCTCATCAGTGGTATGCCTCATTATAGGGAAGGAGCCCTCACTTTACCAGAGGCGTCTGGCCCGCCGATGGCCCCGCCGTTTGGCGGGGGAACAGCGCATGTCGGAGGTGCGCCGCCCCCTCTGCGAAATACACCCTCCGGCGGGGTCACTCCCGCCTTGCCCGCAGCGATATGAACCTCGGCACCCGCCGCATATACGCTTCGTACTCGTCGCCGAACCGTTCCCGCAGCCAGGGCTCCTCCGTGAACGGGGCCAGGAAGAACCAGACCATCCCAAGGAGAGAAGTGATGGTGGTCAGCACCGAATTGGTCACCAAGGCGTAGCCCGCCAGGATGAGGATATCGCCCACGTACTGCGGGTTCCGCGAATACCTGTACGCTCCGCCCGTGACGAGCCGCCCCTCCAGGCCCAGGGTTTGATGGACGCCCAGGGTCCAGACCCCCCAGAGGGCAAAGGCCGTGCCAAGCAGGATCAGCCCTCCTCCGATAGGGAACCGCAGCCAGTGGTTCAATACGAAACTGTCCCAATCCAGAACCCCCAACGCGAGGGTGCCGGCCGTGGCGGCGATGGTCAGCCCCCAAGTGTAGTAGTACTGCCAGGACCGCTTGCTCGGCGGAGGCCAGATCCGCTTGCTCGGGACGGCGAGGGTGAGGATCAGCGAGCCACCCAGCAGGAATTCGCAGATGACGGTGGCGAAGAACAGAAGGGCCTTCATCGCCCACCTCCTTTAACAGGGGTTAGATCCCTGCCAGCGCCTGCTCCAAGTCCGCCTGCAGGTCGGCGATGTGCTCTACGCCCACCGAAAGGCGGATCAGGTCCGGCGGCACCTCCAACGGTGAACCCCGGACGCTGGCGTGAGTCATCGCGGCGGGGAGTTCGATCAGCGACTCCACCCCTCCCAGCGACTCGGCCAGGATGAACAGCCGGGTTCGCTCCACCACCCATCGCGCTGCCTCTTCCCCTCCTCGCACCCTGAAACTGACCATGCCGCCGAAGTTGTCCATCTGGCGGCGCGCCAGTTCGTGCTGGGGGTGGGAGGGCAGGCCGGGGTAGAAGACTTGCTCCACGGCCGGGTGGTCCTCCAGGAAGCGAGCCAGCGCCAGCGCGTTGGCCTCGTGAGCCCGCATCCGCAGCGCCAGCGTCTTGATCCCTCGCAGCACCAGCCAGCAGTCGAAGGGGCCGGGGACGGCCCCGGCCGCGTTCTGCAGGAAGGCCAGCCGCTGGTGGATGGACTCATCCCGGGTGACGACGGCCCCGCCCACCACGTCGGAGTGGCCGCCCAGGTACTTGGTGGTGGAGTGGACGACCACATCCGCGCCCAGCGTCAGCGGCCGCTGGCCGAACGGGGTGGCGAAGGTGTTGTCCACCACCACCAGCGCGCCGCGAGCGTGGGCCAGGTCGGCGATCGCCTGGATATCCGCCAGCCGCAGCAGCGGGTTCGTGGGCGTCTCCAGCCAGACCATTTTCGTGGCCGAGGTAAAGCCCGCCTCCACAGCCGCTAGATCGGTCGGGTCCACGTAACTGAACGTCAGCCCCCATCCTGCCCACACCCGCTCGAAGAGGCGGAAGGTGCCCCCGTAGACGTCGTTCCCCACCACCACGTGGTCGCCCGGCTCCAAGAGCCGCGCTACGGCGTCGATGGCCGCCATCCCGGAGGCGAAGGCCAGGCCGTGGTCCCCTTCCTCCAGCGAGGCTAGGCAGATCTCCAGCGCGGACCGGGTCGGATTGCCCGTGCGCGAATACTCGTAGCCCCGGTGTTCTCCCACCCGCTTTTGGGCGTAGGTCGAGGTCTGATAGATCGGCGGAATCACCGCGCCGGTGGCGGGATCGGGGTCCTGACCGGCGTGGATCGCTCGGGTCTCAAAACGGTAGGTCTCCATATTTCTCAAACAACCCATTCTTCGAAACTGCCGTAGATCCCTTTGCTCAGATACCGGTCGGATCCGTCAGGGAACAGCGTGACGACGCGCCCCTCGCCCGCGTCCAGCAGGCCGTCGGCGATCTCGTCGGCGATCAGGCGGGCGGCGAAAGCGGCAGCGCCGCTCGAACTCCCGACCAGCATCCCCTCGACGCGGGCCAGTTCCTTCAGCGCGGCGTGGGCCTCCTCGTCCCGCACGACCACCAGCCGGTCGATGAGCGATTCGTCCAGGATGGGCACCGTCTCGATGTGATCGATGCCGATCCCCTCGATCTTGTGGGGTCCCGCGTACCCTCTCCCCAGCGTCGCCCCGTAGGGCTGGACGATGACCGCGTAGAGGTCGGGGTTCCGCTCCTTGAGGTATCGCACGACCCCAGTGAAGGTGCCGCCGGTGCCCGCGCCGAGGACGACCACGTCCACGCGCCCCTCCATCTGTTCCCAGATCTCCGGACCGGTGGTGGTGTAGTGGGCGGCGACGTTGGCCGGGTTGGAGAACTGTTGCATCACCACCGCGCCGGGGATCTGGGCGGCCAGTTCCTGCGCCTTCTCGATCGCGCCCTCCATCCCCTCCTTCGTGGGGGTATGGATGATCTCGGCGCCCAGCGCGCGCATCAGGATCTGCTTCTCCTGACTGAACCGCTCCGGGACGACGAAGATACACCGGTAGCCCCGCACCGTCGCTACCATCGCGAGGGCGATGCCGGTGTTGCCCGCCGTCGGCTCGATGATGGTCCCGCCCGGTTGCAGGACCCCCCGCGCTTCGGCGTCGTCGATCATAGAGAGAGCGATGCGGTCCTTGACGCTCCCGCCTGGGTTCAGGTACTCCAGTTTGGCGAAGACCTCCACCCCCTGGCGTGGGGGATAGAAGCGGCTCAACTGCACCAGCGGGGTGTTCCCGATGCAGCCCGTGATGTCACGGTGACGATTCATTAACTTCCTCCCGTGGATAGATCCCTTCTGTTCCGAGTCGGCTCTCGTGTCCAAGATGGTCAGCGCGTCAGAAGCCACCAGCCTACCAGCGCTTCAAACGCAGCGCCCATCCGGAGCAGTGGACTGGGCCAGCGAAGCAACCCATCCAGCACCGGATGATACCACCGGGGGGCTAGTTCGCGCTGCCAGCGCAGGAACCCCGGCCCCCAGACGACGGTGATCAGCCCGTCGCCCAGCAAAATCAGCGCTAACAGCTTCCTGAGCATCCTATCCTGTCTCCTCTTCCCTCAAGGACGGACAACTCCGATCGATCCTGCGGCCCTCAGCCATCGCCCCGGAAGTAGCCATCGAGCACCGGATAGGCCAACCAGACGACGGTCAGCCCGAACAGGAGGCCGGTGATCAGCCGCATCCAGAAGTTAAACGAACCCACCGCATTCCCAACGTAGAACCACCGGGGCAGGAGGTGACCGGTCACCGCCGCCAGCCACGTGTTGTCGTACCGGAACCCCCTCCCGACCCCGGCGAAGTCGCTCAGCCAGTGCGTTCCCCCGTCCACGGCCATCGGTGCGATCATCAGGGCGAAGCGGCGCCAGCCCAGTGGTTTGAGCCGCCGACGGAACAGCGCGAAGAGCAGGCCGCCCAGTAGCATGCCGCCGTACATCCAGACCATCCGGTCCGACCAGGCGACCTTGTAGCCCAGTTCTGGCGCGCCAACGAAGGAGCGCAACCCGAGCCACGTATCAGCGTCGGGAGCGAAGGGCAACAGTTCGGAATAAGTATACATCAATTTGGGACCGAACAGGAAGAAAGAGCGATCCGCCAACTGGTGACAGAGGAACCTGTAGAGGGTGTAGATCGCCCGGGCGGGGCCGCCCGCGCCCAGTGCCATCAGCACGGGTGCCAGCCAGGGGAGGCCCCAGAGCAACCCCAGCACCGTGTTGGTCCAGGCCAACCAGTGACGGGCGAAAAGACGGTTGAAAAGGCGTGTGTCTCGTTGTTCGTCGGACCTAAGGACGCGCGTCTTTGTGGTCATATCCAGCCACCTGACATTTCTGAAGAGGAACCTCCCGCGGGTTCCCCACAGACGTCCGAGCGAGCCGTAAAGGGTCCCCTGACCGACCACCTGCGCTGCCGTGCGTAACCTGCGGGAGGCCGGTAAACTGTCGGGTAGCCCATAGTCATGTCAACCCTTTCGCGCGACGATCAGTTTGAAGATCCCGCCTGCCCCGAGGTCCTCCACCCGCTCCAGCGTCAACCCGGCCCGGCGCACGTTATCCACCGTCCTCCTGTTGATGTGGGGTCCCATCAGCCGGGCGACCAGCGGGTCCAGCAGGTCCATCAACCGCCCCAGCAGCGGGTTCTCCGGGCGGACGTGTTCCAGGAGCACGATCCGCCCCCCGGGCCTCACCACTCGCCTCATCTCCCGCAGCCCCAGAATCGGATCGGGCACCGAGCAGAAGACGAACGTGGCGACACCGCTGTCGAAGGTGTCGTCGGGGAAGTCCAGTGCCTGACCATCCATCTGGAGCAGAGCGACAGGCACACCCAGCCGCTCGGCCCGGCGTCGGGCGCGTTCCAGCATTCGCTGGCTTATGTCGATGCCGACCACCTGGAGGCCCGGCGGGTAATAGGGAATGTTCTTGCCCGTGCCCACGCCCACCTCCAGCACCCGGGGCCCGTTGACCAGCGACCAGACGCGGCGGCGCCAGCCCTGGTAGCGGCGCTCCGCCAACCCTTCCATCCAATCATACAGCGGCGCGATACGATCATACCGCGCCCGCGTCGCAGCCGTCTCTCGAGCGTCCGGTCCCATCATGTCCTCCTGTGTCTCGATTGTACCGGGAAAGCAAACTGGAGGGGAGGGCCAAACGGTACACATCGACCCCCGCCATTCGGCGGGGATAGAGAAATCGGGACCCTCAAGCAGCAGGACTTACATAGTTTTACCCCAGAGGCACAGAAGGCACGGAGAAACCTTCTGTAACCTCTGTAAGGAGGGAGAAACTCTGTGTCCTCTGTGTCTCTGTGGTGGAGACAGGACGGGGGCAGGTGAGCGACCTGCCCCCGCCGGATTCCCCTGCTCGATGCAGGATCTTAGATATAGTTCAACTCCTTCGCCGCCTTTGTCAGTTCGTCCCGGAACTTGGGATGGGCGATGTTGATCAACGCCTTCGCCCGCTGGCGGATCGTCTTGCCGTACAGTTCCGCCACTCCGTACTCGGTGACCACGTAGTGGACGTGGTACCGGGTGGTCACGACCCCCGCGCCCGGTTTGAGCATCGGCACGATGCGGCTGACCTCGCCGTTCTTGGCCGTGCTGGGCAGGGCGATGATGGGCACACCTCCTTCCGAACGAGCAGCCCCGTAGATGAAGTCCAACTGCCCGCCCACGCCGCTGTACAGTTTCGGCCCGATGGAGTCGGCACAGACCTGCCCTGTCAGGTCCACCTCGATGGCCGAGTTGATCGCCACCTGGCGGTAGTTCTGAGCGATGACGAAGGGATCGTTGACGTACTCGGTGCGGTGGAGTTCGATGATCGGGTTGTTGTGGGCCCACTCGTACAGACGGCGGGTGCCCAACATAAAACCGGCCGTGATCTTACCCGGATGGAGCGTCTTGCGGGCGTTGGTCACCACCCCCGCCTCCACCAGGTCGATCACGCTGTCCGAGAACAACTCGGTGTGGATGCCCAGGTCCTTCTTGTGGTAAAGGAACTGGAGCACCGCGTCCGGGATGGCGCCGATGCCCATCTGCATCGTCGCCCCGTCCGGGATCAGTTCGGCGATGTACTCGGCGATCTTGCGGTGGAGTTCGCTGGGCCCACCCTCCGTCATCGGCAACTCGAACAGCGGGTAGTCGACCGGCACGATGTAATCCAGCCGACTGACATGGATGAAACTGTCGCCGAGGCACCTGGGCATGTTCGGGTTGACCTCGGCGATGATGATCCGTGCCGACTCGGCAGGCGTTTTGGTCAGACCGGTCTCGATGCCGAACGAACAGAACCCGTGCTCGTCCGGCGGCGAGAGATGGACAAAGGCGACATCCACCGGCAGGATGCCCTTCTTGAAGAGGAGTGTGAACTCGGAGAGGAGGACCGGGGTAAAGTCGGCCCGTCCCTCCCAGACCGCCTTACGGACGTTGGGGCCGATGAAGAGGGCGTTGGCCCGGAGGTGGCCCTCCATCTCCGGGGCCACGTACTCGGTGACCCCCAGGGTCAGGGCGTGGCAGATCTCCACGTTCTCCAGTTCCTCCGCCCGGTCCACCAAGGCCTTCAGGAGCACCTTGGGGACGCTGCAGTTGCCGGTGAGGAAGATCCGATCGCCGGACTTGATGGCCTTAACCGCCTCTTCGGCGGTGGTGACTTTGCTCTCGTAGATTTTCGACCAACTGTACGCCATGCTCTTACTCCCGGGTTGTGGCTTTGTAGGCCGCGGCCAGCGCCTCGTGCGTGATCTCCCCATCCCGCGTGTTGATCCCCCGCGCCAGACCGGGCATCTCCCTGGCTGCCTGATCCAGTCCCACTTCGGCGATACGCTGGATGTAGGGCCAGGCCGCGTTGTTGAAGGCGTGGGTGGAGGTCCGCGGCAGGACCCCCGGCGCGTTGGGCACGCAGAAGTGGACCACACCCTCCTCGATGAAGACCGGGTCTCGCAGGGTGGTCGGGCGGCTGGTCTCCACGCACCCCCCCTGGTCGATGCTGAAGTCGAGGATGACCGCACCCGGCTTCATCGACCGCACCATCTCGCGGGTGACGATGATGGGGGCGCGGGCTCCGGGCACCAGCACCGCGCCGACGAGGACCTCGACGAAACGGGCCACGCGGGCGATGTTGAACGGGTAGGCCACCATCGTCGTCACGCGGCCCTCGAACATCTCGTCGATCTGGCGCAGCCGCTCCAGGTTGCGATCCAGGACATAGACGGTGGCCCCCAGCCCCACGAAGGCGCGTGCGGCGTTGGTCCCTAGCACACCAGCCCCCAGGATCGCCACTCGGGCTGCGGGGATGCCCGGGACGCCGCTCAGGAGCACCCCGCGGCCACCCCAGTTGCTCTGAAGGAACGTGGCCGCCAGTTGGGGGGCCATTCGCCCCGCCACCTCGCTCATCGTCTTCAGCACTGGTAGTGTGCCGTCGTCCTCTTGGATCGTCTCGTAAGCGATGGCGGTGACCCTCTTCTCCAGGATGGTCCGCACCGTCTCCTTCCGAGCGGCCGCCAGATGGAGGAAACCACAAAGGATCTGTCCCTCTCGCAGCCACTCCAGTTCCTCCTGGGTGGGCCGTACCGCCTTCAGAACCATGTCGGCCCGGCGGTAGACCTCTTCGGTGGAGTACACGATCTGCCCGCCGGCCCGCTCGTAGTCGTAGTCGGTGAAGCCCGCCGCCTCACCGGCTCCCTGCTCTACGTAACAGATATGCCCGGCGTGGCTGAGCAACCGAACCCCGTAGGGGGTCAGCCCCACCCGCATCTCCAGATCCCGTCGTTCCTTTGGAATACCGATGTTCATCTTGGAGTCACCTCTTTCTCAACCGGATTTCTGCTCCCACCACAGAGAAGCAACAGGGGGCACGGAGCTCGCTCCGGAGGATTGTCCCTCTGAGCCCTCTGTGCATCTCTGTGGTTTTCACTCCCCCTCCGGCGGCTGGGGGCGGACCAGCAGCACCGGGCATGGCGCTCCGCGCAGCACCCGATCCGCCACGCTGCCGTAAACCCACCGACTGAAGCCGGAGAGGCCGTGGGTGCTCATCAGGATCAGGTCGACCCCCTCTTCCTCCGCGTACTGCAGGATCTCCTCCGCCGGATTTCCTTCTCGGACCTCGTACCGCACCGTCGCTCCCCACTCGCGGACCCGTGCGGCGACGCCCTGAAGGTAGGCCCGCAACTCCACCCGGGCCCGCGCCGTCGCGGTCGCGGAGAGTTGCAGCCCAGGTGGGTAGGTCGTCAGCAGCGCGACCGTCCGATCCCCTAGCCCCGTCGTCAGGACCGAAAGGAGGTGGGCTCGGGTCTGACCAGGCCGGATGAGGGCGCGCAGGTGTGGCAGGACACATTCCGCCAGTTCCGACCCGTCCAGGGGCACCAGGATGCACTGGTGCATCGCCGATCCGAGGTCCTCTGAACAAGCCATTGCCTTCGTGGGATCGAACTCCTCACTTCGGCGGTCGGACCCGTACCAGCAGCACCGGGCACTTCGCCCCGCGCAGCACCTTGTCGGCCACGCTGCCGTAGACCCACCGGCTCAGGCCGGAGCGGCCGTGGGTGCACATAGCGATCAGGTCGGCCCCGATCTCTTCCGCGTAGGCCAGGATCTCCTCCGCGGGCTGACCGAAGCGGATCACGGTGTGGACCTTGGAGGCCACGGGGCGGAGCCGGTCGGCCACCTGCGCCAGGTATTCCTTCAACTCCCGCTCGATCCGCTGCCGCTCCGCCTCCTGGGCCGCCAGGAACTCCGCCGTCGCGTAGATCGGGTAGATGTCGACGGCGACCGCTATCGGCGGAGCCGCCAGCGGGGCGACGGAGAGAAGATGGACCTCGCTGTCGCGCCCGCGCACGATCTCCGTCACGTGCGGCAACACCTGCTCGGCCAACTCCGACCCGTCCAGCAGGACCACCACCTTCCTGTACATCGCCCTCTCCCCCTGCTCACCGAAGGCATTGAATGCGCTGGTCGCACTGAATTCAGTACTTTCAGCCTCTTCAGTGTTCTCAGTGCTCCCCGTACTCCGCGCCCTTCCGCAGTGCCTCCTTGTTCAACCCCAGCAACTTACGGTGTCGCTCCGGCAGGTGATCATCCAGTGCCCGCTCGATGGCCTCCAGCGGGATCACCCCCAGCGCCTGGATCAGGGCCCCCAGGCAGACGACGTTGGCCAGGCGAACGTTCCCCAGGTCGCTGGCGATGTCGCTGGCCGGGACGTAGATGACGTGGATGTCGTCCCGTTCGCTCTTCTGCGGGACCAGGGAACTGTTGACGACCAGGATGCCCCCCGGTTTGACCGCTGGTTCGAAGGCCTCCATCGAGGGGATGTTCAGGACGATGGCCGCGCTGGGCCGGCGCACCAGCGGCGAGCCGATCTCTTCGTCGGAGATGACGACGGTGCAGCGGGCCTTCCCCCCCCGCATCTCCGGGCCGTAGGAGGGGATCCACGTCACGTGCAGGCCCTGATCCATCGCCGCATAGGCCAGCAACTGCCCAGCGAACAGCGCGCCCTGACCGCCGAAACCGGAGATGATGATCTCTTCCTGGATCCTGCGCCCTGCTTCCTGCATCCTTACTTCCCCTCCTTCAATGCCCGCACCTCGTCGGTCATCTTCGTATCCCCCAGGGGGTAGTAGGAGACCATATGCTCCTTAGCCCATTCCAGCGCTTCGACCGGCCCCATATGCCAGTTGGTGTTGCAGGTGGAAAGGACCTCTACCATAGAGAAGCCCAGGCCAGCCAACTGGGTCTGGAAGGCCAGTTTGATCGCCTTCTTGGTGCGCCGGATGCCCGGCACGTCGAGGACAGCCTGGCGGGTGACGTAGGCCGCGCCGGGGAGGATGCCGATCAGTTCCGCCATATGCATCGGCCAGCCCGCCGTCTCCACGTCCCGCCCTGTGGGGGAGGAGGTGGTCACCTGCCCGGGCAGGGTCGTCGGGGCCATCTGCCCGCCGGTCATCCCGTAGATGGCGTTGTTGACGAAGATGGTGGTGATCAACTCCCCTCGGTTGGCAGCGTGGATGATCTCCGCCGTGCCGATGGCCGCCAGGTCGCCGTCGCCCTGGTAGGTGAAGACCACCCTGTCGGGACTGACCCGCTTGATACCCGTCGCCATCGCCGGGGCGCGACCGTGGGCCGCCTCGGCGAAGTCCATATTGAAGTAGTAGTACGCCAGCACCGAGCACCCCACCGGCGCGATCCCGATGGTCCGCTCCCGCACGCCCAACTCGTCGATCACCTCGGCGATCAGCCGATGGATGATCCCGTGCGTGCAGCCGGGGCAGTAGTGGGTGTGCCGCTCGGTCAAACTCTCCGGGTACTTGAAGACCAGTTCCATATCCTCAGGAATCTCGACCGTTGCCATGTCGTTCCTCCTAACGCGGTTTCAGGTCTCGAGGTTTCAGATTGCAGGTCGGCCCTGGATATGAGAAACCTGAAACCTGGAACCTCAGCCCCCTAACATTCCTTGTCCAATTTCTCCAATTCCGGCAGGATCTCGTCAGGCAGGGGGATCACGCCGCCCATCCGTCCGTAGAAGCGGACGGGGCAACGGCCCTCGACGGCCAGCCGGACGTCCTCCACCATCTGCCCGGCGTTCATCTCGACCGTCAGGACGCCCCGCACCTGCTCAGCCAACTCGGCGATGCGGCCGCTGGGGAACGGCCAGAGGGTGACGGGCCGCAGGAGCCCCACCTTCATCCCCGCTTTGCGCGCCTCCCGCACCACCGTCTGGCAGACCCGCCCCACGGTGCCGAAGGCTACCAGCAGGAGGTCGGCATCCTCCGTGCTGTACTCCTTCCAGCGGACCTCGTTGGCGGCGATCTCCTTGAGTTTGGCCTGCAACCGCAGGTTGACCCGCTCCAGGTTCTCCGCGCCCAGGTAGAGGGAGGTGATGATATTGGGCTCACGTCCCTGAGCGCCGGTCAGCGCCCAGTCGGGCCGCTCCTCAGGCGGGCGGACCGGACGCATCGGCGGCATCTCGGCCGGCTCCATCATCTGACCGATGGCCCCGTCGGCGACGACCATCGCGATGGTGCGGTACTTCTCCGCCAGGTCGAAGGCCAGCACCACGTAGTCGATGGCCTCCTGGACGTTAGCCGGAGCCAGGACGATGGGATGGAAGTCCCCGTGCCCGGCCATCTTCACCGCCTGGAAATAGTCGCCCTGAGAGGGCTGGACGTTGCCCAGCCCTGGACCGCCGCGCATGATGTTGATCACGACGACGGGGACCTCGGAGCAGGCGATGTAGGAAAGGCCCTCCTGCATCAGACTGATGCCGGGACTGGAGGAAGAGGTCATCACCCGCGCCCCGGCGCAGGCCGCGCCGTAGACCATATTGATGGATGCGACCTCGCTCTCAGCCTGGAGGAAGACCCGCCCCAGTTCGGGGAGTCGCTTGGAGAAGTGCTCCAGCACCTCGGTCTGTGGTGTGATGGGGTAGCCAAAGAATGCTTCTACCCCGGCTCGGATGGCTGCCTCTGCAATGGCAGCGTTCCCTTCCCAAAGTTCCTTCGCCATCGTCGGTTCCCTCCTACGCCGCGACGGCGGCCTGCTTGGGCCGCCGCCGTTGCCGATATACCGTAAAGACCACGTCAGGGCAGATGGTAGCGCACATCGCGCAGCCGGTGCACGCCTCCGGGTCCGTCACCTCGACGGGGCGGTACCCTTTGGCGTTGAACCGCCCCTCCGCCAGACGGAGGATGTGCACAGGGCAGACGTTGACACATAGACCGCATCCCTTGCAGCGGTCCTCATCGATGATCACCATCCCTTTCGCCATGTCTTTCCTCCATCCCTCTCGATTGCACCCTCAGGACGGGATGCGTTCCTAAATATACCCCTTTCCCCCTAAATTGTAAAGCGAACGGCGGTTTGGGGAGTCTGTAGTTGTTCCCAAATTGTAACCTACCCGTACCAATGTACTATTTGCACCGCAACGTGGTTTGGATATAATTTAGGAAAGAATTAAATCGTATAGACCGCTGAAATTGTAACGCACCCCCCGAGAAAACTCCATCGCACCAATCCAACGCACCCGATCTTGACCTAAGGGGTATAGGGGGGTTGTGCGGCTGTTGGCGTTGGATGAAGAGAGATGGAGACCCGAACGAGACACTCATCCACCGAGCGAAGGTACGAACGCGGACAGCAGGGTCGCGGTCAGAGCATGGTCGAGACCGCTATCATGCTGCCGATCCTTCTCATCCTCATCGCCGGCATTGTGGAGATCGGCGCGCTGGGCAACGAGTATATGATCTTCCACGATGCCGCGCGAGAGGCTGCTCGCTTTGGCGCCAACCTCGACCCCGAACTCACCAGCCAGTACCCCTTCGACGCCCATAACCCGGACGACCCCTTCCCTGACGTCCGGTCGATGTCCCCTACCCAACTCCAGAGGATGTGCCAGGAGGGGGACACGACCAACTTCTACTACGAGGTGGCCTGTCTGGCCTATCAGAACATCCCCTTGGGGCGGTTGGACTGGGCCGTCAACCAGGACGACATCGTGATCACCGTCGTCGGGGTGAGGAACGGTCAGATCGTGCAGCGATGGCCGCTTCCTGCCCACAAGCATCCGTTCGATCGGGATTACCACTTCAAGGGGGCGGACGACGGTGACGCCAATCCGACCTGTACTATCACCCAGACCGTGAACTGTCGTTCCTGGTCCCTCTTCGGGGTCCGTCACAGCGAGTTCGACAACGACACGCTGACCCAGCGGCTGCGGGAGGAGGCTCCGGCGACCGCCTTCGTCATCGTCGAGATCTTCCACGCCGTGCCCCACTTCACCGGTCTCTTCACCATCGGCGAGATCATCCCCAACCCCATCCCCACCCGCCCGTACGCCATCTTCCCGGTGAGCGCGGCGGAGCCCAAGTAGGCCGGTGAGCAGAGGAGGGGTAGAATGCGACGGTGGATCGGTAGGCTGCGAAACCGCTTCTTCCCCCGTCCCCAGGGAGGGCAGGCGATCATCATCGTCGCCCTCGCCTTCATCACGTTGCTCCTCTTCGTCGGTCTGACCACCGACGCGGCCCTCATCTACGTCTCCTACAACCGGTTGCGGCGAGCCGTGGACGCTGCCTCCGTCAGCGCTGTCAACCAGTACCGGGAGGGACGCACCATCGACGATATGTACAACGCCGTCCTGGAGACGCTCCAGATTCAGTTGCCCGGGCTGGAGAACGCCCGCGTCTATTGGTGCGATTACAACCGGAACCTGGACGATCCTACGGACCTGGGTCCCCCGCTCACCGATCTGCTGGGGCAGACATTCTATCCCCACATCCCCCGCGATGACACCGTCCACCTCCAGAACGACCCGACTGGCGGGGAGACCCTCTGCGCCAGCCCGCTCGACCCGCCTCGCAAGCACGTGCGGGTGATGGCGTGGCTTCCCGTCCGGTTGGTCTTCCTGCGGCTGGTCGGCCGGGATCAGATCACCCTCTGGGCCCAGAGCGAGGCGGAAGCCGCCGTGCTTCAGATGGTCATCCTGATCGACACGTCCGAGTCGATGGCGTACGGGGTGGACGAGAACGGGGACGGCATCGTCACCGAACAGGAGGACCCCGACGCCTGCCCGCCCTACGCCAGCGCGTATCCCCGTACGGCCCACGGGCGACAGTTCTACACTTTCTACGAATGCATCAAGGCCTGCTCCACCGAAGGGTGGTGCAGCCCCTTTGAGGACGTGCGCAGCGCCGCCTGGGAGTTCGCCGCCCGCATGCGGGACCAGGTGGACTGGGTCGGTGTCTACCATCTGGACAAGACGCCGGTTCTGACCCAGTCGGTGGACATCGCTACCTGCACCGTCACCTCGGGCACCGAGACCATCACGAAGACGGTCTATATGACCATCACCCCCTCCAGCGGGGTGGTCATCCCGCTGACGACGACCCGCCAGGCGGTGCTGGACGCCATCGCCAACAACGATCTTCTCCACGTCTACGTCAAGCCGGCCAAGTGGGAGTTCGATCCCGACTGTGATTACACCCCCACCAACCCCTGGTCGGACAACTACTACAAATGGACCAGCACGAACATCGGCGGCGGGCTCCGGGAAGCGGTCGCCGAACTGGTCAACAACGGCAACCGGGAGATCGGCATCTGGGTCATCGTTCTTCTCAGCGACGGGGCGGCCAACGCTACCGACGTCGCCGCCGACGAGAACGGCTGGTACACGTGTCCCTCCGGCCCTCCGCCAGCGGGAGGGTACGTCTGTCCGGTGCCCGGAAGCGACGGTCGTGACGAACGGTGGTTCTCCCCCCGTTGTCGGGATCCCGAACTGCCCGACGGGACCACCGACGTGCTGACCACCACGGTCAGCAGACACTGCCCGTCCGACGAATCCTGCGACCGTCCCTGGTACACCAACCTTGGCGATGTCTACCTGCCCGATTGTTACGACGCCGATGACTACGCCCGGGACGCGGCCGATCTGGCCGCCGCCGAGCAGATCACCGTCTTCACCATCGGCTTCGGTCGACTGGTCACCAACGCCAGGAGGGGCCGGGCGGACGCCGGTGAGCGATTGTTGAGGTACATCGCCGACGTCACCGACGACGGGAACAATGAGACGGCCCCTTGCGGCAGCGATTTCTACTGGAGTTCGGAGCCGGATCCGATGCCCCCTCCGGGGACCGATTGCGGCAACTACTACTATGCCCCAGACCCGGCCCACCTGGAGGACGTGTTCGAGGCCATCGCCAGCCGGATCTTCAGCCGCATCAGTCGGTAGTCCGGCCGCGCAGGCCAGGAGGTGAGGTATGAGTAAGGCGATGAAGGGGCTAGGTGATCGGCTGAATCGGCGGAAGGGGCGGTTGGGCCAGACGTTGGTCGAATTCGCCCTGATCCTGCCTGTGTTGTTGCTCCTTCTCTTCGGCATCATCGAGTTCGGGGCCGCCTTCCACGCCTGGCTGACGCTGGAGCACGCCGCCCGCGAGGCGGCCCGGTACGCGGCCACCGGTCAGTACAACGAGGCGTATTGTAGCGAGGTCGCCGCCCTACTGGACGAGAACGATCCACCCCCCGCTCCCTACTCCTACGCCGCCTGGGACCTGGCCGACGGTCGGGCCGACTGCGAGGTCCCGGCCGACGCCCCCGGCATCGATCCGTCCAACCCCGAGAACCAGTGGTTCTACCAGACGGTCAGCGCCCGCCTGCAGGACGCCGCCCGCCTCTATTCTATCCGTGAGACCGCGCGGAACGCGGCCTTGAGCCTGATGATCGACGAATCGGTCTCCGGCGACATCATCCGCAACAACGACTTCAACCAGGGGCTGGACGGAGATCCCACCGCCCGCGGCTGGTTCCACGTCACCGTCTGCAGCACCCGCGGCCATGTCTTCGACCGCGAGGCGGTCTACGACATCACCCAGGCCAGCGGCCGACCGCACGCCTGCATCGTCGACCCCGACGTCCTACGCAACACGGGCGACGAGTACTTTGAGGACGACGCCGGTGCACCCAACGACCGGGTGATCGTAGGCCTGGCCTTCAACCATCCCTTGATCACCCCCCTCCAGGGCCTGGCCCTCAACGGACGGCAGTATCTCCCCCTCCAGTCGACACGGGAGATGGTTGTGGAGATCTTCCGACCGCAGCGCGTCATCAACCTCCCACCCGTGATGGAGATCCCAGAGGCACCGCCCGAACCTCCCATCGTCAACGTCCTCCAACCGCCTGAGGGTGGCTCCTGCATCGACACGACCCTGACGATGCACGCCCAGGCGTGCGACCCCGACGACGCCGGTGAGAACTGCAACCCGGCTGTCCACGACGGCGCGGGCATCGTCAGCGTCCGTTTCTGGATCGAGGATCCTCTCGGCAACAACGTCTACGAGTACACCGATCTGGAACCGGCCTACTGCGGCACAGGAGGGGACGCCCCCTGCCAATCCATCGACCTCTCCGATAACCTGTGGCCCAGCGGAGAGCCGGTCATCCCTGGCAACTACGCGCTCCATGTCATCGCTACCGACAACGACGGCCAGCAGACCTCTGTGGTGCGGTCCTTCGAGATCTGCGTGGAGCCTAACTGTGAGGACATCCAGCTCTGGTGGAACGGCTTCCGCGAGAGCGACAACGCCGACTGGATGATTCAGAACAACACCCCCTACCAGTTCCAGATCACTCAACTGGAGATCGACTGGCCCAAGGTCGACGGGTACCCCCGCTACCTCAACTACATCCGGATGCGCCGCTGGAACCCCAACGAGACCGTCTACCTCCACTATGGCAACTTCTCCGACCCCCCGGCGGTGGTCAGTTCCTTCGTCAGCGACTCGGAGGACATCCGCACCCTGCCGGGTCACAGCGACGCCCGGCGCATCGACCTGGACTACTCCGACAACGTCTACCGCTACAACCCCTACGAGTTCCAGATGCAGGTCACCCTGGAGACCGCCTTCGGCTACCAGTGCGTCGTCTCCGCCCGGGGGCCGAACGTGCCTCCCACCTGCGATTCGCTGACCGTGCCCTCCGACCACCTGGTCCGCTTCGGGCACGACACGTTCGGAGCCTACCACGAATGGCTGACCACCGGAGAGGTCGTCAACACCAGCGGCTACCGGGTGTGGCTCGACCAGTTCACCATCTACTGGCCCGATGAGGAGATGTACCCCGACTCGGCTCGGGTGGACGACGTCTATATGCCCAGTAACTCGAGCAACTCTTGGATCCATGGCGGGAGCAGCACCTCCAGTCCGTGGAGTGTCACATGGACCAGCCGGAGCAGCTCTCGCACCCTGTGGCCCGACGAGCCCCACTGGCTCCGGTTCGACTTCGACTACGAGCAGACGCCGGACCTGCGGGCGATGGGGCTGCCGCTCGCACCGGAGCGGACGCGGGTGCTGGAGTCGACCGTCAGCGGCTACAACCCCTCCAGCAGCAGCGACGACCTCAACGACAACATCCTCCACCCGGACCAGTTCCGCGTGCAGACCTGGTGGACGTTCGACGCCGACGGAGGGGACAGCCACTGTCTGGTGGAGTTTACCAACTACCAGAAGGGTCCCTACGTCCGACTGAACTCCCCCGCCGTCTCCGGCGAACTGCCCATCCCCGGCACCGACGGACAGAGGCACTACCTGATGCGTCCGTCCCACCTGGTGAGCGAGGTCGGCGTTCCGGTGACCCTCGGCGGCGACCCGATCACCGACACGCTGGTCATCGACGTCACCGCTTTCGACCGGGACTTCGGCGACAGTGCTCCCAACGGCGCGGGTATCCGCGAGGTCGCCCTCTGGGTCGAAGGGCCGGAGAACCTGCCGGAGAACTACGGTCGCTCCGACGGACCGAACTACAACCTCCTTCGCGGCCGCCGCACGCGCGACTGGTACTACCTGACCTCGCCGCCTTACCAGTTGACCGTCGATCTGAGCGACCGGCAATGGCCGGACGGCAGTTGGGTCATCAGCGGCACCCACTACCTCTACATCCGGGTGATGGACCGGGACGACGTCAACGGCCTGGATCGACTTTTCACCCTCCTCGTGGTCCCCTTCCGCGTGGAGGTCGAAAGTCTCAACTGCGATGAAGCCCTTGACTATGAGAACGACCTTCCCTTCCTTGCCGTCTATGATTCGGACGTCTACCGAGACGCTTTCACCGGTGCCATCACCAATACCTCCTTCTACCCGGCCGTCCTTAACGAACTCTATCTCTACTGGCCGCGGGGGGAGAACGGCTGGCTGGACGGTTTCTACAACAATCCCTATGTGGATCGCATCAGTCGGTGGACGATGAGCGGATCGCGTAACACCGCCCATTACGGGGACGGCCGTGTCAACCCCTGGCACGTGACCAGCGGATGGCGGAGTGAGAGCAGCCGCCGGATCGATCCGGGGGACACCCGTCTCTTCTCCTTCGACATGCGCGGCCTGACGTACCCGGACATCGGGCGGATCCTGAATATCCCGCCCAATCCGTGGGATCCCAACGGTCGGCGGATGGCCCCACCGTCCACCTACATCGCCTACAGCCACCACTGGTTCTACGACGACTGGCACCGTCGCTACGCGTTGGGTGGCAATATCATCCACCCGGCCTCCTTCACCTACCTGGGGCCGACGCAACTCCGTTTCGATTTCGAAGGCGGGATGGGCTCCTGCTGGATCACCATCGACGAGGCGCGGGCAGGCCCGGCGATCCGGCTGTATTCTCCGGCTCCGGTGGCCGACGAACTCTCCTACTACCCGCCGTACCAGACCTCCCACGCCTACCCCGAGCCCTACTACGTCCGCCCGGCCAACGCCGCGCCGTACAGTTACGCCCCGCCGCCTGCTCCAGGTAACTGCATCGACACCGGTGAGCCGATCCGGCTGCGGTTGGAGACCTGGGACCTGGACGACGGCGGAGTCGGCACGCCGCACGGCACCGGCATCCAGGAGGTCGCTGTCTGGATCGTCGGCCCCAACAGCCGGGATGGGTATCGAAACCTGGCCGTGCCGTACGACAGCAGCCACAGATGGCAACGGGATTGGCTCTACTTGACCTCTAGCCAGATCAGCGCGCTGCCGAGCGGCGTCACGATCGTGGGGCCGCTACCCAACACCTGGCCCGATGGTCGGCCGGTGCTCAACGGCCGGTACTACATCTACGTCCGCGTGATGGATGCGGACGACCAGGATACCTTCCACGGCGCGCCACGGCAGCCGCTGTATACGCTGCTGGTCAGTTCCTTCGACGTGTGCGGTGGTCAGGCACCGCCGCCCACACCTACGCCGCGGCCCACCGCCGTGCCGACCGCCACACCGACGCCGCGCCCGCCGACGGCCACGCCGACGCCCATCACGCCCACGCCGACCAACACGCCGGGGCCCTCGCCCACGCCCACCAACACCCGCACCCCCACGCCGACCCGCACG
>DUEL01000039.1 GCA_011192125.1 Thermoflexia bacterium
GCCGTGCGCCCCTACATCGCCGTGCGCCCCTACATCGCCGTGCGCCCCTACATCGCCGTGCGCCCCTGCACCGCCGTCGTCCGTGATGATGACGATGCCGTGTAAATGGTTCGGCATTATCACGAACGCATCCAACACGATCTCGCGGCGGATCTCCGCCGACCGCAACCATTCCTCCCGAACGACCTGCCCCAACTCGTTCAACCGCATCTCACCATCGACGATCTCGCCGAACAGGCATTCCCGATTGTGCGTGCATAGGGTCACGAAATAGACACCCGGCTGGCTGTAATCGTATCCTCTCAGACGAATAGACCGTCTTCTCCACTCGTTTCTCCTAGACATTGGGCCTCCTCCTGCTTCGTTGAGGGCTACAATGATGGGATAGCCCTATTCCTGCGATAGCATATCACTTAATCTCAAGACCCGCACCATCACAAAATACAACACCCAGGCCTTCCAAGATGCCTCGTCGGACGGCATTGGCAACAGCCGCTTCTTCAAATTCGGGACTCGGTTCTCCCGAAGCAGCCACTGCACCCAAGCTCGCCAATCCGCACCACCGACAGCCTCTAGCGCCTCCGCGACCGCACCTTCTGCCTGCGGGTGCAGACGATATGGCGATGCCTCGTCCAGAAAAGGGCTGTGATGACGGGCGATGGCCGTCACGGCTGCCAGATAGAGCGGCCGGTGGTGCTTCCCCTCCAGCGCCTCCCAGAGGATGCGGGCTGACGCAAGCGCTCCCTCGCCCGCGTGGTTGGGCCGCTTCGGGTGAACCTCCCGCGCGATTCGACGGTGCTCCTCCGTTTCGCTCCACGTATGGGCCACTAAGAACGGCGGTTCCACGCCGGACACCCGCTTCTGATAGTTCGCTGCCCACTCCTGCCACTCCACCTGCAGTTTGCCCACATCGTGAAGGGCCAGCACCAACCGCGTCGCCTGCTCCAAAAGCCCAGGCGGCAGGTGCCACGTGCCTTCCAATCGGGCCAGTTGCGCCTCCACCCACGCCAACCGGTCCCGGAACCGGCGCTCGAACACCCGCCGCATCTTGGCGACATGCTCGGCGTAGGACTCCAGCGCGTAGGTATACGTCTCCTCGCCCTTCCTCCGCCGCCGCACCTCCGGCGATCTATACCTTCCATCGCTCTCCGCCCCCAGCCGAAACCCCTGGGCCGCGTCGTAGGCTACCAGTCGCGGATGAACAGCAAACAAAAGCGCAGAGGAAACATCCTCAGGACTCACCACGTCGACCCACCGATACGCCATCGGGGTCCGGCTTTCCTCCTCCTCCCGCACCGGGATCGGACACCGCAAAGCCCACGGCAGCCCTACCTCCTCGGCCCGCTTCAACAACCCCTTCACCGCCCCCCGCAGCGTGCCGTGCCACAGGGAGAACCCCTCGTACCGAAACGGGCTTTCCTCTGTCGTTCCGTCCGGCGCATCGTAGACGATGAGGGTGCGACTGTCCACGCTCCGGATCAACTCCGGACGAACGCCGGTCTCCCCCAACGTCAGCGCATCGGTGATCAGCATCCAGGTGCGCCCGGCGTCCTCCCGCATCTCCCGCAACAGCCGTCGGTCGGCCTCGCCGTGGGCGAAATCCACCACCGCCTGTTCGTCGGTGAAGCGCAGGATCTCGCCATCGCGCTCTTGCAGAGCCTCCCAGGTGCGCTCACATACCTCCGTTTCCTCATAAGGCACATATCGGGGCCGACCATCCTCCTCCGGCACCTGGTACACGAACACCTCCCCCCTCTCACCGGGGTAACGCGCACACCGCCCGGCCCGTTGAATCACGCTGGCTGCCGGGGCCAGTTCGGTGTGCAGCGCCTGGCTGGTGACGTCCAACCCCACCTCCACCACCTGGGTACCGACAACCAGGAGGCGCGAGATCTCCCAACCCCGGCTGTCTTCCTCCCGAGGACCGCACTCAGCCCGCAGGAACGCCTCCTTGAGTTGCCGATGGGGCCGCTCGAATCGGCTGTGGAGCAGCATCACCCACGACGTACCCTCCGGCGCATCTGCCATCCGCTCCCGCAACCATGCCACACCCTCCTCCAATACCCCCTGATGTTCCTCCGGCGTATCCGCCTGGCGCAACCGCTCGTAGATCGGCTCCAGACCGGGATGATCCACCGGGACCGGCCGGCACCCCTGTTTCACCAGGCCCCGGTACAACTCCATCGCTCGGTCCACCGTGTTGCAGACCGCCAGCGTGCGCCGGTCGTGCGCTGCCAGTACAGCATCGGCGGAAAGGACCTCCCCCCGCACGTGGAACCGGCGCTCACGGCGAGGCCACTTTCCTCCTCGAGACTCGATCCACTCCACTTCCCCTTCAGGCACTAACTCCGGCACGGCACCCAGAAACTCCGCTACCTCCTCCAGCATCGGACGAGAGAAAGTGGCCGTCATCAGCAAGAACGGGGCAATCCGACCGAAGAGGCTCAACAGGTGCAAAGTAGCCCTCCGCGCCTGCGGTGGGAACAGGTGAAACTCATCGAAGACCAGGTAGGAACCCAGCACGGCCCCCACGTTGACATTCGCCTTGCTTATGGGAAGACTGTATGGTACCCCCAGCGCGCTGCTGAGCACCTGATCGAGGGTAGCGAACGCCAGATCGCCCATCAGGTACGGGTCGTGAGGATGTTCACCTGTCTGAATGGTCACCCGGGGAACCTCGGCCAGCAACAGTCTCTCCCTAATAAGCCACCGGGTTTCGGAGAGAAATTGGTTCGCCAGCACCCGCATCGGGACAACGTACAAGCACTGGCGGGGGAACGCGCTCGGCTGGTTCCGATCCCACGCTTCGAAGAAAGGCCACAGCGCCGCCAGCGTCTTTCCGGACCCCGTCGGAGCCTGCAATACGACGCTCTTACGCTCGCGCAGGCGGCGAGCAACGCGCTTCTGGTACTCGTACAGATCCATCCGCTCACCCCCGGAAGAGTTCCCTGGCACGCCGGTCGTCGTAGTCCTCATCCGCCTGGGCACCGCTGGTTTCCAGGCCATAAACTCGCATCAGCCGCTTGGCCTCCCGCATCAACTCACGTCGCAACTCCCTCGGCTCCACCACCTCCACGTCCGCCCCCCACCCCCGGATCCAGGGCAACATCTCCCGCGGCTCGGCGATCCGCGCCCGCCAGATGAGGCTGCCGTCCGGCTGCTCCTCGATCCGCTCGGACCAGTGCCAGCGGGTCTCCCGCACCCGATGGGCCACCCGCGGGTGAAAGCGCAACACCACCTCCACCGGCTCCGCGTCGGTGTACCAGATCCCCCAAGCGTCCGCTAGGTGCTCGCGTGGATCGAAGTCGGCAGGGACCTCGTACCGCTCGTCCAGCATCTCGATCCGCTGGATGCGCTCGATCTTGAAGGTGCGCACCGCGCCCGGCGGCTCCCGCCAGCCGATGACGTGGGTGGTCTGCCCAACAGGGTACGGCTCGATGAAGTAGGGGGCAAAGACATACTCAAAGACCTTCCGCGTCTCCTCGTGTTGGTGCCACACTCGCACCTTCCGCCCTTCCGACCATGCCCGGGTCAACGTCTCCAGCACCTCCAGATAGACCGGGTCGTGCCGTCGCGCCGCGTCGTCCATCACGTCGGCCGAGATCCGCAGGTGCCGCCCGACCAGCGGGGCCAGTCGCTCCAGCGCCACCCCCAACTTCCGCAACGCCGACGCGGCGTGAGGATTGTGTCGATCCGTCCGGGTGGACATCATCCGCGCCGCCAGGTGCAACGCCATCGCCTCGTGCAGGGTGAGCCGCACGTTGGTCAGGTACTGGTCCCGATCGATGACCAACCGACCGTCCTCCGTTTCATACACGGCGAAGCGGTAGGTGAGGTCGGGCAAATACCGATGAATGGTGGAACGGTGGACCCCCAACCGACGGGCGAGTTCCGCCTGGGTCAACCCCTCCGGATGGGCCAGCAACAGTGCTTCGATCTGCAACAGCCGCTCGGCCTTCCTGGTGCCTCGCTCCATACCATACCTCCCTTGCGCACGCGTTGCGTTCTACTGCCTATTATACGGACCCCGGTCCCAAATCCCGCAACAGCGGCACCCTCTCTCACCGCCTTATCCTCCGGAACGGCCACAGGCCACCCCGCTCGTCCTCGCTGTAGAGATACCCCGCCTCCTCCAGCGCCGGAAGCCGCCGCTGGACCGTCGACCGGTGAACCCCCAACCGCCGGGCCAACTCCGCCGGCCGAATGCCAGGATTCTCCCGAATGAGCCGATCCATCTCCTCGAACTCCGCCCTCTTCCTGCTCCAGAAGCCCATCCCTCCGTACCTCCATCCTGGGATTCATCCCCAGGATAGAGGGAGCGCGTTGCAAAGAACGCAACACGGATGGGCGCCAAGATATTTGCGTCAATTATATTCAGACAGAAACCGGCGACAATCCCACCGAATCACATCTCACCGCCAGGACGCAGAGAGAAGGAGGAAAAAACACCTTATACTCTGCGCCCTCCGCGCCTCCGCGGTGGATAGACGCCGGGCCCACGGCACAAAAAATAGGCCCCTCCCCCATTGCAACCGGGGGAAGGGGCCTGACCCAGCGGCTACGTCGAACCTAACGGCAGATCACGGCCCTCCCAACAACGGGAACACCATCGCCATCAACACGCCGGCCGCGATGACCGAGGCCACCTGCCCGGCGGTGTTGGCCCCTAAGGCGTGCATCAGGATGAAGTTCTGGTTGTCCACCTCCAGCGCCACCTGCTGGGCCAGCCGGCCGCTCATCGGGAAGGCGCTGATGGCCGCCCCGCCCACCAGCGGGTTGATCTTCCGACCGGAGATCAGGTAGACGAACTTCCCGAACAGTAGCCCGCCGATGGTGTCCAGCGCGAAGGCCACCAGCCCCAACCCCAGCACCTTCAGCGTGCCCAGGTTCAGGAAACTCGCCCCCTGCATCATCGAGCCGATGGTCAAACCCAGGAACAGGGTAGCAGTGTTGGTGATCGCCTCCTGCGCGGTCCGGCTCAGCCCCTCCACCACGCCCGACTCTTTCATCAGGTTCCCCAGCATCAGGGTGGCGATGAGGGGGGCCGCCTGGGGCAGGAAGACCGCCGCCAGGAGCGTCACCACGATGGGGAAGAGGATCACCGCCGTCTTGGAGACCGGCCGCGGCGTGTACTCCATCCGCACCGCCCGCTCCCGCCTGGTGGTGAAGAGCCGCATCAAGGGCGGCTGGATGATCGGGACCAGGCTCATATACGAATAGGCGGTCACCGCCACCGCCGCCGCCAGCCCCGGCGTCTCAAAGAGGTGCTCCAGTTTGGAGCCGACGTAGATGACCGTCGGCCCGTCGATGGCGCCAATGACGCCGATGGCGGTCGCCTCGGCCAGGTTGAAGCCCAGCATCACCGCCACGACCATCGTGGCGAAGATCCCCAGGTGGCCCATCGCGCCCATCAGGACGAAGATCGGCTGGCTGAGCAGAGGCCGCATGTCCATCATCGCCCCCACGCCCAGGAAGATGAGCAGGGGGAACAACTCCGTGTCGATGCCGGCCCGCTTCAGCACCCCGAACATCCCCTCCGGCCCCATAACGTAGGCGGAGACGGGGAGGTTGCCCAGGATGCAGCCGAAGCCGATGGGCAGAAGCAGCGTCGGCTCGTACTCCTTGGCGATCGCCAGGTACATCAGGAACGCGCCGACGGCCACCATCACCGCCTGCTGCCAGGTGATGCTCAGCAGGCCGCCGACCAGCCCGCTCAGATCGATCCCTCCCACGGTTCCCCTCCTTTAGTCCGCGAACTCCAGCAGGGGCTCGCCGTAGGCCACCTGGCGGCCCTCGGTGACGAGGATGGTGCCGATGGTGCCATCGCGCGGCGCGCGGATGACGTTGTCCATCTTCATCGCCTCGATGACCAGCAATTCATCGTTGAACTTGACCTGCTGGCCGGGCCGGACGACGATGGACTTGATGATGCCGGGGAGGGGAGCGGTGACCGTCTTCTCGGAGGCTGCCTCGGGGGCGGGCGTGGGCGCGGCAGGGGCCGACGGCACAGGCGCGGGCGCTGCCTCGGTCACCACCGGGGCCACCTCCTCCACCACCGGCTCCACCCCCACGGTGAAGACCTCTCCATCCACTTCCACCCGCACCTCGTCCTGACGCGGGTCGTCCAGCACCTTCACGTGGAACGTGCGATCTTCCAAAGTGATCCGATACGCTTTCATCGACCACTCCTCGGTGAGATTCTGTTCGTCAGTTGCCGGTGGAGGTGCAGGGCCCACCAGGGGCTGACCTCCTCCGGCGGCGCGCCAATGGCGAAGGTCTCCCGCTCGGCGCGGGCCAGGGCGACAGCGATGACCGCCGCCCTCCGCTTCGCCTCGTCCGGCTCCTCCGCCGGTTCCTCCTCAACGGGGACTGCCGCCGCCGGCCGGTCCTTGATCACCGCCGTCATCAGGTACATCAAGCCGTAGAGGACGAACAACGCGGCGAACAGCAGCGCCATGCCGATTCCACTGATGATCAACGATATGGTCAGGGGGTCATCCATCGATTCCTCCTCCCCCTTAGAGCGGGATGTTGCCGTGCTTCTTCGGCAGCGTCGTCGCCTGTTTGTCCCGCAGGAAGTCGAGCGCGGCCACCAACTTCGCCCGCGTCTCGCTGGGCAGGATCACGTCGTCCACATGGCCGCTGGCCGCCGCCGAGTAGGGGCTGCCGAACTGCTTGCGGAACTCAGCGACGAACTGCTCCCGCAGCGCGTCCGGATCCTCCGCCTCGGCCAACTGCTTTCGGTAGAGGATATTGACCGCCCCCTCGGCCCCCATCACGGCGATCTCCGCCGTGGGCCAGGCGTAGACCAGGTCGGTGCGGATGTACTTGCTGCTCATTACAATGTAGGCCCCGCCGTAGGCCTTCCGGGTGACGACGGCGATCTTGGGGACCGTCGCCTCCGAATAGGCGAAGACGATCTTGGCCCCGTGGCGGATGATGCCGCCGTGCTCCTGCACCGTGCCGGGCATAAAGCCGGGGCAGTCCACAAAGGTGACCAACGGGATGTTGAAGGCGTCGCAGAACCGGATGAAGCGGGCGATCTTGTCCGAGGCGTTGATGTCCAGCACGCCGGCCATGTAGGCGGGCTGGTTGGCGATCACGCCCACCACCTCCCCGTTCAGCCGGGCGAACCCCACCACGGCGTTGGGGGCGAAGCGGGCGTGGACCTCGAAGAAACTCCCCAGGTCGAAGATGCGGTTGATCGCCTCCCGGATGTCGTAGGATTGGCTCCCCTCCGGCGGCACGAGGGTGTCCAACGCCGGGTCGGCCCGGGTCGGATCGTCGCTCGGTTCCACGCGGGGCGGTCGCTCGGCGTTGTTGGAGGGGAGGTAACTGAGCAGCCGCTTGGTGATGGCGAACGCCTCGTCCTCGTCGCCCGCCACGAAGTGAGCCACGCCGCTGACCGACGCGTGGGTCTGCGCCCCACCCAGCGTGTCGAAGTCCACCTCCTCCCCCGTCACCGTCTTGATCACCTGCGGGCCGGTGATGAACATGTGGCTGATCCGCTCGGTCATGATGATGAAATCGGTCAGGCCGGGGGAGTAGACCGACCCACCAGCGCACGGCCCGAGCATCACGCTGATCTGGGGGATGACGCCGCTGGCCTGGGTGTTGCGCCAGAAGAGTTCGCTGTACCCGGCCAGGCTCCAGACCCCCTCCTGGATCCGGGCCCCTACCGAGTCGTTCAGGAAGACCACCGGCGTACCGGCCTCGATCGCCAGGTCCAGCACCTTGCAGACCTTCTGGGCGTGAACCTCGGAGAAGGAGCCGCCGATGACCGTGAAGTCCTGCGACGCCACGGCCACCTTTCGCCCGTCGATCTTGCCGAATCCGACCACCACGCTGTCGCCGGGGAACCGCTTCTTGTCCAGCCCAAAGGCGGTGTGGCGATGCGTGATGTAGGGATCCACCTCCTGGAAACTGCCGGGGTCGAGCAGCCGGTCGATCCGCTCCCGGGCGGTCAGTTTCCCCTTGGCGTGCTGCTTCTCGATCGCCTTGGGTCCTCCGCCCTGGCGGACCTCCTCCCGCCGCCGCAGCAACTCCTGGTTCAGTTCGTGCGAATCCATCCTTCCTCCTTAGGTATCTCTGAAATTTTCCCCTCACCCCCAATCACCCAGCCCCATGTCACAGAGCCGCAGAGTCGCAGAGGAACGGGAGACAATAGGCAAGGGGCAGGTTATTCCCGTCGATACGGCTTCAGCAGCGCGGCCGGGTAGGTCGCGTTCCGCCCGGCGATGACCAGCGCGACGATGGTCACGACGTAGGGCAACGCCAGGAAGGTCTCGTAGGGGATGGGAAGGTTCAGCCCCATCGCCTGGAGCCGCAACTGCAGGGCAAAGGTCCCACCGAAGATCAACGCGCCCCACATCACCTTGACCGGGTCCCAGTTGCCGAAGATGACCAGCGCGAGGGCCACCCAGCCCCGGCCGGAGACGATGCCGTGGGTGAAGGCGCCCAGCTGGGCCAGGGAGAGGAACGCCCCACCAGCGGCGATCAGCCCTCCGCCGATGGCCAGGGTGATGTACCGGATAAGGAAGACATTGACCCCGGCGGCGTCGGCGGCCTCCGGGTTCTCCCCCACCGACCGGATGTTGAGACCGAAACTGGTCCGGTAAAGGAGCCACCAGGCGAGAGGGACGATGACCAGGAAAGCGACGTAAGTAAAGAGGTACTGCTCGAACAGCGTGCCCAGGACTGGAACATCCTTGAAGGGGGAAAGTTGGGGAAACGGCTCGATGGAGGGCGGCACAGAGCGCCCCCCGTACTTCAAGCGGAAGGCGAACAACGAGAGTCCACCCAGCAGCAGCGTGATCCCCAGGCCGGAGACGTGCTGGTTGACCCCAAAGGTCACGGAAAAGAGGGCCATCAGCAGCCCGCTCAGGACCCCACTGAGGACAGCGACCCAGAATCCCAGCCAGAGGGAGCCCGTCACATCGGCGACGAAGAAGCCGACGAAGGCGCCGAAGAACATCATCCCCTCGATGCCCAGGTTGAGCACCCCGGCCCGCTCGATGTACGTCTCTCCGATGGCCGCCAGCAGCAGCGGCGTGGCGACCCGCAACGTCGCGGCAATCAGGTTGACCAGGAAGGTATCCATCACACCCTCCGGATGCGGTAGTTCTGTAGGAGGAGCATCGCCAAAGTGACCAGGAGCATCGTCGCCTGGGTCACCTCACCCAGGTAGATGGGCACGCCCATCGCGTGGCTGAGGGTCTGCGTGCCCGTGTCGATCAGACCGAAGAAGAGGGCAGCAGCGGCAACCCCCCAGGCGTTGAGCGCGCCCAGCGTGGCGATGAGGATGCCGGTGTAGCCGTAGCCAGGGGAGATCTCCTCAATGAGGTGGAAGTGGATCCCCGCCACCTCCGAGACCCCCACGATCCCGGCGATCCCCCCGCTGATCAGCGCGGCGATGAGCATCGTCCGCCCCACGTTCACCCCCGCGAAGCGGGCGGCCTCCCGCCCCAGCCCGGCGGCCCGCATCTTCAGACCGAAGACGGTGCGGGAGAGGACGAACCACAACACCACCACCGAAAGGACCGCCACAACGAACCCCAGGTGGAGCCGCGAGCGGGGGATCAGTTTGGGCAACACCGTGGAGGGCGCGATCTCCGGCGACTGGGGCCATCCGGAGACAGGGCTCCGCCACGGGCCGTTGAGCAGCGCGCTGACGATGAACAGCATCACCGAGTTCAGAAGCAACGTCGTCACCACCTCGTCCACCGCCAGTTTGACCCGCAACAGAGCGGGGGTCAGCGCCCAGAGGGCCCCGGCGATGAAACCACCGAGCAGCATAATAGGGATCGCCAGCGCGGGGGGCAGCCCCCCCAGCACCGTCCCCAGCCAGGCTGCAGCGATGGCGCCGGCGTACAGTTGCCCCTCCGCCCCAATGTTGTAGTATCCAGCGACGAAGGCGAAGGTGACCGCCACGCCGCTGAGGATCAGCGGCGTCGACTTGACCAGTACCTCCAGCGCGCTGACCCGGCTGGTGAGGGGGGCGATGAGAAAATAATAATAGGCCTGGATCGGGTTTGCCTGCCCCCACAGGATCAACCCTGAGGTGATAAGAAACGTGACCAAAAGTGCAAAGACGGGGATCAGCGAGCGCATCCAGACGGGCGCCCCGGTCTTCTCGATCTTAAACCTCAGCATAGGCACCTTGCCTCTCTTTGACTGCGCCGGACATCATCAATCCCAACCGTTCCGGATCCGCATCCTGGGCCGGCAACACGCCGACGATCTCCCCTTCGTACATCACGGCGATCCGGTCCGAGAGGGCTAGAATCTCATCGAGGTCCTCCGAGATCAGCAGGACCGCCGCTCCCCTCGCCCGCTGTGCGAGCAACTGCTGCCGCACATACTCCGTTGCTCCCACATCCAGCCCACGGGTCGGCTGGGAGGCCAACACCACCTTGGGATCGCGGGAGAGGACACGGGCCAGGATCAGTTTCTGGAGGTTGCCCCCGGAGAGCGTCCGGGCCCGGTCGGTGGCACGGGCTTTGATCTGGAACCGCTGGATGAGTTCCTCGGCGTGCCGCCGGATCGCCTCCCGGTCCAGCATCCCCCCTCGGGCGAACTCCTCCAAATACTCCAGCGCCAGGTTCTCCGCCACGCTCAACTCACCCACCACCCCGGCGTGCCGGTCCTCGGGGATGCGCCCCACGCCGGCGGCGGTGAACTCATCCGGCGTCGCCCCGGTCAGGTCCTGCCCATCCACCAGGATGCGGCCCGAGGTGGGACGGCGCACACCGGAGAGCACCTCCGCCAGTTCCTTCTGACCGTTGCCCCCCACCCCAGCGATGCCCAGGATCTCCCCGGCGTGGACCACCAGGGAGACCTCCTTCAGGGCGGGAAGGCCCTGGTCGTCCTCAGCGCAGACCCGTTCGACCTGGAGAAGCGGCTGCTCTCCGACCGCTCGCTCTTCGCGGCGAACGCCAAAGGTCTCTCGACCGACCATCATCCGGGCCAGTTCCCGCTCGTTCGTCCTCGCCGTCTCCACTGTGCCGACGACCCGTCCGTCCCGCAACACGGTGACTCGGTCGCTGATCCGCATCACCTCTTCCAGTTTGTGGGTGATGAAGATGACCGAGAGCCCTCCGGCCCGAAGCCGCTCCAGGGTCTCGAAGAGGGCGTCGATCTCCTGAGGGACGAGGACAGCCGTCGGCTCGTCCAGGATGAGCACCCGTGCCTCACGGTAGAGCGCTTTGAGGATCTCGACCCGCTGGCGCTGACCGACGGAGAGGTGGCGGACCACCGCCGAGGGATCGACCTCCAGACCAAAGCGCTTTGCCGCCTCGGCGACCCTCTGCTCGATGGTCGCCTTCTCCAACACGAAACCGTCGGTGAAGCCCAATACGACGTTCTCAGCCACGGTCAGCGGGGGGACGAGGGCGAAGTGCTGGGTGACCATACCGATGCCCAACGCAATGGCATCCTTGGGAGAGTTGATCCGTACCGGCCACCCCTCCACGAGGATCTCCCCCTCGTCAGCCCGGTAGAGGCCGTATAGAATGCGCATCAGGGTCGTCTTCCCAGCCCCGTTCTCGCCCAACAGGGCGTGGATCTCCCCTTTGCGGAGGTTGAAGTCGATGTGGTCGTTGGCCACCACCGGGCCGAACCGCTTGGTGATCCCCCGCATCTGGACGATGTCCATAGCACCTCCTTTGGTGGACCCCTCCCCCCTCGCTCGCAGGGGAGAGGGGTCCTGCGTCAGCACGGAAGAGCCAGTCCTAGGAGGATGAAGGCGGCGTGGCCTCGTCGATCGGGACGCGGAAGAGGCCCTGCTTGATCTCCTCCTCCCGCTGCTGGACCAACTGGAGGATATCCGCCGGGATCTTCTCCTCCATCCCGTGGAAGGGGGCCAGGTAAGCGCCGCCCTTCGCCATCATGCTGAAGTCCTTCAGGTCCATCGCGGTGTAGGAGCCGGCCTCGACCTGCTGGATGATGTACTGGACCGTCGGCCGCATGTCCCAGACGGGGCCGGTGAGGACGTGGCCCGGACCCAGTTCGTACTGGTCGCTCATGTTGCCGAAGGCGTACAGGTCGTGCTCCACGGCGGCCTCAATGACGCCGAACCGCTCGGCGAAGAGCACATCGGCTCCGGCGTCGATCTGGGCAAGGGCCGCCTCCTTCGCCGCCGGCGGGTCGAACCAGCTGTTGATGAAGGTCACCAACACCGTGGCGTCGGGGTTGACCTCTTTCACGCCGTAGATGAAGGCGTTGACGATACGGTTGACCTCGGGTACAGGATAGCCGCCCACCACGCCGATGACGTTGGACTCGGTCACACCGCCAGCGATGAGGCCGCACAGGTAGGCCGGCTCGTGGATCCAGTTGTCGAAGACCGAGAGGTTGGGATCGGCCGGGCCGAGGCCGGAGCCGAAGACGAAGGCGATCTCCGGGTAATCCGCAGCCACGCGGCGAACCGCCTCCTCGTTGCCGAAGGCGTCACCAAAGATGGCGGCCGGCTTCTTCGTCTCGGCGACCTCCCGCAGCACGCGCTCCATGTCACCAGCGTAGCCGATGTCGTCGGTCCACTCGTACTGGATCTGGCCCGCGTCCGCCGCCTCCTGCAGCGCGGCGTGGATCACGCCGTCCCACGGCTCCTCGATAGGCGTGGCAAAGGCAGCGTAGAACAGGGGAGCCTCCGCAGCCTCCTCGGTGGCCTCCGGCGTGGGGGACGGGCCACACTGGACCGCCACCAGCGCCAGTAAAGCGATGATAATGAGCAGACTGAGACGCTTCAGGGACATCTTTCACCTCCCTCCATCACTGATTTACAGCCGTTCTGTGCATCAGTCCATCCGTCGGATCGCTTGCTCTTCTCCCCCTCGCAACACCTCCTTTTCGATATAAGTTCCGTCGGCTCTACTTCCCCTTCTTCAACTCCTCCAACGCCGCAGCGACCTTTCGGCGGGTCGCCGGCAGGTCGTAGATCCGCACGCCCACAGCGTCGTAGATGCCGTTGGTGATCGCCGGTGCCGTCGCCAGGGACGGCCCCTCCGCGAACCCTTTGGCCCCCCGTGGACCCTGCGGGTGGGGTACCTCCACCAGGATCGGGATGACCTCGGGGGTGAAGTCGGCTGTGGGAACGCCACACTTGCGCAACGAATCGGTGAGGTTGATCCCCTTCTCGACGACGAACTCCTCGGTCAGGGCGTAGCCGATGCCCATCATCACCCCGCCGTGGATCTGCCCCTCGACCGCGCCCCGGTTGATGACCTTGCCCAGGTCGTGAGCGGCGATGACCGCCAACACGCGCACCGCTCCCGTCTTCTCATCCACCTCGACCACCGCCACGTGCGTCCCGTAGGCGTAACACCAGTGGGTGGGACGGGACTCGAAGTCCGGCTTCCCGTAATGGCTGGGCTCCTCCAGTAGCGGCGCGGAGGGGGGCGTCTTGTACCGCTTTTCCACGGCGATCCGCTCCCCCAGATCGGATATGGGCACCTTCCGCCCGGAGACCTCATCCACCAAATACGGCCCCTCAATGCGAACGTGGGCCGGATCGGTGTCCAACATCTCCGCCGCCCGGGCTGCGACCTCTTCTTTCAGGGCGCGGCAGGCCATCAGGAGCGCGTTGCCGGTCATAAAGGTCTGGCGGGAGGCGGTGGTGGGACCCGTGGGCGGGGTCACCGCCGTGTCCGGCCAGACGACCTCCACCTGGTCCACCGGCACGCCCAGTTCCTCCGCGGCCAACCGGACCAGTCCGGAGCGCGCGCCCTGACCGTACTCGTGCTGGCTGGTCAGGATGCGCACCTTGCCGGAGGCGTCTAACTCAGCGATGGCCCCCGCGCTCTCCGGGAAGCCGTGGCCGAAGCCGATGTTCTTCACCGCCGAGGCGACGCCGATGCCGATCCGCTTACCGGGGCCGGGCTGAGGAATGTCCAGTTTCTTCAGCGCCTCACGAGCAGCGATGATGGTGGGTTTGATCCCCACCACGCCCTCCTCCAGCACGTGATCGGCCACCGTGGGCAGGCCTACGTCCAGCGCGTTGAGCAGCCGGATCTCGAAGGGGTCCATCCCCAACTTCCGGGCGATCTCGTCCAGGTTGCTCTCCAGCGCGAAGGCGACCTGATTGACGCCGAAGCCGCGCATCGCGCCGCAGGGGACGTTGTTGGTGTACCAGACCCATCCCTCCAGTTTGACGTTGGGGATGTAGTAGGGACCACCGGCGAAGACCAGGGTGTTCTCCAGCACGTCGAAACTGAGGGAGGCGTATGCGCCGCCGTCGAGGACGATCTCCGCCTCCAGGGCCAGAAGCCGGCCATCGGCGTCGGCGCCGGTCTTGAACCGCATCTTGGCCGGGTGGCGTTTGGGATGGGTCCGCAGCGACTCCTCCCGCGTGAGGGTGATCTTCACCGGCCGCTTGGAGAGGAGCGCGCCCAGGGCCAGGTATTGGTAGATGAGGATGTCCTCTTTGCCGCCGAACGCCCCGCCCATCGGCATCTGGATGATGCGGATCTTCTCCTCCGGCAACGCCAGGATGCGGGCCAGTTGCTTCCGGTCGTCGAAGGCGGTCTGCGTGCCCATCTTGATGGTGACGCCG
Organism: Thermoflexia bacterium; assembly: GCA_011192125.1. Lineage (GTDB taxonomy): Bacteria > Chloroflexota > Anaerolineae > B4-G1 > DUEL01 > DUEL01. Next base: position 14,549 of record DUEL01000039.1, read on the forward strand.
CCGTCGGGGTCGGGGATCCCCACACCGGACTCCGGCTCCATAAAGGCGTGCTCGATGCGCGGGGTGGTGTAGGTGTGTTCGACGACGACCGCGCACTTCTTGAAGGCTTCCTCCACGTCGCCTCGGACGATGCGGGCGTGGTGGATGAGGTTGCCCTTCTCATGGACGCGGGGGGCGTCCGGCCGGGCCGCCTCCTCGGGGGTGAAGACCGCCGGGAGCGGGCGGTACTCCACCTTGATCCTCTCCACCGCCACCTCGGCGATCTCGGGGGTCTCGGCAAAGACGGCCGCCACCGAATCGCCGATGAACCGGACCTTGTCCTCGGCGATGGCGGGCTGGTCCAGTTCGATCAGGCCGGCCCGGTTCTCGCCGGGGATGTCCTTGGCGGTCACAACCAGAGCGACCCCCTCCATCGCCTCCGCCTCGGACGTGTCGATGCTCACGATCTCGGCGTGGGGGTACTCGCTCCAGAGGATCTTGCCGTAGAGCATCCCCGGAAGCCGAAGGTCGTCGCTGAACTGGGTGGTGCCGGTGACCAGATCGATCGCATCCCGGCGTAGTCGGGGCAGATCGGCATCCTCTTTGTCCAGCACCTCCTCGGGGTCCACCCACCGCTCCCCGGCCGCCAGCCGTGCAGCGGCGTCCTGGATGGCCTTGATGATGTTAACGTACCCCGTGCACCGACACAGGTTCCGGTTGCGAGTGAGGGCCTCTTTTATATCCTCCTCGGTTGGATGGGGGTTCTCGTCCAAGAGGGCCTTGGCCGCCATCACCATCCCAGGGGTGCAGAAGCCGCACTGGATCGCCCCCTGCTCGACGAAGGCCGCCTGAATGGGGTGAAGTTTCCCTTCGGGAGCAAGCCCTTCAATGGTGATGACCTCCGCACCGGCGAGGCGGGGGGAGCTCATCTTGACCAGGCAGGAGCGGGTAGCCTTTCCGTTCAGGACGACGGTGCACGCACCGCATTGACCGACGGAGCAGCCGTTCTTCGGACCGGTCAGGCCCAACCGCTCGCGGAGGAAACGGAGCAGGGTCATATCGGGGGGGACGTCGGCCTGAACAGGCTGTCCGTTCACCGTGAACTCTACATGGACAGAATCCGCCATGCTCCCTCCTGCGATCGGGGATGACCCTGGACGCCCCGGTGGTTGAGCGCCCCGTTCATACCGGGCTTTAAGGCTCCTTAAAGTAGAAAATCAGTATACCCCCTCCGTCGGGAATGTCAAATCGCCGCCCGACCTTTGGACGGAAGTTCAGCCATCGCTTCCTGGGGAAGCACCACAGAGGGGCACCAGGGGCATGGGACCCTTGAACTTTGAGGTGCGACGCACCTTCGGCGGTGCGTCGCACCTGGACCAACCCCCTGTCGTGGAAGGGTCTATTCGCTGAGTTTACCCGGGACGATGTAGACTTCCTGCTTATACGGCTTGACCTGCTCGGCCACCATCTCTTTCAAGATGTGACCGGAGATATGCATGATGGTGTCGTTGAAGTCGATGTCCTTCCCCATCCCCGCCAGACAGGGATAGTGGTGATGAAGCATCCCCGCTTTGAACTCTGCGTCGTCGGCAGAGATTCCCACCAGCCCCTCGGCCACATATCGGCCGCAACCGCAGACGGCATCCCTGATCACCTCCACCTCCGTGATCGCCCGCGTCTCAGGGTCCACCGTGATGCGAAACTCCGGTTTGCCGAAATAGCGGGCGAACTCAGCGATGAGGGGATCGTCGTACTCGATCCGGTGACGGCGGACATTGTAGGAGGTTTCGGTCAGAGAGCAGAGGGGCTTCGGTGTGACGCAGACCACGCCCATATCGGCCAGCCATCCGCGCAGTTGGCGGGCCAGGCCCCTGGGCAGCCACTCCTCCCGGTCTACCGGCGCGATGACCGCCCGCGCGCCGGTCGCCTTGACTACCTCGGGCACCAACTCCGCCACCCCCTTGTGCTCGCCGAAGGCCAGCACCAGGTCGGCGGGCGGGAGGTCGTCGGGTAGGAAATCCTCCGGATAGTCGATGACCAGCGGGTAGATCGAAGGGGCCTTCCAGACCTCGATCTGCCAGTGGTCCGGCCCGTGGGCCCGCAGGTTGTCCACGTGCCGCTGACCGTACTCCCCTGTGATGATCGCTAGAATTCGCACTCTATTCCTCCTCATCCAACAGCCGCCGCTCACCCTCCAGCGCGCGGATCTCCGTCACATCCTGCACCACCTCCAGCGTGCCCTGGTACTCCCCCTGCTCGTCCCGCAGGGCGAAATATCGGATGTGGATGAAGCGGCCCTTCATCTGAATCCAGAACTCCGCCACGTCCCGCTTCCCCGAGCGGAAGTCATCCAGGATGCGCTGCACCCGGTGCAGGCTGGCAGGCGGATGGCATTTCTGCACTTTGCGGCCGATGGCAGCCGGGGCGCGGAGGAAGGTCCGTTCCCGGGGCCGGTTGAAGTACCGGACGGTGTCGTCCTTGTCCACATAGGTGATCTCCACCGGCAGTCCGTTCAGAATGCGGTTGACCTCCTCCGGCGTCAGCGTGCCGGTGTCCAGATGGAGCAGGACGCTGGCCAGGGCGCGCACCTCCGGCGAGGGAGGCTGAGCAGTCTCCACGGCCGCAGGAGTCGCCGTCGGCACGGGGGCGACGGGCACCCCCTCCGGCGGCCATCGGTCTCCGGGCTCGACATAGGCGTACCCGATCTCCGGCTCCTGCGCCCGGATCGCCAGCCAGTCCCCCTCCGTCAGCATCTGCAGGGCGGTGGGGAAAAGGATGTTCTCTTCCTTATAGAACATCTCACGAATCGCCGTAGCCATCGGCTCGAAGACGCCGCTGACCCGATCCCTGAAATCCTCCGGATCGTCCGCCGGACCTGCCTCCAACAACACGTCCAGCGCCTTCCACCCACCCCGGATGTCGTCGTGGATGGCCCACATCACGGTGGAGGGGCCGGAGAAGCCCTTCCGCTCCAGGTAGGGGAACAGCAGGTCCTCCTTCCGCCGGTAGTGCTTGTCGAACTCCCGCATCCTCTGAAGTCGCTCGCGGGCCTCTCTCAGTCGATCCGCGTCGGTCGGCGCGGCCTTCAGCGCTTCGATCGCTTCCTCCAGCGCGTCCAGCACCTTTGCCGCAGCCTCGTTCTCGGCCCGGAAGGTGTGGATCGGATGACCGGGCAGGCTCTCCGGCGGCGGTTGCTGATCGAGCGACTCGCGGAAGACCGCCACGTGCACGTCACAGAGCCGCTTGATCTCCATCTCCGGGAAACCCTCCTCGATGAGGGCCTGTTCGATCTGGGCGATCTCCACCGGTCCGACTTCCTCCAACAGGGCGGCGAACTCCGCCTTCACCTCGTCAACCGTCCGCCCCTCGTGCAACTGCCGAATCACTCGCTTCAGCAGTTCCTTCCTCTTCTCACTATTGTTGATATACTCGCTCATATCCCTTCCTCAACCTTCTTGCATCCCTGCTTCTTTGTCTCTCAACTTCCCGCTTCCTGCCTCACCACACACACCTTCTCCGCCACCGTGCCGAAGAAGTACCCCGACCCCCCTTCGGCGACGACCTGCAACATCCTCGGGCCATCCAGTACGCGGATGCCACCCAGCACGTCCACGCCGCGCTCGAAGAAGGGCGGGGGCCAGGGGCTAGCGGTGGGACCGGCCAGAACGACCCGCCGAGCCCCCGATGCCGCCTCCAGGAGATCGTCGATCCCACCTTCCACCAGGGCCGAGCCGGTGATGATCACCACGTCGGCCTGGGAAAGCACCTTCTGCGCTTCTGCGGGCGGCCTCCAGAAGGACAACTCGTCCGGCTTCAGGGCCTCTCGATGCCGATCCACCACCCACAGGCCCGCCACTTTCCCCTTCAGCGCTTTAATGAAGGGGACGAAGGCCCCCACCATCGCCACGCGATCGTCGGGCTGTACCCCGGCCGCCTCCAGCGCGTCCACACCAGGGAGTAACCGCCCTCCAGGGACCCCGAACCGGTCCATCGCCAGGGCGGAGAGCGCGTTCAGCACCGCCACCCCCACCGCTCGGCGGAGGGATTGGGGGGCGAAGGCATACTCCGCCAGCGTCCATGCCTCCTGCCCGGCCAACCGACCCGAGGGGGGCGCGGCGGCGGCCGAACGGGGACAACACACGGTGTCGGTCAACCCCCGAGGGGTGAACGCCACGCCGACGTGGCCGCTCTCCAGCCGGGCCGCCGTGTAGAACACCCCGATACGCACCTGTTCTACGACCGGGGAGGCCCCATCCAGAACCCGCCTCAGGTCGGCGACCCAGGCTTCGACCACGCTCATCTCGCCTCCTCCCTCCGTCGATTCAGCAGGCGTGCCAGTTGGACCCCCAGGAAGATCGCCAGTGCCACCAGAAAGAGGGCCACGCCTGCATCGATGAAGGGAATGGTCCAACCGGGGTCCTCTCCCGGCCGACGGAGCATATAGAACTGGACGAAGATGAAGGCCAGGCTCGACCCCACCAGCACCCCCCAACCGACCAACCGACGCAACCACCCCCGCACGCGGAGCCGGTCCACCACCAGGAAGAGGACGATGACCGCCGACAGGGTCGCCAGGACGTGCCAGTGGCCCACGGCGATGGCCCGCTCCACCTCCAGGTACTCCGGCTGGCGGTACATCTCCAGGTTGAAGGCCACGGAGAGGCCGGGGGCGGTGACGACGACGTTGACGAAGAGGAGTTCGAAGAGCATCCCAAAGCGGACCGGATCGGTCAGCAGCGCCCGCAACCCGCTCACCCCCTCCGTCTGCCGCTCCCGAATCAGGCGGGCTAACCCCTGCACGGCGACGGTTCCCCCGCCGATGAGGAGCAGGAAAACGCCCACGTTGATGATCTTGTGGGCGAACTCGATGACCATTACGCTCCAGGTGGCGAAGGTCGCCACCGCGCCCCCGACGATGGTCAGCCACATCGCCACCCTGTACGGCGTCCCATCCAGCCGGAAGGTCCGGCCGACGATGATGAGGATCACAATGTCGATGAGCATCAGCATCGCGTGCAGGTGGGCGATGATGGCTTTGTGGCCCAGGTTGTGCTCAACGCGGAGCACGTCCTCCGCCAGGAACGCCTCGAAGCCATTGCCGAAGAAGGACGCTGTCGCTCCACCGATGGCCGCCGTGATCAGGGTGTAGAGAACGGTCAGCCACAGCGCCCACCGCTCCACAGCGGATCCGTAGGAGCGCGGGTCGTCCGCACCGCCTACCCTCCACGGCACCAGCCCCACCGCCAACACCGCCCCGGCGTAGAAGACCAGGCTCAGTCCCACCAGAAAGAGACCGTGAGCGATCCAGCCGCCGCCCAGGTAGGCAAAGCCGATCCCGCCGAGGCTGGTGAGTACGTAGCCCGCCGTCACGGTCGATCGGACGACCTCCGCCCTCCGCTCAGCCACCGGGAACAGGTCCAGGACGAGGTACACCAACGCGGCGACGAAGGGGACCGCCAGGGAGTGGTAGAGCATGACGATACGCCCCACCCTTCCCGCCTCGTCCAACCCTAACCAGTCTGCTACCCTCAGGCCAGCCAACGGACCGGTGGCCGAGAGAGGGCTGACCAGCGCAACCAGCACCGCTTCCCAGATGGTGACGATCAGGAGCAACCGCTCGGTCTTAGAATGAGTGCCCATTTGTATCCTATCCTCAACGCATTCGACGGAACCCACCGCAGGGTCGCAGAGGGCGCAGGGAAAAGGGGTCTCCCTCCCATCACTCTCGCGCCCTCTGCGCCTCGGCGGTTAGACTGACAGGAGGGGGCCGGACGCCCCGTTTCCCCGTCAAGCCGTGGCCTCGGCAGGCCGCTTCCGCTCTACCACCAGGCTGAGGACAGCCTCCCAGCCCAGCGTGGCGATGATGTTGACCAGGAAAGCGAGGAAGCCGACCGCCATCAGGATGCCCCCCACCCACGCCACGTTCAGGTAAGTCTGGTAGGGATTCGGCTGCGGGTAGAGCATCCGCCGCAACATCCCCTGCGACCCGGCCATCCCCATCACGTAGGTCATCAGCACCGAGCCGACCATCCAGAACCAGAAGTGGGCCAGGGTGAGGGCGCGGCTGCGGATCTCCTTCCCGGTGAGCATCGGCACCAGCGCGTAGATGACGGCGAAGAGGAGGCTGCTCAGGCCGGTCAGGAGCATCGTGTGGGCATGGGTCATAATCACCCACTGGGTGTTGTGCAGGATCACGTTGAGGCCGAGGTTGGCCTGGGTGAGGCCCGCCGCCCCGCCGATGATGAAGCCGAAGATGGAGCCCAGGACGAAGATCAGCGGCGGGGTGAACTTCACCGGCCGGGCCTTCCAGACCGTGATCAGCGAGGCGAAGACCGTAAGCCCCATCGTGAAGAACTCGCCCCAGGTGATGATCTGCCCGGAAAGGAGCCGCATCCAGAACGGCTGCACCTGGTCGCTGAGCAGGTGGTGGCTCCAGACGCCCATCGAGACCAAGAGATCCACCATAATGACGGTCCGCACGACCGACTCACCGAACAGTTTCCGGCCGGTCAGAAGGGGGATCAGGAGATACCAGACGCCGGCTGTGTAGATGAGGACGTTCCCATCGGCCACCATGTCCAGCCCCCACCAGAACCAGTTCTTATAGACCAGGGCGTCCACGGCCATCGGGTTGAGGGGATGCCCGAGGAGGGCGGCGATCCCGTAGACCAGGATCAGCGCGCCAGCGGTGAGCAGGACGACGGCGTTGATGACCGTGTCGATCGAGCCGCGGGCCACAGCGACGATGAAGACGGGCAACCCGTTGTAATCGAGGTTCGGCGCGTTCTTGTCCTCTTTCCCCAGCCACTTCATCAGGCGGGAGATGCCGAAGGCCGCCCGCAGGAACTGCCAGACGGTGTAGGACTGGGGGTTGCTCTTGCTGAGGACGGTGCTGAAGATGTTGAAGGAGAAGAGCAGGATGTTGACCATGATCACCGCCGCGCCGACCGTGAAGGGGATCGTCCCTATCAGCGGCACCCGATCAAAAGAGACCGGCAGGGGCCAGTAGAGCGTATACAACGAGTTGAAAAGGCCGAAGAAGCCAGATAGCCAGCAGAGGAGAACCCCCCCTGTCTGCAGCCAGAAGTTGACCGGGACCAGTTTCTTGTGGCGGACCTCTTTCTTCAAGAGGTAAGGGACGAGGAAGTAGAAGGCCCCCATCACGGCCATATAGGCAAAGCCATAGATGCCGACGATGGGATGAGCGGTCATCATCGCGTAGAACAACTCGGCCTGCGTCGGTTCGTGGTCGATGATACGGACGGCGTTGAGAGTGCGCTCAAACCCTGTCAGCGCCTCCGGCGCGGCCATCTGGGTGCGCATCAGGATGCCCTCAAAACCGGTCATCGCCAGGAAGATGAGGGCGACGACGGCAAAACGCAGGGTCCACTTTTCGATCCAGCCGATCTGCTTCATCGGATCACCTCCTCACGGCAACACCTGGATGGCATCGGCGACGAACATCTCCGGATGCCGCGGCCCAGAGTACTCGGTAGAGCGAATGTCGTAGGTGCCAGGCTCGTCGAACCGCCACACGATGCGGTTCTCATACCCTGGAACCACTTGCATCTGAAACAGCATCTTGCCGTCCTCGCGGAAGACGCCGAAGCCGTAGGTTACGTCTTTGCTTGTGGCGATGAACTCCACAAACTCCCCCGCTTTCACCTGAATGCCCTCAGGCGGGAGGCGGATCTCGTAATCCTCAAACTCGATGCGGAACTGCGCCTGGGGTGTGGGACGGTCCCAGAGGATCCACCGCTGCCAGGGCACCAGGGGGGAGAGGGTGATCGCGTTGACCAGCAGGAAGACAACGACGAGGACCCCCAGCCAGATGCGCTCTTCCCGTTCCATCGCTCATCCTCCTTTCTCCCGCACCTTGGCGGCGAAGTACAGCATAAAAAGGATCACGGCGACGACGAAAGCAGTGTACGCCCACCAGACCGTCTCAGTGATGTACATCGCGCTTCCTCCTTTCTCTAAACTCGTGGAAAACCTAGGGCGTCCGGCCCCTTACCCCCTCTCCAAGGATTTCCACCGCGGAGACGCGGAGGGCGCAGCGTTTCAGAAGACTTCTAGACCCTCTTACGCCTCTGCGGTTTCATCACAAACACAGTTCCCCGGCACATTCGGGCGCGCACTCGAAAGAGATGGCACTGTGGGTGGGGAACAGGAGCGCCAACAGCCAGTTCAGCGCGACCCGTAGCCGGTTCTGCCAGCCGATCAATTGAAGCAAGTAATAGAACTTCCACATCGCCCAGGCGGGCAGCCCGCGCAGCCGGGTGCCGAAGGGATCGGCCACACCGGACAGCCGCCCCAGAGAGACCAGGTCGCCGATGTAGGTGAAATCGAACACGTGGAGAGGGCCACCCAGGAGGTCAGCAGCGATGTTGGCCGCAGCGACGGGGGCCTGCCGGTAAGCGACCTGCGCCGTGGGCGGATAGACCTTGCCGGTCTGGGGGTGCTCCGCGTGAGCGGCGTCCCCCAGGACGTACACGTTGGGCATCGTGGGCACCCGCAGGTGCGCGTCCACCACGATCCGTCCGCTGGGGTCCTTCTCCAGCGGCAGCGCTGCGACCACGGGATGGGCCCGTACCCCGGCGCTCCAGACGACGGTATCCGTCGAAAGGGGCGGCCGACCGTCGGTGAAGATCAGCCCCTCCTCCGTCCAGTCACGCACCCCGGTGTTGAGCAGCACCTCGATCCCCAACTCCTCCATCCGCTCCAACGCCGCCTGGGACAGGGTGCGGTCCATCTGGGGCAAGACCCGATCCTGAAGTTCCACCAGAATCGTCCGTACTTCCTCCACGGGGATGAGGTCGTACTGCTCCGCCCGCAGATGGAGCAGGAACTCCCGCAGTTCGGTGACCACCTCCACACCGGTGCAACCGCCGCCGACGACGGTGAAGGTGAGCAGTTTACGGCGACGCTCGGCGTCGCGCTCACGGGTCGCAGCTTCAAACCGGTTGATGACGTGGCACCGCAACCGCTCGGCATCGCTGACCGTCTTGACCTCCAGCGCCCGCTTGCGCATGGACTCCAGTCCGTAGAAGTTGGTCACTGAGCCCAAGGCGATGACCAGGATGTCATAAGGTTTCACGACACAGCACATCTGGACCTGACGGCGGTTCAGGTCGATCCCATCCACCCGGGCGCGCAGGAAGCGGATCCGACTCCGGCGCAACATGCGCCGGATCGGGGTCATCACCAGACCGGGGTGGAGCACGCCGCTGGCCACCTCGTGCAGCAAAGGGGTGAACAGGTGGAAGTGGTTCCGATCCACCAGCGTGATCTCCGCGGGGGAATCCTTCCCCAGCAACTTGTCCAAATGAAGCGCGGTGTACAGCCCTGCGAAACCGGCTCCCAGGATCAGAACCTGCTTCTTGGAACGCCTGCCGCCCGATGCCGACTCTTTCATTTGTGTCCCCCTACCACCAGGTTCGGACTTCCCTCGGGATCAAACGGCATGCCCTGCATATCCCCCCAGCAGGTGATCTCGGTGAACCCGGCCGCCCGGAGCGCATCGACCAGTTCCGCCTGCCGCTGCGGCCAGATCCGAGTGGACATCACCTGCTGCTCCCACGGGCCTCCGGAGCGGCGAAGGCGCACCACGTTGAAGGTCAACAGACCGTCGGGATCGAAGTCGTAGAACCGCAGGAAGAGCCACTCCCGATCCCCCTCGCGGCGGGCCTGGGGATCCATCCACCGCTCCCGCCGGGAGAGGATCCGGTCGTAGTTCAGGTTCTGGATGAGAAGGACGCCCCCTGGCCGGAGGCAGGCGGCGAAGTCGACCAGGGTGGCGTGCAGGGCCTCCGGCGTCAGGACGTGGGGGAGGGAGTTACCCAGACAGAGAACGGCATCAAAGGCCCCCGCTTCCCCGCCTCCTCGCCTCCCCGGGGCGACGAACCGCCGCGCGAGTTCCCCAAACCCCGCCACCTCGAACCGCACCTTCACACCGACCGCCGCCGCGTTGGCCCGCGCCCGCTCGATCATCCCCTCGCTGGCGTCGGTCCCCACCACCTCGTACCCCCGCTGGGCGAGGGCGATGGCGTGCATCCCGGTCCCGCAAGCGGCGTCCAGCACCGATCGACCGCCAACCCGTCCAACGACGCGTTCGATGAAGGGGAGTTCCGCCGCCAGACGGCCCTCCCAGTCCACAAACCGGTCGTAATCGGCGCTGAAGTCGTCGTACACCAGTCGCCTGTCCCTTTGTCTCAGACCACCAACAGGGCCATATCCCGGCCGAAGATCCCCAACCGATCGCCGTCGCTCACCGGCGTATCCCACGCCGGCTCGCAGGCCGGCACCTCCCCGCGCGCTGCCTGATACCGGAGCCACGGCGCCATCGAGTTACAGGTGGACAGCAGGGCCCCATTGAGGAAGAGATGGGCAACCTCTTCTGGCCGGATCCCCAGCCGCTCCAGCACCGTCTCCACCGTATCCCCCGGCCGCACCTCCAGCCGCACCACGCTCTCACGGTCCGGACGGGGATCGGGGGCGTACCGCCGAAGTTTCCCGTAAAGATACACCTCCACCATAGACACCCCTCATCCGTGGATCAGCACCGGCAAACACCGGGTACAGACCCATAGGCTCTGACCCTGATACCGGATGGGTATCAAAGGGACGGCGTCCTCCCCCGCCTCACAGCGGAAGCAGCGCTGAGTGATGTAAACGACACCTCGCTCGCGGGCCCGCTCCTCGGCCTTTTCCTCGTCGAAAGCGGGAGCCTCCCGCACCTCGACCGTCAGCGCGCCGGTGGGGCAGACGGGCAGGCAGAAGCCCGCGCCGTCGCACAGGGATTCATCCACCACGCGGGCCTTGCCGTCCACCAGCACGATGGCCCCCTCGACGCACGGCGTCACACACGCCCCGCAACCGTTGCACAGTTCCTCGTCGATACGCACGATCTGTCGGATGGGCATCTACACACTCCCCCTGGTTCGTTTCGGTTTGCCAACCTCCCGCAGGTTACGCGCCTACGGGTCCTCCTCCACGTGGATGATCCCCACGGGACACATCTCCTCCGCTTCTCTCACGCACTCCTCCAGCGTCTCGGGCGCCCGCCCCTCGGCGATGTCGCCCTCGAACCGGTACGCCGCCAATATCTGGCTGAGTCCGTCCTCCAGGTTCTCCTCGAAGAACTCCGGACATATCCCCCAGCACGCCCCGCAACCGATACACTCGTCCCGTTCCTTGATGGTGACCTTCAAAGGTTTGCCGCTCATCATCCTGTCCTCCCGCCTTTCGGGACCTACAGATCCCGTCACCCTCCGGTCGCACTTCTACCCGTTCGCCGATCGTATGGCCTTACTACGTACCCCAGATGATCTCGTAGGTGACGGTGATCGCGCCGCGGGGGCAGATGGCATCACACTGGGCACAATAGGTACAGTCCTCGGGCCGGGCGATGAAGGGCCCCTCCGGCCCCATCTCCACCGCGCCCGCGGGGCACTGCTCGACACAGGCCCCACACCGATCACACATATCGAGATTGATCTCCGGCAACACCCACTCGCTCATAAAAATGACCGTCCTGGATCTAGGATACCACCCAGGACGGTCGTCTGTCTACGACAAAAGTCGCATAGAATCTGCGACTGTTCAGCAGGTGCGTGGCAACTCAAGCCGCTGGGGACATTACGATCTACAAGACGGCGATCCCGCCAGACCTTACCGCCCTGCCTCCTCCTCCAGCCCCTTCCGGTCGAGCAACACGATCCGTTGACGATCCAGGCGGATCAGCCCGGCCTCCGCAAAGGCCCGCAGGGTCCGCCCGACCATATCCCGCACTGTACCCAGATGCGCCGCGATCTCCTCCTGGGTCCACCGCCGGGTGACCTGCCCCGCCTCGGCGTGCTCCAGCAGGAAGCGGGCCAGCCGCCCTCGCACCGTCTGCAGGGAGAGGCTCTCCACCAGATCGGTGAGATGGTCGAGCCGTCTGGCGAAGTCGTGCAGGAGGGAAAGGGCCAGTTCCGGGCACTCCAGCACCAACCGGCGGAGGTCCTCAGCAGGGACAGCGTAGAGCACCACCCGGGTGATCGCCTGGACGGTGGCGTGGTTCCGGCCTTGAGCAAGGAAGGGCGGGACAGTGTTGAAGGCCTGCCCAGGCCCCAACCGGGTGAGCACCTGCTCCCGGCCGCCAGGCGAGGTGCGGAAGACCCGTACCTGCCCTTCGGCGATGAAGTAGGCCGCCCGGCAGGGATCCCCCTCTACGATGATGATCTCACCCGCCGCGAAGGTCCGGCGGACGGCCGTCTGGGCCAGACAGGCCAGCGCCGCGTCCGACAGATCGGCGAAGAGGGAGATCGCCTGCAGGTCCTCCAGCGTCTCCGGATCTACGCCGAACATCGCTCGTCCCCCGCCCTCAACTCCCCCATACACGTTTCGACCACAGCCTCCAACGGCTCCCCCTCCATCCCGAGCCCCCACCAGGCCAGGAACTCCACGTTGCCCGCGGGGCCCAGGAGGGGAGAGGGCATCAACCCCCGCAGCCCCAATCCCAGGTCGGCTGCGATGGTCAACACCCGTTCCAGCACCGCCCGGTGGATCGCCGGATCGCGCACCACCCCACCCTTCCCCACCTCTCGACGGCCCGCTTCGAACTGAGGCTTGATCAACGCCACCACCTGCCCCCCTGGCTTCAGCCAGCCCACCGCCCGGGGGAAGATCAACCCCAGCGAGATGAAGGAGACGTCGATCGTGACCAGGTCCACCGGCTCCGGCAGCCGCTCCAAGTAGCGGGCGTTGGTCCGCTCCATCACCACCACTCGGGGGTCGTTACGGAGCCGCCAGGCCAGTTGTCCGTACCCCACGTCGATGGCATACACGCGGGCCGCTCCCCGCTGGAGGAGGCAGTCGGTAAAGCCGCCAGTGGAGGCCCCCACATCGGCCACTACCCACCCTCGGACGTCCAAACCGAACCGGTCCAGCGCGGCCTCCAGTTTCTCCCCCCCACGGCTGACGAAACGGGGCCGGGCCACCACCTCGACCGGAGCGTCCACCGGCACCTGCCGCCCCGGCTTATCCACCACTTCCCCCGCCACCCGCACCTCCCCGGCCATAATCAGCCGTTGGGCCCGCGCTCGGCTCTCCGCCAGCCCCCGCTCGACCAACAACCGATCCAGCCGCTTCTTCTTCATCCACCTCAAGAATACATAAGGAAAGGGTTTTGGTCAACTCTCGCACCAACCCCGGGAATCTGTAACGACTTGGCAGGTGCCTGGCGACTCAAATCGCGGACTACATGAGCAAAGCCCGGACTTCGTCGGGCTTCCCTCGTCCAAGAGGTAAGAGCAGCCGAAGGGCGGCCTCGCCACCCGCAGCCGCGGCTTTCAGCCGCCGGGGGCGTTAGACCTACAAAACTGTTACAGACTCAGCAGACACAAAAAAGCCCCCCGCGGATCGCCAACCCGCAGAGGGCCTGTCGACCTGATCCCAATCGGTGGCTACGGCTTCCTGCCCGAGACCTCCTCCCGCTCCCGGCGCTGGCGTCGCCCCCAGAGCAACTGCCGCAACGAGCGGCGCAGTTTTCGCACTCGCCCCTCCTGTTCCACCGGTCGCTCCACCTTATTCCGGCTCCGGGCCAACCACACGTGGAGGTCGCCCGTCTGCCCGAACGATTGGGCTGCCATCGGATCTCCACCTCCTTTCGCCTAACCCTGCCGTCGCTCGGCCTCGACCACTCCCAGCACCTCCCCGATCTCCGGCTCCATCCGCGATGATCGCAGCAACGCCCGAAGTTCCTGCAACGCCCGCCGGACGAACAGCCATGTCACCCCGGAAGGGGGTAACCCGTGGCGCTTGGTGAGGACCACGAGAAGATAGGGGAAATCGCCCCCGGCGGCCGCGTAGATCTGCCCGCTGCTCCCTTCGTAGTAGTGGAGGCTGATCACCGGCTCCCCCGCCCATCCCTCTTCCAGCCGTTGGGTCACCCCGACCTCGTCGGACAGCACGGGGAGCACCTCTCCAAGCCGCTCCTCCGGCCCCCTCCCTGCCTCGGCCACCACCTGGCCCTCTCCGTCCACCAACAGCACACCCTGGGCGGTCGTGCTCCTGCGGAGTGCGGCCAACACCCGTTGGACCCCCTCGGCAACCTTCGAGGGGATCCGTGCATCGTTCTCAGGATTCGGTCCAGCGCTCGTCATCCGCTTCCCCACCCCGCGGGCATAAAGGTGTGTTCGGGAAAAGCCCGTCGCCCTCTAGGGTACCACAGAATCCCCGCGGGAGGGGTTGCGGGGCGGTTACGGTTCGGTTACGAGGGGAGATCAGCCTCCCTCTTTGGGAGGAGTGGTGGGGAACAGGTAACCCACCCCCCGCACATTGACCACGTAGCGAGGATGGGAGGGGTCAGGCTCCAGTTTCTGGCGCAGTCGACGCACGTGGACACGGACGATGGCCCGCGCGCCCCAAGGGTCGGTCTCATACCCCTGGGCACGCCGCACCAGCTCCTGGGGGGTGCATACCTGGCCTGCGTTCTCCATCAGGCAGGCCAGCAACCGAAACTCCGTGGGCGTGAGATCCACCGGCCGTCCCCCGACGGTCACCGTGTACCGTTCCCGATCCAACTCCACATCCTGCACCCGCAACGTCCCTCGGGTCCGGGGGGTGCCGTTCGCCGGAGGAGCCCCTTGCTCCGTGGCGACCAGTTCGGACACCGTCTGCTCCAGCCGGGCGACCAATTCCCGCCGCCTGCGCTCCTGCCGACTCTTGTCCAGCCCTTTGCGCACGCTCTCCAGGACCTGGGGAATGGGGCAGGGCTTGAGAAGATAGTCGTGCGCGCCCCGGCGGACCGCCTCGATGGCCGTCTCCAGGGTAGCGAAGGCGGTGAGGAGGATGATGACCGTGTCGGGGGTGCGGCTCTGGACCGCCTCCGTCAATTGGATCCCGTCCATCCCCGGCATCTTCAGGTCGACGATCATCAGGTCGAAAGGCTGGCTGTCCACCAACTCCAGCGCCTCCTCCCCGCTGGCCGCCGTCTGTACCTCATACCCCTCCAGCCGAAGCACTTCGGCCAGGGAGATCCGCGCCACGGCTTCATCGTCTACGACCAGAATGCGAGGCGGTGTTTCTGGTTCCATCGTCCTGGCTCCTACGTCCTTACCATCGGTGGATGAACCGGCAACCGCACGATGAAGGTCGTCCCCTGCCCTGGCTGGCTGGACACCTCGATCGTGCCACCGTGTCGCTCGATGATCCCGTAACTGATTGCCAACCCCAGGCCGGTCCCGTTCGGCTTGGTGGTATAGAACGGTTCGAAGATGTGGGCGATCTGCTCTGCCGCGAGGCCCGGACCGGTGTCCCGAAAGGCGGCGAGGACCCATTCCTCGTCCTCACTAAGAAGCGTGCCCACGTGCAGGTCCCCCCCTTCCGGCATCGCCTCGACGGCGTTGATAACGATGTTGAGGAAAACCTGGGTCAACTGGTCGGGCACGCCGGGGACGGGAGGGAGGTCCGCCGCCAACCGGGTATGGAGGCGAACGTTGCCCTGCTGGAGCCGCTTGCCAGCGATAGCCAGGGCGTCCTGCACCACCTCGTTCACGTCCACCGGCACCTGCTCACCGGCGGACGGACGGTAGAAGTCGAGCATCCGACGGACGATCTCGATGAGCCGCCGGACCTCCTTCTGAGCCATCGCCAGGTACTCCTGCCGACGCTCCTCGGGCAACGCCGGGTTGGTGCAGAGGTGAAGGCTGTTGTGGATCGCCTGGAGGGGGTTATTGACCTCGTGGGCGAGGGAGGCGGCCAGTCGACCGATGGCAGCCATCTTCTCCGCCTGGATCAACTGGGCCTGGGAGCGCTCCAGTTCGCTGGCGAAATCGGCCAGTTCGGCGTACAGCCTGGCGTTCTCCACCGCCACCGCCACCGAGGCCGCCATCGTCTGCAAGAGGTCCATATCCGCCTCGGTGAACGGCCCATCCGTCTTGTTGATCACCTCGATCGCGCCGATCACCCGGTCGCGGACGATGAGGGGGACGCAGAGGACAGCCCGGACGGCGAAACCGGCTCCTCCATCCACCCGAGGGAAAAAGTGAGGATCGTCCTTCACGTCGTTGACCAGGTAGGGCTGTCCAGTCGCGATCACCTGGCCGACGATCCCCTCCCCCTGTCGGAAGGTTCTCCCAGTGATCCACCCCTGCTCTGGGCTGAGGGTCTTGTAGAAGACCAACTCGTCGGTCTCCTCATCCACCAGCACCAGCGACCCCGCCTCCACGTGGAGGATCTCGCGGATCCCCTGCATCGTGGCGACCAGCACCTCGTCCAGATCCAGGCTGGAAGTGACGGCCCGGCTGATCTCGTTGAGGGCGGCCAACTCCCGATTCCGCTGGCGGAGCGCCTTCTCGGTGCGCCGGATGCGCATGATGGCCTCGACCCGGGCCAGCAGTTCCCGGGGGTCGAATGGCTTGGTCAGGTAGTCGTCCGCCCCCATCCCCAGGCCCAACGTCTTGTCTGAGACAGAGGTCAACGCCGTAGTCACCAGGATCGAGGTGTTGGCCAAGACGGGATCGTTCTTGACCTCAGCCATCACATCGTAGCCGTCCATATCCGGCATCATGATGTCCAGCAGAAGGACGTCCACCGGACGCCCCGCCTCGTGCTCTCGACGCAGGGTGTCCAAAGCCGCCTGGCCGGACCCGACGACCAGGACGTCCCAACCGCCGAACTCCAGGATCTCGCGGATGAGTTCGACCATCGCCGGGTCGTCGTCGGCGACCAGGGCCCGAGGTTGGTCGGTTCGCTCGCCCACCCTTTCCATACCGATGCCGTTCGCCCCCTGAAAGGACCTATCCCTCCTCCAGTGCAGCGATGATGGTCCGACAGAAGGCCGGAAGGTCAGAGGGCACCCGAGAGGTGATCAGGTTGCCGTCCCGCACCACCTCCTGGTCCACCCACTCCGCCCCGGCGTTGACCAGGTCGTCCTTGATGGCGAAGAAACTGGTGACCCGACGGCCCTTGAGGATCCCGGCCGAGACCAGAACCCAACCGGCGTGGCAGATGGCAGCGACCACCTTGCCCTGCTCGAAAAGCGTACGGACCAGGTCCAGCACCGCCGGATAACGCCTCAACAGGTCCGGGGCATAGCCGCCCGGGACGACCACGCCGTCGAAGTCGTCGGCCGAGACCTCATCAGCGGAAACGTCCACCTGCACGGGGTACCCGTGTTTGCTCGTGTAGGTGTCGGCGCTGCCGGTGCCGACCACCTTCACCTCCGCCCCCTCCTCGCGGAGGCGGAGAAGAGGATACCACAGTTCCAGATCCTGATAGTTGTTCTCCGCCAGAACGGCGATCCGCTTTCCCGCCAGTCTCATCTCGCCCCTCCTTACGCCTCATCCAAAGGGACCACGTCCACAGCCTGCGGCCCTTTGCCGCTGGGCTCGATCCGGTAGGACACCTTCGCCCCATCCTTGATCCGCAGCCGGTCGGGACCGGTCACGCCGATCCCCGACCGGTGGAAGAAGATCTCGTTCCCGCTGCGCTGGATGATGAACCCGTACCCCTTATCCGGATCGTACCACTTGACCACTCCCTCGTGTGGGCCGGGGCTCATCTCCTCGGCGCGCATACAATCCGGACACAGCGACGGCACCGTGACCTCGAAGCCCAGGTTGTCCAGCCGCCGCTGCTCCTCCACGGTGAAGATAAACTGCTTGCCACACTTCTCACAGGTTGCCCAGGTGTCACGGTACGGCATCGTTTCGTCTCCCGATCATAGAATGGTGTTAAAGAGACAAGAGACAGGAAGCAAGAAACTTCCAAAGGAAAAACGCGGCATCCAGTCCCTGACAGTTTGCCAGCCCCCGCAGGTTAATGCACGGCCTGGCGGCACAGGCGACCAGCCAGAGCACTCGTTACGACGCGTCGGGTGCGCCGGAGGGAACCTGCGGGAAACCCCCTTCAAAAGCGCCAGGTGGCTGGACGCAGCATAGACACCCCTTTGCGCCCCGCAGCCTGCATCCTGCACCTTGCATCTTACACTTCCTCTCCTAGTCAGTCTGTGCTGGGACCGGACGGAACACATCGCTCACGCGGTCCCCCTTCCGCAGGGCGATGACGTCCTTCCCGCGGGTCGGGCGGCCCATCTGGGGCACGGACCGGGCGCGGATGGTCTTGGCGGCCCCCTTCTCCGTGACCAGCACGACCGGGTCGCCCGCGTGGACCACCACAGCGCCAGCCAACCCCACGCCAGGCGCGGTGAAGCGGGCGGTGACCACCCCCTGTCCGGACCGACCTTGGGTGGGATACTCGCTCAGGGGGGTCCGTTTGGACCGTCCATCCTCCGAGACCACCAGCAGACCAGCGCGGGGGCGGACCACGTCCAACCCTACCACGCGGTCCCCCTCTTCGCCCAGCCGGACGCCCTTCACCCCTCCGGCGGGGAGGCCCATCGGCCGTACCTCCTCTTCCCGGAAGCGGATGGCCCGTCCGGCCCGGGTGGTCAGGACGACCTCGTCGTTTCCCCTCGTCCACGCCACCCGCACCAACCGGTCCTCCTTCCCCACGCCGATCACCGGGAAGGGGTCGGCGCTGACCCCCGGCAGGTCCTCCACCGACACCCGCTTCACGGTCCCGCCCTCCGTGGCCAGGAACAGGTACCCCTCGGCAGACGGCGGGAGGATCAGGGCCGCGACGACCTCCTGGCGGCGGGTCAGGGGGGTCAGGTCCGCCCAGTGGGCCCCCGTTCCCGCCCAGGCCACCCCCTTCGGCAACTGGTGTACCGGGTAGGCGGCTGCCTGGCCGTCGGCGGTGAAGAGGTAGAGAAGGTGGCACGTCGAGGCCCCCAACACCGCCAGCGGCGGCTCCTTCACCCGCGAGGGAACCCGCGGCGGCTGCCCCTCGTCCGCCTGATAGGCCACGCGCCCCTTGCGGGTCACCACCACCCAGACCGGCAGGTCCGGCACCAGCGATTCCCCCGTCACCGCCGCCGCCGCCGCGCCGATGATCTGGGTACGGCGAGGGTCGGCGTACTTCTCCTTGACCGCCAGCAACTCCTCCCGGATCACCCCCCGGATCTTGGCCGGGCTCTTGAGGAGGGAGGTCAGATAGCGGATCAGCCGCTTCTTCTCCTTGTACTCCTCCTCGATCTTGCGCCGCTCCAGGGCGGCCAACCGCTTGAGGGGCATATCCAGGATCGCCGTCGCCTGGGCCGCGGTCAGTTTGAAGCGACGGCGGAGGTTCTTGTGCGCCGTCTCGGCGGAGCGGGAGCGGCGGATGATCTCGATCACCTCGTCCAGATGGTCGAGGGCCACCAGCAGCCCCTCCAGGATGTGCGCCCGTTCCTTGGCCCGTTCCAGATCGTACCGGCTGCGCCGGGTGACGATCTCCTGTCGGTGTTCCAGGTAGACCAGCAGCGCCCGCTTCAGGGTCAAGAGGCGGGGCTCGCCGTCGACCAGGGCGAGGAAGATGAGACTGAAGGTGGTCTCCAGCGGGGTCAGACGGAACAGAGCCGCCAGCACCGCCTCCGGCTCCGCCGTCCGGCTCAGTTCGATCACCAGCCGCATCCCCCGCCGGTCGGATTCGTCCCGCACGTCGGTGATCCCCTCGACACGGCCCTCCCGGACCAGGCTAGCGATCCGCTCGATGAGGTTGCTCTTGTTCACCTGGTAGGGGAGTTCGGTGACCACCAGCCGGTGGCGGGAACGGCTCATCTCCTCGACGTGGACCCGGGCCCGGACGGTGATGCGGCCCCGACCGGTGCCGTAGGCCTGGGCGAGCGCGTCCTCCTCCCCCCGCCGACGGTACACCACCCCGCCGGTGGGGAAATCCGGCCCCTGGATGTACTGCATCAACTCCTCGACGGTGACGTCGTCCAGCCGCTTCCAGTTGTCGAGGAGGTGGACCAGGCCGTCGCAGACCTCCCCCAGGTTGTGGGGCGGGATGGAGGTCGCCATCCCCACCGCAATGCCGGAGGCTCCGTTGACTAGGAGGTTGGGGATGGCGGCGGGGAGGACAGTGGGCTCCTGCAGTGTGTCGTCGAAGTTGGGAGCAAAGTCCACCGTGTCCTTCTGGATGTCGGTCAGCATCTCGACGGCGATGGGGGCCAGTCTGGCCTCGGTGTACCGCATCGCCGCCGGGCTGTCCCCGTCGATGGAGCCGAAGTTCCCCTGCCCGTCCACCAACGGATACCGCAGGCTGAAGTCCTGCGCCATCCGCGCC
>DUEL01000004.1 GCA_011192125.1 Thermoflexia bacterium
AACCTTGGGTGAGGTCAAGGATCGCCTGCAACGCCAACTGATCACCGGCGGCTTGCCTGCCCCCGCTCCGTTGCGAGGCAAGGTGGCTGCCGCTCAGCTGCTAACTGCGTAAGTCCTGTAATGTGAGTTGCGAGTCGTACACGAGCAACCGTCTTTACCTCCTCCTTTCGCTCTAAAGTTTCCTCGTTCTCCGAAGATGTCTGCGGAACCAGTGGTCCAGCCGCTGGCTGGATGCAGGATTCCACCTCGGTCATAACGCCCTCCTTCCACGACGGCCCCCGCCCCTCGCTTCGGGTCGGATCACATTCCTTCCTCCACCAGGGCGCGTGCCTCCTTCGGGCCTAACGCCGCCCGCTGGACGACCAGCCGTTCCAGTTTGCGGCCCAACTTCCGGTCCTTCAGCACCACTGCTCCAACCGCCAGGCCGTCCTTCAGCACGATCTTCCGGTAGATCCCCGCTGGCGGATCTGCTACGCGGATTTCGGTGTAGCCTTCCTCCGCGGGGGTCACCACGCCGCAGGAGAAGAGGTCCATCCCCACGATCTTGAGGGTGGTGGAAGGAACGATCTCTTCGTAAACGGCGTCCTCGCCGGCCATGTTGGCCGCCGCCACCTGGGCCTGGGCGCGGGCCTGGGGGATGATGGCCCAGGAGCGGCCATTGAATGAAGCGACGTCCCCCGCAGCGTAGACATCCGGCGCGCTGGTCCGCATCCGCTCGTCCACAACGATCCCCCGGTCCACCTTCAGCCCCGCCTCGGTGGCGAGGTCGGTGTTGGCTCGGACTCCTGTGGCGAGGAGGACCATCTGAGCGGGGAACTCCCGTCCATCGCGGAGGAGCACGCCGCGCACCGCTTCGTCCCCCAGGATCGCCGTCGTCTCTGCCGAAACGGCCACGCGGAGGCCAAGGTCCTCTACCAGCCGACGAAAGATGGCCGCGCCTTCCTCGTCCAGTTGTCGGGGCAGGAGCCGGGGGGCGAACTCCAGCACGGTGACAGAGAGGCCGAGGGCGTGCAGTGCCCGGGCGGCCTCCAACCCCAGCAGACCTCCGCCGATGACCACCGCCTCCCGACAGCGGGTCGCGTACTCGCGGATCGCCAATCCGTCGTCCAGGGTGCGCAGGGCGAAGACCCCCTTCTTGTCCACCCCCGCGATGGGGGGGATGAAGGGACGGCTGCCTGTCGCCAGCAGGAGGCGGTCGTAGCCGACCTCCGTGCCGTCGGCGAGGAGGAGGCGTTTCTGGTCGGGGAACAACTGCTTCGCCGGCGAGGCGAGGTGGACCTCGATGTCCCGTTCTTCGTACCACGAGAGGGGGCGGGCGTACAGCCTCTCCTGGTCGATCTCCCCGGCCACAAAGGACGGGAGTTGGGGCCGGAAATAGTAGGGGTGGGGTTCTTCCGTGTACACCTCGATCGTACCGGCCTGGCGGTTGGCCAGTTCGGCCGCCCCTGTGATGCCCGCTACGCCGTTGCCTATAATAACGTACCGCATCGGTGCATCCTGAGGGCTCGATCAGATCATCGGTTCAAACATGTCCTTCATCGCGCCGCAGTCTGGGCAGACCCAGTCGTCCGGCAGCTCTTCGAAGGTCGTGCCAGAAGGGATGCCGCTGTCTGGATCCCCCACAGCCGGGTCATAGACGTAGCCGCAGATCGTGCATTCCCACTTCTGCATTTTCGTTACCTCCCTATGAGATCGAAGAGGACCTTTCCTCGGCCTGGCACCGCCTGCATATACCGTAGATTTCCAGGTCATACCCCAGCGTCCGAAACCCCAGGGCCTCGATCTCGTCGAAGGGGAGAGTGCACTCCAGGTCGACCGGAAAGTCTGCGATTTGCTCACACTGGATGCAGACCAGGTGGGCGTGGGGCTGGGTGTTGCCGTCGAATCGGCTGCGTTCCCCCACCTTCAGGTCTCTGGCGAGACCCAGTTCGGCCAGGACGTGGAGGGTCTTGTACACCGTGGCCAGGCTTACCATCGGGAACCGTGTGCTGACTTGTCGATGGATCTCCTCCGCCGTCGGGTGGGAGGAGGTGTACAATGCTTCGACGACCGCCATCCTCTGGGGTGTGACCCGATACCCGTGGTCGCGCAGGCGTTGCGCGATTTGAGAGAGATTCTCCTGGGAAAAGTTTTGGAAACTCATTCTTAATAAAGAATAACATAAAACTAGCGGTTTGTCAAGAATGAGAAGGCGGAATTTCGTGAATTTTAAGCAAACGCCCCGCACCGGTTGCAGTGGTGCGGGGCGGGGGCCGCGGTGGACTTGTCCGCTGTTGTCTATTCGATCTTCAGGATGCGGAACCGCAGGATACCTGCCGGGGCTTTCACGGTGACCACGTCTCCCTCGCGGTGTCCCAGGAGGGCCTGACCCAGGGGGGACTCGTAGGAGATGTGTCCGTTGATCGGATCGGCCTCCGCCGGACCCACCAAGCGGAACGTCTCTGGTTCCTCCTCCCCGTCCTCCACGACGGTTACTCGGCTGCCCAGCCGGACCTCCCCTGTTGGCGCTTCGTCCTCAATGACGACCGCATTCCGCAGCATCGCTTCGATCTCCTGGATGCGGCCCTCAAGGAAGCCCTGCTCCTCCTTCGCAGCGATATAGTCCGCGTTCTCCGAGAGGTCGCCTTGCTGGATCGCCTTCCGTAGCCGCTTGGCCAGTGCCGGTCGGCGGACGTTGACCAGTTCGTCCAGTTCCTTCTTCAGTCGCTCGATCCCCTCACGGGTCAAATATACCGGTGTACCTTGTTCCATTCACCTCCTCCTGCGGCGCGTTTTTCAACAAGGAGGCACAGAGGAACCTCAGGGTTGGAGGAGATTCTGTATTCTCTGTGTCTCCACGGTTCTCATCTCCCAACAAGCCGGGTCCAGAGCGGTGGACCCAGTATCAGCAGGCCCACGACCACGGCGACGATGGCGGTCAGAAGGACCGCCCCCGCCATCACGTCTTTGGTGATCCGGGCAAGGGGGTGGTAATCGGGGCTGACCAGGTCTACCAGTGCCTCCGCTGCTGTGTTGAGTGTCTCGCTCGCCAGCACGAATCCGATGGTCAACGCCAGGATCGCCCAGTGGCCCGCCGGCAGGTTCAGCCACAGCCCCAGCACGAGGACAGCGATGGTGATGCTCAGATGGATCCGGAAATTCCGCTGGGTGCGTAGCGCGTGTCCCAAACCGGCGAAAGCGCACCGAAAACTTTCCGGCAGGTTGCGGCTCCGCATTCGTCACTCCGGCAGATTGACTTGGACGTCCAGCGCTTTGAGGATGGCCTCTTGTGCGGCCCACATCTTCGCCCGCTCCGGCTCCGACTGGTCGTCGTATCCCAACAGGTGCAGGATTCCGTGGACGACGAGGAGCTGGAGTTCCGCCTCCACCGGATGTCCTGCCCGCTCCGCCTGCTCTAGCGCGCGGGGGTAAGAGATCACCACGTCGCCCAGGTAGCGCGGGAGTCCCGGCGCGCCGACGAACGGGCCGCGCGTCTCGTCAGGGAAGGCCAGCACATCGGTGGGGGCGTCGATGTCACGGAAACGGCGGTTCAGTTCCCGCAGCGACTCGTCGTCGGAGACGACGACGGCCACCTCGACCGACGGGGCCTTCTGGTGTAGCAACGTTGCCAGCGCTGCTCGGCGCAGGATTTCCTCCTCTATTGGCCAATTCCCTTCCACGTGAATTTCAATCCAATACGGTTGTTCCATTTTCCCCTTCTCTCGGTTCCGGCTGGGGTGGGGCGTCGACGGCGGCCGGCCGTTCTTTGGGTTGGTCCGGCAACGCTTCCGGGTATTGGATGCGGGGGTGGAAGATCCCCTTCAGCGTCGAAACGAATGAATCCCGCACCCGCTTCAGTTCCCGCATCGTGATCGGGCACTCGTCCAACTGACCGGACTTCAGGACCTGCTCGAACACCTCATCCACGATGGCGGCCAGTTCCTCGGGGGTCTCGGGCTGGCGGGCACGGACCGTCGCTTCGCAGGAGTCGGCGAGCATCACCAGGGCTGTCTCTTTACTCTGCGGCTTGGGCCCTTTGTGGTGGAAGTCGGCCTCGTTGACCAGTTCCGGATCCCCGACCAGTTCCAGGGCCCGTTCGTACTGGAAACTGGCCCGGCGAGTGCCGTGGTGTTCCGGGATGAAGGCTCGCACTCGGGCGGGCAGCCGGTACCGGCGGGCCAGATCCAGCCCGTCCTGCACGTGTCCGGTGATGATCTCCGCGCTGGTATAGGGGTCCAACCGGGTGTGCGGGTTGACCCCCCTCATCTGGTTTTCGATGAAGAAGTAGGGGCGGGTGATCTTGCCGATGTCGTGGTAATAAGCCCCCACGCGAGTCAGCAACGGGTCGGCCCCGATCAACTCCGCCGCCTGTTCGGCCAGGTTGGCGACCATCAGAGAGTGGTGGTAGGTCCCAGGGGCTTCCTGCAGCAACCGCCGCAGCAAGGGGTGGTCGGGACGGCTCAGTTCGATCAGGCGGAAGGTGGTGATGATGTCGAAGAGGGGGCCGATGATGAACAGGCCGCCCAGCGCCATACTGGCGGAGACGAGCCCGTTGGTGGCTGCCACCAGCATACGCAGGCCGATCTCCAGCAGATCGCGCTCCTCCAGCGGCAGGTAGGACCCCAGGAGCACTGTCAGATGGGCCAGGGAGACGAAGAGGGCGCTGCGGAAGAGGACGCTCAACCGGTCCACGCGGCGCAGGGCCAGCGTTGCCGTCAACCCACCCACGACGGCGTACATCGTTAGCTCCAGCGACCCATCGCTGATCAGCCCCACCGCCCCACCCATCAGGATGCTGACGATGACGCTGGTTTGTGGACCCAGCGTTGCCGTGATCAGCATCCCTAAGGCAGGGGCGGGGAAGAGATATCGCAACACCGTCCGATCGGGAACCAGCAGGCGGGCCAGGAGGAGGAAGAGGACCAGAAGGAGGAAGAGCAACAGGATCTTTCGGCCCTCCCGCAGCACGTCCGGCTGGAAGCGGGCCAGGTAGACCCCCAGGATGAGGATGCCCAGGAGGGCGAGGAGGCCGTTTCCTATGACATCAGCCCAATTAGTTCGAGGTTGCTGGAGGCCGAGGATCTGGAGCGCTTCCAGGTCCAGGGGAGTGACCAATTCTCCCTCGCGGACGATGACCTCACCGGCCTTGATGGACCGGAGGGCCGGCCCCACCTCCTCTCGGGCCTGGTCGCGCGCCGCCTCCGTCGCAGCCGCGTCGTAGAAGGAGTTGGGGACGATGAGGCGCTGGGCCAGTGCGACCGTCACTCGGGACTCCTCCGCGGAGAGGTCCAGCCCCACCAATGAGCTCACCTTCTCTCGCGCAGCCTCCAACTGATCCTCCCGCACCCCCTGGCGCATCACCTCGCCGATGGTGTCCAGCACCTCCAGTTGCACCCGTCCCCACGATTCGTCAGACAGGGCGAGGAGGGCATCGGCGTCGGCGGGGGGCAGGCTGGACAGTTCCGGCACGGCCAGTACCCAGGCCCGCTTTTGAGCGGGCGTGGCGAAGGGGTCCGCCCGGACGGAGGTGAGGTAGTCCATGATTTGCCGGGCCCGTTCCAGTTGCTCACGGGCCAGTTCGGCGTCCGGGGGAGTGTAGACCGGCTGCACGGCCTCCGCCGCGCGGCGCTGCTCCTCGGCGGTGAGGATAGCGCTGGCGAAGGAGATCTGGCGCGGGGAGCGGATGTCTCGGGGAGCGACGTCTCCCACCTCCAGCACCAGCCGTCGGGAAGGGAGGAGGGGGAAGGCGAGGATCAGCGTGGCGGCAACGGCCAGTCCCAGGGCCACCAGCGCCAGCCGGATCCAGATCCACGCTCCCTTCTGGGATGAACGGCTCATATCGACCCCGCGCTTCCGCTCGTTCTGGCCTTGCAGGCAACGCAGGGGCGACCCGACGGATCGCCCCTGCTTGCGTGCGTGCCGCTTCTGTCCACTCGGCCGGCAGCGCCTAGTTGGACAGGAGTTCCCTCACGACCTCGTTGACCAACCGTCCGTCGGCCCGCCCTTTCATCTGAGGCATCAGCACTCGCATCACCGCACCGATGTCCCGGGGGCTGGATGCGCCAACCTGGGCGATGACCTCGCGGGCCTCGGCCGCGATCTCCTCGCGGCTCAGCATTCGTGGTAGGTAGGATTCCAGGATGGCCAGTTCGGCCTCCTCCTCCGCTAGCCGCTCCGGCCGATCGGCACCTCGAAGTTCTTCGATCGTCTCTTTTCGTCGTCTGGCCTCTTTCTGAAGCACGGAGATGAGAGTGGCCTCGTCCAACTCTCCTCCGTGCTCCACCTCGGCCAACTGGATGGCCGCCAGGCACATTCGGATCACTGCCTTGCGCCGCTCGTCTCGCGTGCGCAGGGCTTCCTTCAGATCCTCCTGCAATCGGGCTTTCAGGCCCAACGGACGCTCCCTCGACTATAGTTCACCGATCCGCCGGAGGTACTTCATCGTGGTCCGGCGGCTCTTGCGCAACTTTGCCGCCTTCTTCCGCTTCCGGATGACGGTGGGCGGCTCATAAAACCGGCGACGACGGATCTCCGAAAGAATGCGGTCGTTCTGCACCTTCTTGTTGAACCGGCGTAGAAGAGAATCGATGGATTCTCCTTCCTCTGCAACAACACGCGTCACTGTCTTTCTCACCTCCTCCCTGTGCAAGATTTATGAGCGCACCACATTATAATGGCAGCCCAGGAGGTTGTCAAGGTGAGGCCGTCGTGTCTTCAGGCTCCCACACGTGACGGATCTGGATTCCCAGTTCCTTCAGCGCCTGGAGGAGGGTCTCCCGATCCACCCGCTCTACGCGGAAGGCGATGATCCGATCTTCCGGTCGTTCCCCCCAGAAGGTGCCCAGCGAGTGGATGTTTCCCCCGAGTTCGGCGATCCTATCCACCACCCGGGCCAGGCTGCCCACTTGCTCCGGGATGACGACGGTGACGCGAAGGCTGGGGTATCCCCCGCCCAACCCTTCGACGAACACCCGGAAGATGTCGGTGTCGCTGATGATACCGACCAGGCGGCCCTCCTCCACTACGGGCAGACAGCCGATCTGGTGGTCGATCATCACCCGTGCCGCTTCCTCCAGCGGCAGGTCCGGAGGGACGGTGACCACCTCTTTGGCCATCACCTGTTCGACCCGCATCCGCGAGAGCAGGTAGTTCACCTCGAAGATGCTCAACGACACGTCGGATGCAGGTGAGGCGTACACGAGGCTCTTTTCCGTGGTGATGCCGACCAGTTTCCCTTCTTCGTCCACGATGGGAAGGTGCCGAAACGGGTTGTTGCGGAGCAGTTCCAGTGCCTCTTTCACGCTCGTGTCGGGCGTGACGGTGACGGGATTGGACGTCATTCGGTCGCGAACCAGCATTCCACACCCCCTGAGAATCGAGACCTGATCTACGGGCGTTCAGGCCCGCACGGTAGACTCGCCACCAGTCGGTACACCTCTATAGTACCTTGAGTGGTGACCTTCTGCAAGCAGGGTACGCGGGCGATCCGATCCAGCAGCCTCTCCGCCTCCTGAGTGTAGGGAGGGCCGGTCTCCACCAGCACATACCACACGTTCCACGACTTCAGCGTGCTCAGCGCGGAAGGGGCGGGAAAATCCAGCAGTTCGGGATGGCGACGGACGAAGATGAACGGAAAGTACGAGCCGTAGGCATAGGCCATTGGCCACTTGTGGGCCCGTGAGTATGCGAACTGGATGGGTTGGACAGCACTGCTCAGCGGGTATTGGATGATCGCCCCTGCTGGCTCCTGTCTGCTCAACCACCTGTCGACGGGGCGAACGGGGTAGGGATCGTGGGGCGACGGAGGACACCACCACAGTTCCATCAGAGCGATCCCTACCACCAGAGTCCACACCATTTGACGGCCCAGACGGGACCGGTTGGGTGCGGTCTCCCGACGGTGCCACGTCAGCGCACCCTGCCCCGCCAGGGTGGTTGCCCCGACTAAAGCGGCAACACCCCACCGGGTCCAGGTTCGCATCTTTCCCATAATAGGGACGAACCAGCGCATAAGAAGGGCTGGCATCGGAATGACCAGCCCGTCCGTCGCTCCGAGCACGAAGGGTTCGTGTAGCAATGAGAGATGGAGGGAGATGAAGTTCAGCAGTCGATTCCAGGCCGTTGTCACCGATGAGGGCGCGGGGATCGTCAGGCGGATCCCTCTTATCAGGTGAAAGGTGGGTCCCAGACTGAAGGTCACCCCGAGAAAGACCATCGTCAGCCAGGGAGCAGCCCTGGTCCGGTTCTCTCTACGCAAGGCGTAGAGCCCGAACGTCCAGCTGACGATGCCCCATCCCAGTGCAAATTCCAGTTCGTCCCCGGATCCGAAAGCGCGCTGTCGGACGAAGTTTCCCCAGAGAGGGTTGAAGGGGTTGGGAAGCGCATAGTCCACCAACCCAGCGGAAAATTTGTCCGCGAACTTCAGGGGTGTCGTCCAGGACGGCATGCGAATGATCGGGAGGTAGGGAAGCAGGAACGGAGCGACGAGTACGATGGTTGTTAGAGTGAACAAGGCTATTCCTGTGCGGATTCTCTTCGGGTGGATCTCGCTGTTGCGGAGGCGGAAGGCGTACCATACGATGCCGATGGCTGCCCCGATTACAGCGTAATACCACGATGTCAGGCTGTTCAGCCCGAACGTCAGGCCGGCTGTCAGGGCGTATCGCTGCTTGCTGGTGCGCAGGAACCGCTCTAAGAAGTAGAGGTATAGCGGGAGCCACTGAGTGCTGATGAGGTTCAGGTGGACCAGCCGGACGCGTCGGTAGGGGGTGAGGGCGAAGAGGACGCCGGACAGCAGGCCGGCCCGCGCGCTCCCCGTCACTTCGCGCACGAGAAGGAACGTCCCAAACCCGGAGAGGGCTGTGCTCAGCAGTACAATGATGTTGTAGGTCACGACCTCACCCAGCAGATAGGTGAGGGGGGCGGCCAGCACGGTGTTCGCCGGGGTGATCTCGCCGTAGCAGAGGTTGTATCCGAAGGGGTAGTAGAGTTGTGGAGCAAACCAGGGGGATCGGTGGGTTCTGAAAAGGCTCTCCTGGACCCACCAGAGTTTCCAAGCGTACTCGTAGGCGTCTCCCCCCGCCGGAAGCCGGTCGATGTTCCACACCAGTGGGTGAAGGACCACGAGGGCGAGGTCGCAGAAGAGCAGGAAGGCCAGGGCGGTCTGCAGACTACGCTTGCCCATCTGCCTGTGTGCTCCTGGGTTCCTTCACGGAGAGCAGCCTCCTCCAGGTCGGTCCCGGTCCTAGGAGGCTGCAGCGTCTTATGTTTGTGGAAAAGTTCCCCTATGTTCGCTATCCCGGTGGCCAGCGGAAGGGACGTCCGCCCAGGAGATGCAGGTGGAGATGGAAGACCGACTGGCCGGCCAACGGACCACTGTTGACCACAAGCCGATATCCCTCGGTGATCCCCATCTCTTCCGCAAGCCGTCGGGCTACGGTGAACAGCCGTCCCAGTGTCGGCTCGTCGTCCGGTTCCACTTGTGCGACGCCAGCGATGTGTCGGTTGGGGACGATCAGCACGTGCACCGGGGCCTGGGGGTTGAGGTCGCGGAACGCAGTGACCTCCTCGTCCTGATAGATGATCTGGGCCGGGGCCTCCCCGCGGACGATGCGGCAGAAGATGCAGTCGCTCATTCGAGGACCTTCCCGATGAACATACCCTCGCGGAGTGCTGCGAGGCGGGTGGGTGTGATGCGGCCGGTCAGTTTGCTGCCGAAGGGGGTGACGACGCGCAGGTAGTTGTCGGTCAGGCCGTACCACAGGCCGTCACTGCGCCGGCGCTCCCAGAGGACCTCCATCTCTTGGCCTACGAAGCGTTGTTGGAACGTCTCGGCCAACCGGCGGCCTACTTCCCGCATTCGGCGGGCTCGCTCCCGCCGGACAGGTACCGGCACCGAATCGGGCAGGCGGGCGGCGGGGGTCCCCGGCCGGGAGGAGAACGGGAAGACGTGAAGCCGGGCGAACTCCATCTGCTCGACGAAGGCCAGGCTCTCGGCGAAGGCCGCTTCGTCTTCGCCGGGGAAGCCGACCATCACGTCGGTGGTCACCGCCAGGTCGGGGATGGCAGCGCGGGCGGTTCCCACCAGCGCTGCGAACTGCTTCGTGGTGATGGGTCGCCCCATCCGGCGTAGCGTCTCGTCGCACCCGGCCTGCAGCGGCAGGTGGAGCTGGCGGCAGAGGCGCGGGTTCTCCCACAGTCGGAAGAACTCCTCGTCCAGGTCCCACGGCTCCACCGAGGAGAGCCGCAGCCGGGGAAGGTCGGTGTGGGTCAGGATACCCTCGATCAGCCGATGCAACCCCCGCTCCATCCCCAGGTCGCGCCCGTAGGAGCCCAGATTGACCCCTGTGATTACGACCTCCTGATACCCCTCCTCAACCCGCTCCTGTACCTCGGCGAGTACGCCCTCCAGGGGACGGCTGCGGCCCGGCCCGCGCAGGATCCGGACGACGCAGTAGGTGCAGTGGTTGTCGCACCCGTCCTGGACCTTGACGAAGGCGCGGGTTCGGAGCCTGTCTTGCCTTCCCGCCTCCCTGCTTTCCACAGCGCCCAGGATCTGCTCGACGAACTTCTCCTTCTCCTCGTTGGTCACTACCCACGCCACGCCGGGGAAGCGGGCGAAGGTCTCCGGCGAGAGGGTGGCCGCACAGCCGACCACGGCGATACGGGCCCGGGGGTTGGCCCGGTAGAGGGCGCGAACGGTGTGGCGCGTCTTCCGCTCCGCCTCGGCGGTGACGGCGCAGGTGTTGACGACGCAGACATCGGCCTGGGTCGGCTCGTCCACCAGGACGTAGCCCTCCGCCGTCAGTCGCCGGGCCATCGCTTCGATCTCGCTCCAGTTCAACCGGCAGCCCAGGCTGTGCAGATAGACCCGCATCTCTGCCTCTCCGCCAGGATTCCGAGATGCCTTGCTTCCCGTTACGCCCACTCGAACGCTGCTAACTGTATGCGCCCGCCGTCCTCTGTCTCCACTTCCCACTCCGGCACCCAGGCGAGGCCGCAGTAATCGATCACCACGTCCCTCCGACGGGGGGCCACCTCCACCACCTCGATCTCCTCCAGCGTCGCCGCCCAGCGGTCGTTGATCTCCTCTACCTCCTCCTGCCACTCCTCCGCCAGCGCTTTCAACTGGGCCTCCAGGTCCTTGATCGCTTCCTCCGACTCCCGCACGTCTGCCTCGGCCTGTTTGGTGAGGCGTCGCTTCCGGCTGGCGGTGGAAAGGATGCGGGAGCGGCGGCCGGTGAGGAAACCCAGGGCGGATTCGCCCAAAGTGAGCAATTCCTCCCGCTTGCGGGCCTCCAGTTCCGCCTGATCTTCCGCCAGTTCCCGCTGCTCGCGGCGAAGTTTCTCCTGCACCCGCTGCATCTTCTTGTCCATCGCCTTTTTCGCCTTGGCGATCTCGGCGTCCCGTCGCTCACGGGCCTCCTTCTCGCAGCGGAGCCGGAAGTCCCGTCGCGTCTCGCCGACTTTGCCATACAGTTTCAGCGCCGGGTTGTACCAGATGGTGATCCGGATGTTGCGGTAGAGGTACTCGGAGAACGCGCGGGTCCATCGCTTGTAGGCGGTCGCCTTGGTCATATGGGCCGGCACTGGCAGGTACGCCCCCTCGCCCACCGGCTCGTGGGAGAGATCGTCCAGGTCCAAAGTCACCTCTCCCTCCTCCCAGTTCACCGGCGCTGGCGGCGGCGGCGGCTCCACCAGCCGGGCTACCGTCTCCTGATGGCGCACCCCCTTCCGTTCGTCCTCCAGATAGACGGTCCCCACCGCCAGCAGGCGGGGTTGGTACACCAGCCGTTTGGACCGGACGACGACCTCCTTCCCGGTCCGCTCCTCGTGCTGCCGAAGTGCCCACTCGAGGGTCTCAGCGGCGGGGAGGAAGATCTGCGGGACCGAGGAGGGCAGGGTGGGGGGCACCGACGACGCGGGCTCTGCCGGGGCCGTCGGCGGCGGTGGCGGCGGGGCCGCAGGGGACGGAACGGCTGCGGCGGGCCGCTGTGTCGCCTGTGTGCCGACCAGTTGGCGGACCTGCGTCCGCGTGAGGGGGCCGCGAAGGTAGGACATCGCCCAGCGGGTGTGGAAGAAGACCGGCGCGTCGGCCCGGATGTCGTGGAGGAGGAAGACCCGCGACCTGAGGCCGGTGATCGCCTTGTCCAGACTGGCCCGGTCGAACCCGACACCCGCCGCCTCGGTCGCCCCCTCCAGGCCCTCCAGCACCCGGTTCTTATCCCGGTCCGTGCGCAGGGTGCCGACGGCCCAGGTCCCGGCGTTGGTCAACCCCTTGTAGTCCAGATCGGCCGGGTTCTGGGTGGAGAGGACCACGCCCAGCCCGGCGGCGCGCCCCTGCTTGATCAGCGCCATCAACGGTTGCTTCGTCGGCGGGTTAGCGGGATGGGGCGGGAAGAAGCCGAAGACCTCGTCGAAGTAGAGGATCGCCCGCAGGTCGGATGTGCCGGACTGCGCGGCCATCCAGTCGCGGACCGCCTCCAGGAGCAGGGTGACGAAGAAGTGACGTTCCGTATCGTCCAGGTGGGGGAGGTAGAAGATGTTGGCCCGCGGGCGTCCGTCGTCGGTACGGAGCATCGGGCCGATCTCCAGCGGCGTCCCCTCCCGCCAGACCTCGAAGCCGGGGGAGGCGAAGATGTTGTTGAGGGCACGGGCCAGCGATGTCCGCTCCTTTTCCGGCAGGAAACTCTCCAGGTCGAACACGCCGACCTGTCGGACCGGGGGCTGCTGGATCAGCCGGATCAGCGTCGGCAGGTCGAGCCCCTGGCCGGAGCGCCAGACGTGCTCGACGATCAGGGAGAGCAGGACGTGCTCGGGGCTCTGGAGGGGGTCCGCCTCTCGCCCGACGAGGCTGAGCAGGGCGGTCACCAGCCCCTGGATCCGCTCCCGCAGCGTCTCCTCGTGGGTCTCCCAGTCCAGCGCGGGCGGGTCGAACCGGTGGAGGACGTTCACCGGGACGCCGGCCTTCGACCCCGGCGTGTAGAGGACGAACTCCGCCCCCTCCCGCAGCCGGGCGAGCCGGTCCGGCCCGATCCCCCAGTCGGCCAATCCCTTCCGCCACAGGTCCGCCGCCTGCTCGGCGGCCTGCTGCACCGTCAGCCCTTTTCGCTGCGCCCGCTCCGCGTCCACCCACGGCTCGAAGGCCTCCGGCGAGAGGGAGGGGAAGGTGAGCAGCAGGTTGGTCACATCCCCCTTGGGGTCGATAGCGATGACGGGGGTCCCCTGAAGCAGAGCCTCCTCCAGCAGGATCAACCCCAGGCCGGTCTTGCCGGAGCCGGTCATCCCCAGGAAGACGGCGTGAGTGGTGAGGTGGCGGGCAGGGTAGAAGACGGGTCGATCGGTGACCTCCCCGGCCTTCAGGTCGTACTCTCGTCCCAAATAGAAGGCACCCTTCTGTTCGATCTCGCTCATCGTCGCTCCTGCTGGTCGTTTGTGTTAACCACAGAGACACGGAGGGCGCAGAAATTCATTCCTCTGTGCCCTCTGTGCCTCTCCCGATCATTTCCCATAGTCGGGCCTCGTCGATCATCGGCACGCCCAGTTCCTGGGCACGGCGGTACTTGGTGCCGCCGGGGTTCTCGCCGACGATCAGGTAGTCGGTCTTGCGGCTGACGCTGGAGGTGACCCGCCCGCCGTATCGCTCGATGATCTCGGCGATCTCCTCCCGCGGACGGGAGAGGGTGCCGGTGATGACGAAGGAGAGACCCGCCAGCGGCTGGGGGACCGCCTCGGCGGGGGCCTCCTCTGCCAGGCGGACCCCGGCGCGGCGGAGTTTGTCGATGATCTGCCGGTGGCGGGGGCGGGCGAACCAATCCACCACTGCCTCGGCGATGCGGGGGCCGATCCCCTCGACCGCCTGCAGGTCCTCCACCGTGGCCGCCGCCAGCGCGTCGACGGAGCCGAAGTGGCGGGCCAGGATCTCGGCGACGATCCCGCCGACGTACCGGATCCCCAGGCCGGTCAGCACCCGGCTGAACGGCCGCTCCTTGGAGGCATCGATCCCCGCCAGGAGGTTTTCCGCCTTCTTCTCGGCGAAGCCTTCCAGTTGAAGGAGGTCCTCCTTCTTCAGGTAGTACAGATCGCCCACGTCCTCCACCAGGCCGTGGTCCACCAGCAGTTTGGCCGTCTTCTCCCCCAGCGTCTCGATGTCCATCGCTCCGCGGGAGGCGAAGTAGGCGATGCGGCGGACCAACTGGGCGGGGCAGGCGGCGTTGACGCAGTAGACCGCGACCTCGTCCGGGGGGCGAACCACCGGCTCGCCGCAGGCCGGACAGCGGTCGGGCGGCCTGTAGGGTTGCTCTGCGCCGGTGCGCGCCTCCACGATGGGACCGACGATCTGGGGGATGACGTCGCCGGCCCGCTTGACGATCACCCGGTCGCCCACGCGGATGTCCTTCTCCGCGATATAGTCGAAGTTATGGAGCGTGGCCTTGCTCACCGTCACCCCGCCGATCTGCACCGGCTCCAGCACCGCGTAGGGGGTGAGGACGCCCGTGCGGCCGACGTTGACGCGGATCTCCAGCAGTCTCGTCGTCACCTCGCGGGCGGGAAACTTGTAGGCGATGGCCCCCCGGGGCGCGCGGCCCACGATCCCCAGGTCGGCCGCCACCCGCAGGTCGTTGATCTTGATGACCATACCGTCGGCTTCGTAGGGGAGGGTGTCTCGCTTCTGAGCCCACTCCTCGCAGTAGGCGACCGCCTCTTCGAACTCGTCAAAGTGGGCGGCGTGCTCGGTGACGGGGAAGCCGAGCGCCCGCAGGTAGGACAGTACCCCCCATTGAGTGGACGGCGGGGCGGGCTCTCCCTCATAGGCGACCACCTGGTAGCAGAGGAGGCTCAGCGGTCGCTGGGCAGTGACGTTGGGGTCCAGTTGGCGCAGCGACCCGGCGGCGGCGTTGCGTGGGTTGGCGAACGTCTTCGCCCCCCGCTCCGCTTGGCGGCGGTTGAACCTCTCGAAGTCGTGCACGGTCATGAACGCCTCCCCTCGCACGACCAGATAGGGAGGCGGCGTGGGGCCGTCGGGGTGGACGGGGATGCGGAGGGGCAGTTGGCGGAGGGTGCGCAGGTTGGCGGTGATGTCCTCTCCCACCTCGCCGTCGCCTCGGGTAGCCCCCAGGGTGAAGACCCCATCTCGGTAGTGGAGCACCACGCTGAGGCCGTCGATCTTCGGCTCGACGACGAAGTCCAGCCGGGTGCCCGGCGGGAGGAGTTTGGAGATCCGCTCCAGCCAGGCGCGGGCCTCGTCTGGACCGAAGGCGTTATCCAGGCTGAGGATGGGGGCAGGGTGACGGACGCGGGCGAACTCCTCCGCCGGTGGCGCGCCGACCCGCTGGGTGGGGGAGTCGGGGGTGATCAACTCCGGGTATTTCTCCTCCAACCCCCGCAGTTCCCGCATCAGCGCGTCGTACTCGGCGTCGCTGATGACAGGATCGTTGAGGACGTAATATCGGTAGTTGTGGTAATGGATCTCCCGCCGCAGTTCTTCGACCCGTCTGCGGATCTCCTCTGGGACCATCTCAGTACCTCCCCCTTCGTCTTCGCCGGAGCATCTATGATTCTACTCTATTTCGGACGGAGGGCAAAGCGGCAGAGCAACTTCTTGCTTCCACCCCTCTTCTATGTTACAATCCAGACGCTCTGCAGCCGGGCCTCCCCGGCCAGAGGAGACGCCGGGATGGTGATCAGTAGATGTTAGACCTAGGGATCGTCATCGTCAATTACAACACGCGGGACCTGTTGCGGACCTGTCTGGAGACGGTGTACGCCAGCGAAGGGTCCGTCTCTTTTGAGGTCTGTGTGGTGGACAACAACTCGACGGACGGCAGCGCGGCGATGGTGGCGGAGACGTTTCCCCAGGTCCGTCTGATCGCCAATCCGGACAACCGGGGCTATCCAGCGGCCAACAACCAGGGGCTGCGCGCCTTTGGCTTCCCGGACGCGTCCGACGCTCCTCGCTTCGCCCTCCTGTTGAACCCGGATACCGAACTTCCCCCCTACGCCCTGCGGGAGATGGTCGCGTTTATGGACGGTCACCCAGACGCTGGCGTCGCCGGTCCCAAACTGGTCCGCCGGGACGGCTCACTGGACCTCGCCTGTCGCCGGTCCTTTCCCTCCCCGGAGGTTGCCTTCTATCGGCTGGTCGGTCTCTCCCGGCTCTTCCCCCGCAGCCGCCGCTTCGGCCGGTACAACCTGACCTACCTCGATCCGGACCAGGTGAGCGAGGTGGATGCTGTGGTCGGTGCCTTCATGATGATTCGACGGGAGGCGATCCGCCAGGTCGGCCTGATGGACGAGTCCTTCTTCATGTATGGGGAGGACCTGGATTGGTGCTATCGGATCAAAGCGGCGGGCTGGAGGGTCTACTACAACCCCGCTGTCACCGTCCTTCACATCAAACGGGCCTCCAGTCGCCGGAACCCCCGCGCGCGGGTGGAGTTCTGGCGGGCGATGACCATCTTCTATCGGAAGCACTATGCCGATCAGACTCCCCTGCCGGTCCACCTCCTCATTGAGACGACCCTCCGCCTACGGACGGCGCTGGAGTCCATCCGGCTGCGGGACGGGTCAGGAAGGAGGGAGCGATGAAGGAGCGGAAGGTTCGGCTCCTGTTCATCACCACTCTGGTTCTGACCGACGTGGTGATGGCGGCAGCGGCCTTCTACGGGGCGTACTGGCTCCGGCGTTGGATCCCGGTGCCTGATCTGGCTCTGGACCTTCTATCGCCCGACCGGTATATCCATCTGATGGGGACCCACGTCCTGGCAGTCCTCCTGGTGCTGGCCTACACCCGCCTCTACCGGTTGGCACGGACCCCCTCCCGGGTGGACGAGTTCTACCGCATCATCGGCGCGGGCACGGTGGGCACTATCCTCGGTGTTGCGTTTTCCTATCTCCTGTATAAGAATTCCCCGCTGGAGGTGGATTACCCCCGCGGGATGGTGCTGTACGCCTGGTTGCTCACGATCGCGCTGCTCACGCTGGGGAGGTTGGCCCACGGTTGGTGGCGGACCACGCTGCAGGCCCGGGGCTGGGGACGGTCGCGGGTGCTGGTCGTGGGGACCGGCGAGGTGGCCCGGATGATCCTGCATAAGATCCGCGGCAACCCAGGGATGGGATACGAGGTGGTCGGCGTCGTGGCCACCAACGGGCCGCCGGACGTGGCGTTGCCTGCCCCCATCCTCGGCCAGGCTGGCGACCTGGCCCGCCTGATCCAGGAGTACCAGGTGGACGAGGTGATCATCGCTCTCCCCGAAGCGACCCATCAGGAGATTCTGACGCTCATCTCCAAGTGTGAGCGGGGCCAGGCAACGATTAAGGTTTTCCCCGACGTCTTCCAGATCATGGCCGGGCAGGTGGACATCGGGGATATGGGGGGC
Organism: Thermoflexia bacterium; assembly: GCA_011192125.1. Classification (GTDB taxonomy): domain Bacteria; phylum Chloroflexota; class Anaerolineae; order B4-G1; family DUEL01; genus DUEL01. The sequence continues at coordinate 17,358 of DUEL01000004.1, forward strand.
CTTCCCCTGCTAACCCTGCGCGACGTGGCCCTACGCGGCTGGCGTCAGGGGGTGAAGCGGGCGATGGACATCGTGGGGGCGGCGGTGGGGCTGGTTCTCCTCTCGCCGCTGATGCTCCTCACCGCCATACTGATCAAACTGGACTCCCCCGGGCCGGTCTTCTACATCCAGGAGCGGATGGGATTGGACGCCCGTCCCTTCCCGATGCTCAAGTTCCGCTCGATGCGGCAGGACGCTGAAGCACAGGGGCCTGGGTGGACCCGGCCCAACGATCCGCGGGTGACCCGCATCGGCAACATCCTCCGCCGCCTCAACGTGGACGAACTGCCTCAGTTGATCAACGTCCTGTTGGGCGAGATGAGCCTGGTCGGCCCGCGGCCGGAGCGGCCCTACTACGTGGCCCAGTTCCGCCGCTCCATCCCCCGTTATATGGACCGCCATCGCGCGAAGGCCGGGATGACTGGCTGGGCCCAGGTGAACGGGCTGCGGGGGGATACGTCCATCGTGGAGCGAACGAAGTACGACCTGTGGTACATTGAGAATTGGTCACTCCTGCTGGATATCAAGATCCTCATCCGTACCTTCTTCAACGTCTTCCGCTTGCCGAACGCTTATTGACGTTTTGTGTTCACCAGAGGGGTTGCAGGACCCCTGTGAAGGGAGGTGAGCTGTGCCCTTCTCCATCGGGGAGGCCGTCGGTCCGTATCGGATCGTGGAGAAACTGGGGCAGGGTGGGATGGCGACCGTCTTCAAGGCCTACCACCCGGCGTTGGATCGGTACGTCGCGATCAAGGTGCTGCATCCGGCCTTCCAGACAGATCCCCATTTTCTGGCCCGCTTCCAGCGGGAGGCGCGGATCGTCGCCAAACTGGATCATCCCAACATTGTTCCGATCTACGACTTTGCCGAGCATCGGGGCCATCCGTACCTGGTGATGCGCTTCATCGAGGGGGAGACCCTGAAGGCTCGCCTGCGCAGGGGGCCGCTGAGCCTGGACGAGGTGTGGCGGGTGATGCGGGCCGTCGGCGACGCGCTTTCTTACGCGCACAAGCGGGGTGTCCTCCACCGCGACATCAAGCCCTCCAACATCATCCTCACTCCTGAGGGGCACGTCTATCTCACCGACTTCGGCCTGGCGCGGATGGCCCAGGCGGGTGAGTCCACCCTCTCCCGCGACATGATGGTCGGTACACCCCAGTACATCTCGCCGGAACAGGCCAAAGGGGAGACGAACCTGGATGCTCGCACCGACATCTACTCGCTGGGTGTGGTGCTCTACGAACTGCTGGTGGGACGGGCTCCCTTCCAGGGCGACACGCCCTACGCCGTCATTCATGATCATATTTTCACCCCGCTGCCCCTCCCCCGGAGCCTCAAACCCGACCTCCCGGAGGCGCTGGAGCGGGTGTTGCTCAAGGCGTTGGCAAAAGACCCCGACGACCGGTTCCAATCCGTAGACGAGATGATCCAGGCCTTTGAAGAGGCTCTGGGGGACGCCTCGACCGTGGCGACGGCCCTGCCCGAGACGGTGGTCGCGCCGCGTCCGGTGGAGCCTTCACCAAAGGAAGAGAAGAAGAAGGCGAAACCTCGGCGACGGTGGTGGGTGTGGGCCCTCGCCGCATTGGGAGGGATAGTGTGTTTGGTCGGTCTGCTGGCGGTGGCGGCAAGCCGCTCCGGTGAAGGGATGGGGGGAGTGATGCCGGGCGGGACGCCCATTGGTGGTCCCGGGCCTGGTCCACAGGAGACCCTCTCGCCGGCACAGCAGCTTTTGGAGGAGGCTCGCACTGCTCAAGACGAGGGGCAGACGATCCGGGCTCTCGCCCTTTACCGGCGGGCGATCGAGGCTGATCCGACCCTGGAGGACGCCTATCTCGAGGCGGGCGACCTGCTGGCCGAGGTGGGGGAGGTCGAGCGGCTGTTGCAGAATTACCTGGACGGGGTGACGGCCATCCCCGATAGTTACGACCTCCATCAGCGGCTGGCTGAGACGGCTGCCCTGCTCGGCGCGACCGACATCGTGCGGGCCCAGATCGATTGGCTCGCGGAGCATGCCTCGGGAGATCCCCTGGTCCCCGCCTGTGAGGGGATGATCGCCTTTTATGAGACCTCGTGTTTGGAGGCCCTCCCTCAGTTCGAACAGGCCCTGAAGGTCGATCCATCCCATCCGCTGGCCCTCTTCGGCCGCGGACTGTGCAAACTGTTCGAGGGGGACCCGGAGGGGGCCCGAGCAGACCTGCAGTCCATCCTCTATCGCCAGCGAACCGGCCCGCTGCTCCAGTTGAGTGCGGAGGTCTGGCTGCTCGTGCTCGATCGGGGTCCGACGGGCGCGGTGGAGAAAGGTGTGAAGGACCTGCTGGCCCTCATCGAGTACATCCCACCGGACCAGAAGGAACTGCAGGATGCTCTGTCGGCGCGTGTCAATCGCGCTTGGAACGAGTGGCAGGCGGGGCGGAACGAGAAGGCGATTCAGGAACTGCGGGGTGCGCGGGTGGAGCTGCTCGGGAAATGGGAGGATCTGGGAGGACAGTTGGTCATTGACCTGGGGCGGCGGTTGACCCGTCTGATGTATATGGTAGAGGTGCTGGCTCCGGAGCAAATCGAACCGGGTCTTCCCACCGATCAGGTGTGGGAGGATCTGCGCACACTGGCCGCGGACGTCCCCGAGGAAGATGGATTGCGCGACGCGTACAAGGCGATGGTGGACCGGATCGTCGTGGCCTGGGAGCAGGGCAACGTCGAGGGCGCGATCCAGATGACGAAGGATCTGATCGGATGGGCTGAGGAGCATCGGGCTGCCCTGGGGGACCCACTGACGGATGAGATCGTCATCAGGGCGGAGCGGGCTATCGAGTGGATGAAGGGGCCGTAAGACAACGGATTGGGCGGGTTAAGCGGATGTGAGGAGACGAACGATGCGCACACCTTTCATCGCTGGCAACTGGAAGATGCACAAGACTGTAGAAGAGGCGGTCGCTCTGGCGGCCCAACTGCGCTCCCTCCTCGACGGGATCGAGGGGATCGACGTCGCTGTCTGTCCGCCGTTCCCCGCGTTGGAGCCGGTGCGGCGGGTGCTGGACGGCTCATCCATCGGCGTCGGCGCGCAGAACATGCACTGGGAGGAACAAGGGGCCTTCACCGGCGAGGTCTCTCCCCGGATGCTGGTGGGCCTCTGCGACTACGTGATCATCGGTCACTCGGAGCGGAGGACCCTCTTTGGGGAGACCGATGAGATGGTCAACCGGAAACTCCACGCCGCCCTGGCCCACGGCCTGACCCCCATCGTCTGCGTGGGGGAGAACCTGGAGCAGAACCGGGCCGGTCAGACGGAGGCGGTGGTCGGCGGGCAGGTCCGTGCCGCCTTCGAGGGTGTCCCGGCGGAGCAGGCCCGCACCGTGGTCATCGCCTACGAGCCGATCTGGGCCATCGGCACGGGGGTGCCGGCCCACGGACCGGACGCAGCACGGATCATCGGGGAGGTGGTCCGAGGCACGCTGGCCGACCTGTACGGCGACGAGGTAGCCCAGTCGATCCGCGTCCAGTACGGCGGCTCGGTCAAGCCGAACAACATCAGGGAGTTCATCCAGGAGCCGGAGATCGACGGGGCGCTGGTGGGAGGGGCGAGCCTGCGGGCTGGGGACTTTGCGGAGATCGTGCGGATCGCCAGAGAGGCAGGGGAGTAGGGGAGCAAAGGCAGGGGAAACGGGGAAACGAGGAAGCGGGGGGACAGGCTGATGGACTCCCTCTGGATCGCCTTTGGAGCGTTCGTCGCTGCGCTGGTTCCCCTGCTGCTCGTCGAGCGATGGATCCACCGCCATCTCCAGGGGGTCGCCCTTCTCCTCACCGGCGACCCGGAGATGGCGGTCTGGTTGTACGCCCTCCCCCTGCTGCCCGGCGTCCTCCTCCACGAGATGAGCCACGCCCTGGCGGCCTGGCTCCTCGGCGTGCGGGTGGGGCGTGTCTCCGTCCTGCCGCGCCGCCAGGGCGACCGCATCCAGTTGGGGTTCGTGCCGGTGGAGCGGGCTGGCTCGGCGCGGACCACTGTGATCGGCCTGGCCCCATTGGTCACCGGGTGCCTTGCCCTCTTGCTCATTGGGCACTTCGGCCTGCGGCTCGGGCCTGTCGGGGTGGCCCTGGCGGTCGGTGATTGGGGCGCGGCCTGGACGGGACTCCAGGAGGCCGTCCGCGCCCCTGATGCGGGGGTCTGGGCCTACCTGGCCTTCGCCGTCAGCAACACGATGCTCCCCAGCCGCTCCGACCTCCGCGCCTGGCCGACGCTCCTCCTGTTCCTCCTCGGCGTGGGCGGGATCGTCGCCTTGCTGGGAATGGGACCGGCCCTGGTCTCCCCCCTGACCGACGCGCTGCGCTGGCTCGCCGTCGCCAGCCTGCTGACGATGCTGGTCGATCTCCCCTTTGCCCTCCTCATCCTGGGGATCGAGCGCGTACTGGAGCGGGTGCGCGGGATGCGCGTCGAGTATCGGTGACCGGATGGTCTTACCGCAGAGGCGCAGAGGACGCAGAGGTCTCCGTATTTGAGGAAGACTCTGTGCTCTCCGTGTCTCTGTGGTTTTTTCTTCACCGGTCAGGAGGAGGGCGGCGGGAGAGAAGGGTCAGTGCCCCCGCGGTCAACCCACCGAGGGTGAGCAGGGCGATCAGTTTGTAGAGTCGAGAAGAGATGGAAAGGGCCAAGAGCCCGAAGAGCCCGCAGAAGGCCCAGTAGGCCAGGACGATGGTCCGCTGGGATAGCCCCAGGTCCAGCAGGCGGTAGTGGAGGTGGCCCCGGTCGGCCTGGGCGGGGGAGCGGCGGTGGCGGAGCCGGTTCAGGATCTGCCACGCCACGTCCACAATGGGCACCCCCATCACCAACAGCACCGTCGCCACCCGCGCACCGGCGATGATCCCCAGCGCGGCCAGGGCGTAGCCGAGGAAGAAGGCCCCGGTGCTCCCCATAAAGACCCGCGCCGGATGGAAGTTGTAGGGGAGGAACCCCACCGTCGCCCCTAGCAGGGCCAGCGGCAGGATCGCCACGCTCGGCTGTCCGGTCCGGTGCATATGGACGGCCAGGACGATGCAGAGGATGGCCCCGACCCCGGCCGCAAGCCCGTCCAGTCCGTCCAGCCAGTTGACCGTGTTGATCATCCCCGCCACCCAGAAGAGGGTCAGCAGGCCGACGAGGATCGGCGGGAAGACGAGGACCTCGTCGGTGAGGGGGTTGTTGACCCGCTCGATGAAGATGAGGGTGGCGATGGCGATCCCGCCGGCGACCAGTTGGGCGCCGAATTGGACCAAAGGGGAGAGGTCCCACCGGTCGTCGGCCAGGCCGACCAGGAACATCCAGAGGCTACCCAGGATCAGGCCCAGGAACCGGCGGGACTCATTGGGGTCGGCGGTGGGGATGTGGAAGGCCTGCCCGACCCCCAGGGCGATCATAAAGGCGAGGAAGAGGGCCAGGCCGCCGATCCGAGGGACCTCGCCCCGGTGGGCCCGCCGACCGCCGGGACGGTCCACCAGCCCCAGCCGTCGTCCAAGCCATGCGGCGAAAGGGGTAAGTGCCGCCGCCGCCGCCGCCGCGACGGCGAAGACCACCACGTAGGGAAGCGTCATTATCGTCCTTGTTGGTGAGCGTCGATCGCCGTCAGCCGGTGCCGAACATCCGGTCGCCCGCGTCGCCGAGGCCGGGGACGATGAAGCCGTGCTCGTTCAGTTCCTCGTCCAACGCTGCAAGGTAGATCGGCACGTCGGGGTGCGTCCTCTGCATTCGCTCCACGCCTGGTCGGGCACCGATGATGCCGACGAACTTGATCTTCCGCGCGCCCCACCGCTTGAGGATCTCCACTGTCGCCACGGCGGAGCCTCCGGTCGCCAGCATCGGGTCGAGGATGAGGCAGACATCGACGGTGGGGCTGATGGGCAGGCGGGAGTAGTACTCGACTGGCTGAAGGGTCTTCTCGTCGCGGGAGAGGCCGATGTGCCAGACCTCCGCGCCCGGCATCATCTGCCAGGCCCCCTCGACCATCCCCAGTCCGGCGCGCAGGATGGGGACCAGGCCCACTCGCTCGGCCAGTTTGTGACCGACGGTCTCCGCCAGCGGCGTCTTGACCGTCACTGGCTCTGTGCGCAGGTCGCGGGTGGCCTCGTAGATCAGGAGGGTCGAGATCTCACGGACCAGTTCGCGGAACTTGCGGCAGTCGGTCTTCTCATCCCGCAGCAGGGCCAGTTTGTGTTGCACCAGCGGGTGGGTGGAAACATAGAGTTCGGACACGGTCACCTCCGTTTTGGGTTTAGGGTTCAGGGTTCGGCGTTCAGCCCGGCGCGGCGCGCTGGATTATCCCACCGACCCACTCCCGCGCCGGGTGGTTCACCCGCTCCAACTCTGCCAGCACCGCCTCCCGGTCGTAGTGGACGCGGTGGAGGGTCGCGGTGCACGTCCCTTCGGCGAACTCCAGTCGGGCGTAGGCGGGGCGGGGGTCGCCGTCCAGCGGCAGGCCGACGGAGCCGGGGTTGACCAGCCGGACGTCGCCCACGGTGCGGTCCATCTGACGGTGGGTGTGGCCGTAGAGAAGGAGGTGGGCGTTCAGGTCCTCCACGTGGGGCCGGATGTCGTCGTCGGGCGTGTCCGGCAGCCAGTTGGTCTCGTCGTCGAAGGGGGTGGCGTGGACGGCGAGGACGGGCCCATAGTCGGGGACCGCCATCTCCAGCCGGGTCGGCAGGTCGCGCAGGAAGAGGTAGTCGTCGTAGGAGAGGCGCTCCAGTGTCCAGCAGAAGTTGGCCTCCCGCATCCGCAGCCAGGCGGGTATCCGGGCCCAGTCGGCGGCGGAGCGGACCGGCGCGGCGGGGCGGCGGCCGGTGACCAGGTACCGGTCGGTGTTGCCGCGCAGGGAGCGGACGTTGGGCAGCGTCCGCAGCCGGGCCAGCGTCTCGGCGGGCCAGGGACAGAAGGCCACCAGGTCGCCCAGCACCCAGTAGGCGTCCGGCGGGCCGTGGGCCTCCACGTCGGCCAGGACCGCCTCCAGGGCGGGCAGGTTGCCGTGGATGTCGGCGAGGAGAACAACGGATCGGCAAGGTGGAACGGATTTCTCTTCACTCATAGGTTCCTCGTCCTCTTTAGGTTTCGGACCCTCGGCCAGTTCAGGGTTCCCCAGACGAAGGCCAGGAACAGCGCCGATAGCACCAGGTCGCGGGGGCGGGTCTGGCGGGCGTAGTCGGAGGCGTCGAAGAGGAGATGGTTGAGCCAGACGTGGGCCTGGTAGAGGGTGGCTGCCGCGAGAGTTGCCCACCGGCTCCAGGGGCGACGCTGCCAGAGGGCTACCCCGCACCCGGTGAGCACGACACCCCAGAGAGTCCCCATCGCTATCCAGTATCCCCACGGGACCGTCATCGGCAGGTTGGGCAGGAGAGCGGCGTAGCGGGCGGCCACGACGGCCTTGCCCAGGTTGGCCAGGCCCAGGGCAAGGAGGAGGAGGGAGAGGAGGCGGAGCCATTGCCTGTACCGGCCTTTCTTGTCCATTCACCCTACCTTTCCGCTCATTTCGCCTCTGAAGAGCCCTCTCCTGGCGACGCAGTACTTCCTCATTGGCGTGAGGATACCGTCGGCGGAGCCCACCGAACATCAGTGTGTTGAAAGGATCCCTCACGGCACCAGCACGATCTTGCCGAACTGCTCCCCCCGCTCCAGGATCTCGAAGGCCCGTTTGCCCTCGGAGAGCGGCATCACCCGGTCCACCACCGGCTTCAGTTTGCCGGCCCAGACCAGGTTCATCACATCCCGGAAGTCCTGGTGGGTGCCCATCGTGGAGCCGATGAGGCTGATTTGCTTACCGAAGATGAACCGGATGTCGATCTCGGCGTGGGGGCCGGAGGTGTTGCCGACGATGACGATCCGTCCGCCACGGGCCACCGCCCGCATCGACTGGGCCAGCGTCGCCCGGCCGACGTTGTCGACCACCACGTCCACCCCCCGCCGGTCGGTCATCTTGTAGAGCGTCTTGCTCCACTGGGGGTCCTCCCGGTAGTTGAGGACCACGTCCGCTCCCAGTTCCTTCGCCCTTTGCATTTTCTCCTCGGTGGAGGTGAGGGCGTAGACGGTGGCTCCGGCCAGTTTGGCGATCTGGATGGCCATCGAGTTGACCCCGCCCCCGGCGCCAACGATGAGGACCGATTCGCCCGCGCGGAGTTGGGCCCGATGGATAAGCATCCGCCAGGCGGTGAGGGAGACCAGGAGCGGTGCGGCCGCCTGGGGGAAGTCCCACCCCTCGGGAATGGGCATCAGGTTAGAGGCCGGCACCGCCACATACTCCGCCTGCCCGCCCCGGATCTGCTCCCCCAGGATGACGTAGCCGGGGCTGAGGGAGTGCTCTCCGCGCCGGGTGAACTCGTCCTCGCGCGTGCTAATGCCGGGATCGACCACCACCCGCTGGCCGATCTCCCAGCCGGTGACCCCCTCGCCGAGCGCAGCAATCTCCCCGGCCACGTCCGCCCCGGTCCAGTGGGGCATCTCCAACTTCAGGCCCGGCCAGCCGCGGCGGACCCACACGTCGAGATGGTTCAGGGCGCAGGCTCGCACCCGTACCAGTACCTCCCCCGGTCCCGGTTCGGGATCGGGCACATCGTCGTAGCGCAGGACATCCAGTTCGCCGTGCTCGTAGAAGCAGAGTGCTTTCACACCACACCTCCCTTACAACCAATCAGTGGGTTCAGCTCCTTCAGTGCCCTCCGTGATCAGCGGAGGCCGGTCTCCAGCCGTGCGATCACGTACCGCTGGATCTCGCTGGTCCCCTCGTAGATCTCGGTCACCTTGGCGTCGCGGAAGTACCGCTCGATGGGCAGTTCCTTGCTGTAGCCCATCCCGCCGTGGATCTGGATGGCCTGGGTGGTCACCCACATCGCCGTCTCGGAGGCGAAGAGTTTGGCCATCGACGACTCCAGCGTGTAGCGGCGGCCGGTCTTCTTGGACTCTTCCTTTGCAAGCGCCGCCTGGTAGATGAGCAAGCGGCTGGCTTCGATGCGGCACTTCATATCGGCGATCTTTTGCTGGATCATCTGGAACTTGCCGATGGGCTGGCCGAAGGCGGTTCGTTCCCGGGCGTACTGGACCGACGCCTCGTAGGCCGCTTCGGCGATGCCCAGCGCCTGGGCAGCGATGCCGATCCGGCCCGCGTCCAGCACCGACATCGCGATCTTGAACCCCTCGCCTTCCTCCCCCAGCCGCCGCTCCACTGGACACTTGTAGTCTTCCAGGTGGATCTCGCAGGTGGCGGAGGCGCGGATGCCCAGTTTCGGCTCCGTCTTCCCCCGCTCGAAGCCGGGTTCGTCGGTGTCGATGATGAAGGCGGTGACCCCACGATGACGGGGTTGGGCGTCGGGGTCGGTCTGGGCGAAGAGGACGATGTACTTCGCCACGGGGCCGCTGGTGATCCAGGACTTGGTGCCGTTGATGATGTAGTAGGAGCCGTCGTCCGAGAGTTTGGCGGTGACGCGGATGTTACCGGCGTCGGAGCCGGACTGCGGCTCGGTGAGGGCATAGGCGCCGATCACCTCGCCGCTGGCGACGGGTCGGAGGTACTTCTGCTTCTGCTCCTCGGTGCCGTAGTGGAGGATGCCGTAGCAGTAGAGGGAGTTACAGACGGACATGATGACCCCGTGGGAGGCGTCGACTTTAGAGATCTCCTCCAGCGCTAGCACGTAGGCCAGCGTGTCCATCCCCACGCCGCCGTACTCCTCCGGCACCTCGATCCCCATGAAGCCCATCTCGCCCATCTTACGGATGGTCTCGTAGGGGAACTCGCCGGTCTCGTCGTACTTTGCTGCGATCGGGGCGATCTCCTTCTGGGCGAAGTCCCGTGCCATATCGCGGATCATCCGGTGTTCGTCGCTGAGACGCAGGTCCATCGCTTAACCTCCTGTGGCTGAACTGCTTATACCTCTCCAACCACGACGGGCCATCGGGCCTGTCGATCCACGTCTCAGAGCGCAGAGGCTCTTTTGGGAAAGATGCAGGGGGGTCCTTGCCTTCAACAGATGGCTCCTTTGTGCCCTCCGTGTCTCTGTGGTTTTTTACTGTTGCACCTCCCACCACTTCTGCCAGAGGCTCGGATCGTCGCCGAAGTCCCTCTCCGCCAGCGCCTTTAGCGCCTCGGCGGCCTCCTGGCGGACCTGGGTGTCCTCGTGGGTGAGGAGGTCGATGAGCGGCGGGACCGCCTGCCGGTCGCCGAGCCGCGCCAGCCCTCGGATGGGCCCGATGAGGGCACGGTTGTCCTCGTCGTGGAGGGCGGCGATCAGCGGCTCCAGTGCCTGGGGATCGCCGATCCGCCCCAGCGAATTGGCCGCCGACTGGCGGACCATCCAGTAGGGATCCTGAAGCGCGTCGATGAGGGGCTGGACGGCCCGCCGGTCCCCCAGGTCGCCCAGGACCCGGGCGGCGGTGGCCCGAACCCCATCGTCGACGTCTCGAAGTGCGTGGATGATGGGCGGGACCGCCTGGCGGTCTCCGATCCGCCCCAGGGCCTCGACGGCGGCGACGCGTACTCTAGAGCACTCGTCCCCAAGCACCGTGACGAGATGGGAAGCCGCTTGTCGGTCGCCGATCTGACCTAGCGCCCATGCCGCTGCCTGGCGCACCTCCCCTTGGTTGTCCCGGAGCAGCGGGGTGAGGTGGGGGAGCGCCCGCGGGTCGCCCAGCATCCCCAGCGCGCGGACGGCGGCCGTCCGCAGGTAGGGCTCCCGCAGGGCGGCGAGGAGGCCCGGCACTGCCCTCCGGTCGCCCAGCGCGCCCAGCGCTTCGGCGGCGGCCACCCGGCGTGGTGCTTCTGCCTCTTGGAGGAGGGCCAGCAGAGGGGAAACCGCCCGCCGGTCGCCGAGTCGTCCCAACGCCTGCACAGCGTACAGCGCTACGGAGGTCTCCTCGTCCCGAAGGGCCTTTACCAGGGCCGGCACCGCTTCCCGCTGCCCCATTTTCCCCAGCGCGTGGGCGGCCGCGCAACGGATATATGAGTCCTCGTCGTGCAGGAGGACCCGGCTCAGCCCCTCCACGTCCCCCCGTTTCTGCATCGCCGTAATGTGGGGGGTGGAGGGTATGCGCGCGCCAAAGAGGAGCATCTAGGAGCCCCCTTCTAGGGACTGGTCACCGGACGCGCTGTAGCACCCGCCCTAGCGTGAACAGGCTCAGCGCGATGAAGATCAGAAAGACCAGCGCGCTGAGACGCAGGACGGTCCACTCCACGGAAAGATCGGGTTCGCCGTGGTAGATGTCAACTAAGGCAAGATGGCTTAGCCCCAGACCCGCCAGGGAGACGAACCCAAGGGCCATCGTTGCCCGGATTTGCCCCCTCAGCCCGTTCACGTCCCTCCTCCTTTCGGTCGTCCCCCAAGTTTATCCCAAACCGGACTTGGGATAAATTTGGGATAAATCCGCCTTCCGGTTCCCCCATCACTTCAGGATGTAGTACGTTCCCTTCTTGTCCCCGATCTTCAACAGCACTCCCTTGTCCACCAGGTCCTTCAAATCCAGCCGCAGCGTCTCGGCGCTGACGTCGGGGCATAGGGCGCGGTACTCCCGGTTGGTGATCCGGCCGTGCCGCTGGACGTACTCCAGGGCTTTGGCCTGCCGCTCGTTCATCGTGAACTGCCAGCGGGCGATGGGGGGACGTTCCTGCTTGTTGTAGAGGGTCACGCTGAACAGGTACGGCTCGGCCCGGAAGTGGGGTGGGGGGTGTCCTGCAGCCGTCATCTCCTCAATCATCAGGTCGATCCCCAGTCCCAACTCCTCGATGTACCCCCACTGGAAGAGCCCGGCGACGATGCGGGGGTTGCGGGAGAAGTGCTCTTCGACGATGTTATCCAGCGTGATGTAGCCAGGGAGGCCGCCCGGGCTGATGATCTCCATCCGGTCGGCGAACATCCGGATCTCGATCCGCCGTCCCCGCAGCCGGTAGTCCCGGTGGGCGACGGCGTTGACCAGCGCTTCGCGGACCGCCGCCGGAGGATACTCCGTCTGCTCCTCCCGTTCCAGCCCCTTGACCACTGCGCCGGTCCGCATCTCCTCCATGATCACGGTCCAGGTCCGCTGGATGATCCGGGCCAGCGGGCCGGTGATCTCCTCCCGACGGCCGTACCCCGCCCGGCCGTCCTCCCCCCGCGGCTCGGTGCCGGGGAACTTGACGAAGACCAGGCCGCTCTGGGGGAGGAAGATCTGCGGCTCAGCGCCGAAGAGGAGGATGCCCGCCACCGTGGGCCGCCCTTCCTCGTCCAGTGCGCCCGTCTGGTGGAGCAGGTCTTCCCTGGACCGGGTCCACTCCCGGCCCTGCTTCTCCTCCCATCGAGCGACGAACTCGTCGATGACCTCTTCGTCGAAGTCCTCCCGCCGTGCGCCTGGGACCGGCTGCGCTTCGAACTCGCCGGTGGCTTTGGTGGAGGCCAGTTGGTGGATCTCCTCGCCCGTGAGAGGACGGTTCTCCGCGCCGGTGCGGATAAGGACGCGGCCGTCAGCCAGGCTGTGAAGTTCGGTGCTACGGGGGATGTGGATGAAGAAGGCGAACCCCCCGGCGATTTCCTCCTGCTGCATCTCTGCCTGCACTGGAGGGCGACAGAGCCGCATCGCGGCGTGGACCGCCGCCTCGACCTCGTCCGGGTAGACCGTGCCAGTGGCCCGCCCCTCCGCATCGACGCCGACGACGATGGTGCCGCCGTCGGCGTTGGCGAAGGCGACCATCGTCTCCGCCAGCCGCTCCGCCTCTGGCTCTGCCATCAGGGCCAGCAGTTGGCCGGGGCGACGCGATTGCAGATAAAGGCTCATCGATCCTTTCCTGCTCTCTCCATTCCCAGTTTCTCGCGGACGAAGTCTCTGACCGCAAGAGCGATCTCTACGCAGTGTTGTGCTTCCTCGCAGGAGGGCATATAGAAGTCGTCAGGGTACCGGATCTCCACCCCATATACTGTGAGGTGGTCCGCTTGAAGACTATAGAGGGTCTCAAACTCGGGGTCTGCGTCTTTACACAGTTCGATCAGTTCGGCAATGTCGTGGGTGCGACGAAACTCTCTCCCTTGAAGCGTCAGATAGGCCTTCAGGTATTTCTCGACGCATTGTTGCATGTGGAAGCAGACCATATCGGTGGCCGGATCAGGTGTGCCCATCTCACCACGACCGATTTTGAGGTCGTTTTCGGCTTTGCGGACCCAATTGCTGACCATCAGTTGACGGTCGTAGTTCATAGCAGCGGCACTCCTTCGCGTGCGACTTCATAAGAGAGATGCCCAGGGTACATCCGTATGCGTTGAAAGCGCTCCACCGATTGAATGACGATGTCGTTGGGGATTCGACGTCTGGCCAGTTCCCGTTTGATCTCCGTGATCAACCGATGGCGCAGTTGAGGTTGAAGGTCTTCGGCCACTAGCACATAGAGGTCCCAATCGCTGTGGGGAGCGCCTTGCCCCCGTGCTCGGCTTCCGAAGAGAAAGACCTGTTCGAGATGGACTGAGTGAGCCGCCAAGATGTCCTGGATCACCTGCAGGAGGGTCTGCAGAACATCATTTTCACGCATAACCTTCCTCGTGTATTTACTCTTCCTCGCCCTCCAACACCGCCACCGACGCCACCGCGTCGCCCTTCTTCAGGTCCATCACCCTCGCCCCCCGTGCCGCCCGGCCCATTCGCGGAATCGAGGCCACCGGGGCTCGCAGTACCATCCCCTCGGCAGAGATGACCGTGACCTCGTCGTCGGGGCCGACGATGCGGGCTGCTGCCACCTTACCGCGGACCTGGGGCTTGCCGCCGATGCAGCGGACCCCTTTGGTGTACCGGCCCTGGGCGCGGAACTCGCTCAAGGGGGTCCGTTTCCCGTAACCCCGCTCTGTGACCACCAGGAGGTCCGCCTCCGGCTCCACCACCTCCGCGCTGGCGACTCGGTCCCCTTCCTCCAGCCGAATCGCGTTCACCCCAGCGGCGGCCCGGCCCATCGGACGGATCTCGTCCTCGCGGAAACGGAGCGCCTGTCCCTGCTCGGTCACCAGGATCAACTCCGCGTCCCCTGGCGTGAGCCGGACCCAGCCCAGTTCGTCCCCTTTCTCCAGCCGGATGGCGATCAGGCCGGACGGCCGGACGTTGGCGAATTCGGCGAGCGGCACCCGTTTGGCCCGCCCACCGACCGTGACCATTGTCAGGAACCGCCCATCTTGGAAATCCCGTACCGGCACCGCAGCCGTCACCTGCTCGTCGGCGTCCAGGGCCAGGATGCTCGCCAGCAACACTCCCCGCGCGGTTCGATCCGCCGCCGGGATCTGGTAAGCCCGCTCCATATAGACCTTGCCCCGGTTGGAGAAGAAGAGGATAGAGTCCAGGGTATGAGCGGAGAAGAGGTAGAGGACCGAGTCCTCCTCCCGCGTCGCCATCCCGCGCACGCCCCGACCGCCCCGCGCCTGGGCGCGATAGGTCTGGACGGGCACCCGCTTCACGTACCCCCGGCGGGTGATGGAGATGAGCACCTCCTCCTCGGCGACCAGGTCCTCTTCGTCCAGGGTCGCATCGACCCCTCGCACGATCCGGGTCCGGCGGCTGTCCCCATACCGTTCCTTCAGGTCCTCCAGTTCGGTCCGGATCAGGGCCAGGACCTTGCGCGGGGAGGCCAACAGGTCCTCCAGGTAGGCGATGCGGCGGATGACCTCTTCGTATTCCTGGTCGATCTTCTGCCGTTCCAGGGCTGCCAACCGTCGCAGTTGCATATCCAGGATCGCCTGTGCCTGCACCTCGGTCAGGCCGAACCGCTCCATCAGCCGCGCGCGGGCGGTCTCCACGTCGGGCGATTGGCGGATGGTCGAGATCACCGCATCCAGATGGTCCAGCGCGATCTTCAACCCCTCCAGCACGTGGGCGCGGGCCTGGGCTTTCTCCAGTTCGTACTGGCTCCGGCGGACGATGACCTCCCGCCGATGGTCGACGTAGATCTCCAGCGCCCGCTTGAGGGTGAGGAGGCGGGGTTCCCCGTCGACCAGGGCCAGCAGTTGGACGCTGAAGGTCGATTGGAGCGGGGTGTACTTGAAGAGCCGATTGAGCACCTTTTGGGGCGGCGCGCCCCGCTTCAGTTCGATGATGATGCTCATTCCCCGCCGGTCCGATTCATCCCGCAGGTCGGAGATCCCCTCCAGCCGCCCGTCCCGTACCAGGGAGGCGATCCGCTCCAGGAGGTGGCTCTTGTTCACCTGGTAGGGGATTTCCGTGACGACGATCCGGTGTCGCCCGCCGGGCATCTCTTCGACGTGGGTGCGGGCCCGCACCACGAGCCGACCTCGACCGGTGGCGTAGGATTGGGCAAGCCCTTCCTCGCCGACGATGATGCCGCCGGTGGGGAAGTCCGGCCCCGGCAGGATCCGGAGCAGGTCCTCCACCGAGACCTCGTCCCGCTCCTCCCAGTGGTCGATCAGGAAGATCAGCGCATCGCAGACCTCGTTCAGGTTGTGGGGCGGGATGGAGGTCGCCATCCCCACCGCGATGCCGGAGGCTCCGTTGATCAGGAGGTTCGGCAGCCGCGCCGGGAGGACCTGGGGCTCCTTGAGGCTGCCGTCGAAGTTGTCGGTCCAATCGACCGTCTGTTTGCCGATGTCGGCCAAGAGTTCGGTGGCGATGGGGGCGAGGCGGGCCTCGGTGTACCGCATCGCCGCCGGGCTGTCCCCGTCGATGGAGCCGAAGTTCCCCTGCCCGTCCACCAACGGATACCGCAGGCTGAAGTCCTGCGCCATCCGCGCCATCGCGTCGTACACCGCCGCGTCCCCGTGCGGATGGTACTTTCCCAGCACCTCGCCGACGATGCGGGCCGACTTCTTATAGGCAGCGTCGGGCCGCAGCCCCAGTTCGTGCATCGCGTAGAGGATGCGCCGCTGGACCGGCTTCAGCCCGTCCCGCGCGTCCGGCAGCGCCCGCGACACGATGACGCTCATCGCGTAACTGAGGTACGCCTCCTGCAGTTCCGTCTCGATATTGACCTGTCGAACGGTTCCGATCTCCATAAAAGCACCCACCTCGCTCATGCGCCCCGCTTCCTCGTCTCCTGGCTTCCTTAACCTCCGAGAGAAGGGAAGCGAGGAAGCCAGGAAGCGCGGGCTACGGCCCCACCGGCATCAGCACCAGCGTCCCTTCTGCGTTCGCCTCCACCTCCTCCCGCGTCCAGAGCATCGGATGGTACTGGATGTTCCGCCAGAGGTCGATCATGTCGTCGTAGTGGGGGTGGAAGGGATGGCCGGACTGTCCCGTCGTGTGCATCGAGACCGACTGTTTGAAGTCGGAGAGGTCCACGATCTGGCGGTAAGAGGGGACGGTGGAGACTTCGTAGGGCTCGTTGGGATTGTAGGCGGTGTTGTTGACCGTGGCGATAGTCCCATCGACCGGGAAGGGCCCCCGGTTGAAGAGCGCCTCGATGGGCCCGATGCCCGACTTCCCCAGGCTCTGGTTCCTGAAGGTGGCGGTGTGCAGGTCGCCCCAGCGCCACTTCCGCATATCCGACCCCAGCCTCTCGGTCAACTCCTCCACAGCGTCCTCCAGGGCCTGCAGGAGGATCTCATCCCGCGTCTCCGTCTCCGGCGTGCGGACGTCGTCGAACCAGGGTGCGTTGGGGTCGGGCAGGATGTTCAGCAGGGCGGTCATCGCGCTGCTCTTGGCCCGCCGCAACAGCGGCTCTCCCAGTTCATCGGCGAAGGTCCGCTCAACCAAGTGGAGGCGGAACGACTCGAAGAGGGCAGCCCCGGCGCTATCCCGCACCGCTCGCCCATCCCACGCCCGCAGCATCCCCACCGCCTCTGCCAGGCGCGGGTCGTCGGGGGAGAGGGAACGGACGTAGGGAAGCACCTCCAGGGCCCACACCGGGGTGCTGTCCCCCTGGATGGCCTTGAGATCGTCGACAGAGAGGGAGGGGTCGGATTCGATCAGTTGGACGATCCGGCGGGCGCGGTAGCCGGGCAGCCAGTCCATCGAGATAAAGTAGGGATAGTCGGGCCCCACCACGGCGTTGTTCGCCGTGACGATGTACCCCTCGGGCGGATTAAAGGCCCGCGGGAGTTCGTCGAAGGGGATGTAGTCCACCCACTCGTACTCCCCCGTCCATCCTGGGACGGGCATCGAGCCGTCCCCGGCGGCACGGATCGGGACGCGGCCGGGCATCTGATAGCCGATGTTCCCCTCCACGTCGGCGTAGACGAAGTTCTGGCTGGGGACGTCCCAGTACCGCAGCGCCTCCCGGAACTCCTCCCAGTCCCGCGCCCGGTTCAACAGCAGGATGCTCCGGGTCAAGGAACTGGGCTGGAGTGCGGTCCAGGAGAGAGCCAGCGGTTGCCAGCCGAAGGACCACTCCTCCTCGGTGCCGCCGACGACGTCGTTGATGATGGGGCCGTGGCGGGTGACCCGGGCGAAGACGACCACAGGCTCGTCACGATCGGCGACCCGGATCTCCTCCCGGTAGATTTCCATGTCAAGCCATTCGCCCTGGTACTCGTACTGGTTGGGGTTCTCAGGGTTGACCTTCTCGATGAACAGGTCCTGCACATCGGGGTTGACGTTGGTCACCCCCCAGGCGATCCGATCGTTGTGGCCGATGATGACGCCGGGGGCACCAGCGAAGGAGGCCCCGACGACGTTGTAGGGACACTCCGGCGTAACGGGCTGGCAGTGAAGGCCGACCTCATACCAGATGGAGGGCATCTGGATCCCCAGGTGGGGATCGTCGGCCAGGAGCGGCATCCCGGTCTCGGTGCGGCTGCCGGAGATGACCCAGTTGTTGCTCCCCAGATCGTCACCCCAGCCCAGGACGTGGCTCTCGAAGGCGATGTCGGGTACCGTCTCCAGGGTCGCCCCGCTCACCGGGTGGGGGACAATGATGGGGTGATCCTCGGGGTAAGGAGGGACGATCGCCTCTACCGCCCCCGCCCCCAGCCGGGCGGCGACATAGGCGCGGAGCAACTCCCGCTGCATATTCCCCCCCAGGTCCCAGGCCATCACCTTCGACCAGGTGAGCGTGTTGAGGGGGGTCCAGGGCTCCGGATCGACCTTCACGCCGGTGAGACCCAGGATCGTGAACTCCAAACCCAGGCGGCCTTTATGCGCGGTAATGTAGGCGTTCACCCCCTCCGCATAGGCCTCCAGAGCGGCCCGGGTCTCATCGTCCAACAGTTCCAACTCCTGGGCGGCGGTCCGATGCCAGCCTATGGTCCGGATGAACCGGTCGGACTCCAGGGCCGACTCGCCCAGGATCTCCGCCAGCCGGCCGGAGCCGATCCGCCGCCAGAACTCCATCTGCCAGAACCGGTCCTGGGCATGGACATATCCCTGGGCGAAGAAGAGATCGTGGGGATCGGAGGCGTAGATATGGGGGATTCCCCAGCGATCCCGGACGATCGAAACCTGTGCATGTAGCCCTTCCACAGGCACCGTACCGTCGATCCGAGGCCACGGTCGCCGCACGACGATAACGCCATATGTCAGACCCGCCAGACCGACGAGCAGGACCACCACGAGGATACCCAGCAGAACCCGCGCCCCCACGCGCATCAGGGAACCTCCTTCCTTTACTTGCGGTAACCCATATCTTTCGCAATTATATACCGTTGATGAGAATTGCTCAAGCGTGATGGCCTGGGGTTTAGACAGGAGTTCGGACACACCTGATCCGCCCCGCCGTAAACTGGCGGGAAATCGGCCTAGCACCGGCGCTTCAGGCCGGTGCTAGGCCCTCCGAGAAGGCGTCTCACACCCGACGTCCGAACCCCTGTCCAAAGGTCAGCGATGGCGCGACGGTGGGCGGATGGGACAACGAATCGCAAACGAGTCAACGAATTCGGAGGCTCATCCCCGATCCGTTGATCTGTTTAGGATTCGTCGTCCTATCTCTCCTACCGCACCTGCCCCGAGGAAGATGGCTTTACGCTTGACCCCCGGAAGCCCCTCGGCTATACTCCTGGCGGAAACACCAACAGGCGACAAGGACGGCTATGGAAACCCGACGGAAAGAACTGCGCAGGCGGATGGCCGAGGCGGGGATCGACGCCGCCATCCTGGTCCATCCGCGGGACATCCTTTACTACGCCGGGACGGTCCGCCCCTCCACCCTGCTGATCGGCCCCAAAGAAACGATCCTCTTCGTCCGGCGCGGGCTGGAACGCGCCCGCCAGGAGGCCGCAGGGATACGGATCGAACCAGGGGGGCGGTTCAGCCACGTGGCCGCCGCCCTCCAATCCCAGGCCTCCGCAGGCGGACGGCTGGGGTTGGAGATCGACGTGCTCCCAGCCCGCCTCTACCTGCGGGTCCGGGAGGCCCTCCCCGAATGGACGGTGGTGGACATCAGCCCGCTGATCCTGGAGCAACGGATGACCAAGGACGAGCAGGAGGTCGCATCGACCCAGCGGGCGGCGGAGGCGGCGGACGCCGGGCACGAGACGATGGCTCATCTGCTGCGCCCCGGAATGACCGAACTGGAACTGGCGGCGGCGGTGGAGGCGTCGATGCGTCGGGCCGGGCACGAGGGGTACCAGCCCCTGCGCCATCCCGGCGCGCGTGGCGGAGGGGTGCTGCTGATGAGCGGGGAGAACCTCACCGTGCGCGGCGGCCACGGCCTGGTCGTCACCGGCGTCGGGCTGAGCCCCGCCAGCCCCTATGGGGCCTCCCACCGACGGATCAGGCCCGGCGACCTGGTCGTGCTGGACACCGGCACCACCTGCGAGGGGTACACCGCCGACGAATCCCGCACCTATGTAGCCGGGCGGGCCCGCCCGGACCAGCACGCCCTCTTCGAGGTCGCCCTGGCCGTCGAGGAGGCGGTCCTGACCGCGCTGCGGCCCGGCACGCCGGTCGCCGAGGTGTACGCGGCCGCCGAGGAGGTCGTAGCCCGCGGCAACCCGCCCCACTTCCCCCCCGGCAGCCTGACCCTCCCCGGCTTCGTCGGCCACGGGATCGGGCTGGAATTGGACGAGCCGCCGGTGGTCTGGAACCGGGAGGAAAGGCCTATCCTCGCCGGTATGGTGTTGGCCGTGGAGGTGGAGGTCAGCGCGCCCGACGCTGGGATGATGGCGAAGATCGAAGACACCGTCGTCGTGGAGCGGGACGGTCCCCGCCTCCTCACCCACGCCCCCCGGTCGCTGATTGAGGTCCGAACGTAGCACCCCACCAGGGTGGATCCGATGAGACGCACTTTGATCGACCGGCAACTCAGGTCGCGAGCTACGTATAACAAAGCCGCCCTCTGGCGGCTTCTGCAGCCCGGCGTGGGCGGCCGGAAGCCCGCTTTCGCGGGCTTGGCCGTTCGTAGCCGCGGCTTCAGCCGCTGGGCAGGGGAAACCCCACCTTCCAAGGCCACCTTGGGGAGATGATCTCGATGGCCTTCCACCTCTCCCCCCACCCCACTCGAAAGACGGCCGGCCTGGTCGGAGCGGCGCTCGCCTTCGCCATCGCCCTCGGCCTCTACGTCGCCACCCTCCTGCCCGACGTCCTCCCCGCCGACGCCGGGGAGTTCCAACTGGTGGCCGCCACCGCCGGGGTGGCCCACCCCCCCGGGTACCCCCTCTACTCGATGCTGGGGTGGCTCGCCACGCGGCTCCCCTGGGGGAGCGGACCCGCCTGGCGGGTCAACCTCCTCTCGGCGGTGATCGGCGCCGGGACGGTCGCTCTGGCGTTCGACGCCGGGAGGCGGATGAGCCGGTCGGTCGCGGGCGGGGTGGTCGCTGCCCTCACCCTCGGCTCCGCCACCACCTTCTGGGCCACCGCGACCCAGGCCAGCATCCGGCCCCTGGTCGCTTTCTTCACCGCTCTCTGTCTGGACGCGCTGCTGGCCTACCGCCCCCCCTTCGCCCCACGCCCATCCCCCGCTGCCGACCGAGCGCTGACCGTCTTCGCCGCTGGCTTCTCCCTGGGCCTCACCCACCACCCCTCCCTCGCCTTTCCCGGCCTTTTCTTCCTCGCCTACCTGGTCTGGGCGGACCCCCGGCTGCTGATCACGCCCCGGCGGTGGTGGAGGCCCCTGCTGGCGGCCCTGCCGGGGCTTCTGGTGCTGCTCTACCTCCCCGTCCGCGCCGCCGCCGGTGCGCCCCTGGCCCCGGCCGACCTGACCACCTGGGATGGGTTCTGGGAACACGTCCTGGCCCGCGGCTTCCGGGGAGATATGTTCGCCTTCGCCACTCCGGAGGCCCTGCCGGATCGCCTGGCGCTCCTGCCCGATCTCCTCCGCCTCCAGTTCAACCCGGTCCTTCTCGCCGCTGCAGGACTGGGGGGAGTGATCCTGGTCTGGAAGGACCGCCGTTCGGCGTTGCTTCTGCTGGGGGGACTCGTCCTCCATACCTTCGTCACCCTCACCTACCGCGCCCCCCAGACCGTCGAGTACGAGATGCCGGCCTACGTGATCCTGGCCCTCCTCGCCGCCGCCCCCCTGGTCGTACTTGCGGAAGGGGCCAAGGGGGAGTCCACCACAGAGACGCAGAGAGCACGGAGTTTCGGTAAGATCCCCCTGCGTCCTCTACGCCTCTGCGGCGTAGTCCTCTTTCTCGCCGCCGGGCTCTCCAACCTCCTTGCCCATCTCCCCAGTTTCGTCGTCCTGGCGCGCACGGAGGACACCCGCGCCGTCGTGGAGCCGGTACTTCGCGCCGCGCCGGAGCAGGCGGTGATCCTCGCCGACTGGCACTGGGCGACGCCGATGTGGTACCTCCAGCAGGTCGAAGGCCTGCGGCCAGACCTGGAGGTGCAGTACGTCTACCCGATCCCTGGGCGGGAGTACGGCGAGGTCTGGCAAGAACGGTTAGAAGCCCTCCTCCCCGAGCGGCCCGTCGTCGTGACTCACTGGTTCCCCCAGATGGAGGCAGACCACACCCTCTCGCCCGTGGGGATGGCTTTCGCGGTCGATCAGGTGGTCGAGCCGCTCTCCCTGTATCCCCTGGGCACGACACTTGGGGGAACGGTGGAGTTGGTCGGGACGGGGGAACGGCTCACGGAAGGACGCCCTGGCCTCCCGCTGGAGGTCACCCTGGTCTGGGAACCAAGGGGGCCCCTGAAAGACCCGGTCTCCCTCTTCGTCCACCTTATAGGGCCGGACGGGAGGCTGTGGGGAGAGGGACGGGATCGGTCCTACGGTCCGGAAAACGTCCCCGTCGGCGAACGGCGGGTCGAGCGGTTCATCATTGTCCCTTACCTCCACGCGCCGCCCGGCCGGTACACCCTGGTCGCCGGGGCGTACCGTCCGACGGAGGGCGGGTGGGAGCGGCTGCGGACCCCCGAGGGCGCGGAGTGGGTGGTGGTGGGTGAGGTGACCCTCCGGCCGATGGGATCCCCTCCCGCCAGCCGACACCCCTTCCTCTGGCCCCACCCGATAGGGGCTCGACCGGCTCTGGTGGGGGTGGACTACGACCGGTCGATCCCCCACCAACTGCGGGTCTACCTCCACTGGCGTGGCCCGTCTGCAGGAGGGGAAGCCTTGCTGGAGGGGGCGAACCTGCCGGCCCAGGCGATCCCCCTGCCCACAGTCGACGAGCCCGGCTACTTCACCACCGTCATCGACCTGCCCCCTGAGTCCCGCGACCTGCGAGTACGGGTCGGTGGGCGGACCGTCCACCTGCCCGCGCCGGGACCCGAGGAACGGTATGTCCTCTTCGGCGGGGAGGTCGCCCTGGTTGGGCTAGAAATCGAGGATACGGACCTCCCGCCGGGGTCTTCCCTGGAGGTCCAGGCCTCGTTCCTCGCCCTGCGCCCTCTCCTGCACGACCGGCACGTGACGGTGCGGCTGATCGGAGAGGGCTGGTGGAGCCTGAACGACGGCACCCCCGCCCTGGGGGCGATCCCCACGCTGAAGTGGATCGCTGGCTCGCAGGTGACGGACCGACGCGTGCTGCGGGTCCCGCCCGACGCCCCACCCGGCGAAGCCGTCCTCTACCTGGGATGGTACGACGCGTTCAGCGGAGAGCCGTTGAAAGTGCTGGACGAGCGGTTCATCGAGACCACGGAAGCGCTGCCGGTGGGCAACCTCCCGATCGCCCCTTGAGCCCGTTTTGCTCCCTCTTGCTTTCGGTGTATAATCCGCAAGGGGGGTTATCGGCCAACCCAAGTTTCAGGGAAAAACACCCATATGGAACTGGAACTCTGGGGACGTTGGTTTGTTCCGATCTTCGACCTGCCCGCTCGGTGGTGGACCTATCTTTCTCTCGCAGCCTATCTCCTGGGATGGCTGGTCCTGGTCCTTCGCCATCGGCGGGAGTTTGCGGCGCTAGGCGGGCGACAACTGGTACCGACCCTGATCCTCCTGGTGCTGACTCCCCTGACCAACAACTTCCTCCTCCTCCGCGTCCCCTCTGCCAGATTACTTCCCCCCCCATACCTGGCCGCCCAGCCAATGGTGCCGACAGTCCCGCTGCTGGGGCTCCTACTCCCCGCTGCTGCGGCGGCCTGGATGGGGGTCGGCCCGGCGGCGGTCCTTGGGCTGCTGGCGGGGATCGTCCAAGCGGGGACCACGACCCACAACATACTGGCCCCGTTTAACCTGGCCCTGGAGGCCGCGCTCATCGTCTATCTGCTCAGGCAGGACTACCAGGGCACCGTGCCCCACCTCGCCCGTCATCCCCTCGTCGCCCTGCCGACGGCCGTCCTGGTCGTCTGGCCCCTTTGCCTTTTCACCACCTTCGTCTCCACCTATCGTCCCATGGACGTCCTGACCACGTTGGATTATGCCTGGACCCTGGAACGGCTCAACCTGGGCCTCTACCTCCTCTCTGCCCTGATCTCCGGCGCGATCCTCGAACTTGCCTACGTGCTCGGCGGTCAACGGGTGCGGCCCCAGGTAAAACCTACCCGCACCCCTCCTTACGCCCGGACCCTCAGTCGCCGCTTCATATTTACCCTTCTTCCTCTCTTCATTCTTCTGATGGTCGCTCTGACATATGCCGTCGTCCATTCCGCGATCTCCATCGCCTCCCAGCAGGCGATCGAGGCCCTGGCGCGGGATGGGTTGAACGGTGCCGACCATATCGCCTCCTTCATCGCCACCGGCGGGAGCCTTATCCGGCAGTTCGCCACCGATCAGGTCCTCTGGGAGGGGGATCCAACCCTCTGTCAGAACCGACTGCAGCGAGATATGGAAATGCTCCCCTACTTCACCCGCCTCACCGCCTACGACGCCGATCGAGGGGTCCTCTGCACCTATCCCGAAGGAACCGAGGAGGAGATGGCCCTGCTCCCTGAGGAAGACGCTATCTTCGACATCGTATACATCACCGGCGGCTCGACCCCCACGCAGGTCTACCGAGGGCTCACCGGAGGGGCCTACATCTCCTTTCTCAGCCCGCTGGAGGACCCTCTGACGCAGGAACGGCACGGCGTCCTGGTCGGGCGGGTCGACCTACTCCTGAACCCCTCGCTCTCGGAGATCCTGAGCGGGCTCCAACGGACGATGCAGGAAGGCGTCGGTTTCGTGATCGATGCCGAGGGGAGAATCGTGGCCCATCCCGACCAGGACCGCCTCTTCCATCCCTCAGGGGCCGACACGTCCACCCCTCCTCTGCTCCTATTGCCGGACGAGCGAGGGTGGGTCCGTGAGGGGCTGGACAGCCTGACCAACGCCCGTCAGCTGGTCTGCCAGGTGGCGGTCGAAGGGTACCCCTGGTCGGTGGTCATCCAACTCCCCTACAAGATCGTTCTGGAGACGGCCATCCACATCGCGACCCCGCTCCTCGCTCTCCTGTTCGTGGTCACCGGGGCCACGGTGGTGGTGGTACTGACCATCACCCGCCAGTTGACCCGGCCGCTGAACCTCCTGGCCGACGCCGCGGGGCGTATCGCGGGGGGCGACTTGGAAAACCCCATCCACGTTCGCGGCGGAGATGAGGTCGCTCGACTGGGGGAGGCTCTGGAGAAGATGCGGCTGAGCCTGCGGGACCGGCTGCACGATCTCTCCCTCCTCCTGCAGGTGAGCCAGGCGGTGTCGGCATCGCTGGACCTAAGCCAGGGGATCCCTCCCATCCTGAAGGGAGTGCTCGAAGGGACCGGCGGACGGGTGGCCCGTATCCTCCTCCTTTCCCCCGCCGGAGAGCCCCAAAGGGCGGTCAGCCGTGGGGAAGGTGTGGAGAACATCGGCCTTCTGGATCGATACCTGACCCACCAGGTCCGAGAGAAGGACGGGCCGGTGCAGATCGAGGACCTCTCCCAGGCATTGGACCTCCCATCCTCCGCTCCCCCTCTGGATCGAATTCGGGCCGCTATCGCTTTCCCGGTGCGCACCCAGAACCGAATCGTGGGGGTCCTGTGGGTTGGGTACGGGGAGCCACACCAGTTCCCCTCCACCGAGGTGGACCTCCTCAATACGATCGTAGGCCAGACGGCGGTCTTGATCGAGAAGGCCCGCCTCTTCCAGATGGCGGAGGGCGGCCGTCGGAGGCTGTCGACCATCCTTTCCAGCACCCGCGACGCCATTCTGGTCACCGACCGCCAGAACCGGCTCCTGCTGATCAACCCGGCTGCGGAGCAAGCGCTGGGTCTGACCTCCAGGGAGACGGTCGGCAGACGGGTGGACGAGATCCCGCTGCAGGAACAACTAGCACACGTCCTCACCGCCCCCATCGAGCCGGGCGAATCGCTGGTGGCGGAGGTCCCGCTTCCCAACGGCCGTGTCTACTACGCCAACGCCTCCGTCATCCTCGACCCGGGAGGGGGGATGAGCGGGCGGGTTGTGGCCCTGCGGGACATCACCTCCTTCAAGGAACTGGACAAGATGAAGTCGGAGTTCGTCGCCACCGTCTCCCACGACCTGCGGGCCCCTCTGACCTTCATCCGTGGCTACGTGTCGATGCTGCCGATGATCGGCCCCCTGACCGAGAAACAGCAGGAGTACGTGGAGAAGATCCTCAACGGGATCGAACAGATCAGCCGACTGGTGGAGGACCTGCTGAACCTGGGCCGGATCGAGGCGGGGGTCGGTCTGGAGAAGAAGCCGTGCCACCTGGGAGCACTGGTCGTGGAGGCGGTGGACCGGATGCGCGCCCAGGCCGCCGCGAAGGGGCTCACCCTGCGGCTGGAGGCCTCGGAGCCCGCGCCGGTCATCCTCGGCGACGCCACACTCCTCCGACAGGCGGTCGCCAACCTGGTCGACAACGCCATCAAGTACACCCCCTCCGGCGGGTTGGTGACCGTCGGCCTGCGCACCACGGAAGACGAAGTCCTCATCACGGTCAAGGACACCGGCATCGGCATCGCACCGGAGGACCAGGTGCGGCTGTTCGAGAAGTTCTACCGCATCCGCCGCAAAGAGACGGGGGAGATACAGGGAACCGGACTGGGCCTGGCTATCGTGAAATCGATCGTCGAACGGCACGGCGGAAGGGTGTGGGTCGAATCCGCCCTCAACCAGGGGAGCACGTTCACCATCGCCCTRCCCCTCCGCCCGCCGGAAGAGTAGGGGCGCAAGGCATTGCGCCCTRYCCGCGCAAGGCATTGCGCCCTRYCCGCGCAAGGCATTGCGCCCTRYYCGCGCAAGGCATTGCGCCCYGYCYGCGCAAGGCATTGCGCCCAATTTTAAGGAAGCAGAGATGGGTCTGCAGATCGGCATCGTCGGCCTGCCCAACGTGGGGAAGTCCACCCTTTTCAACGCCCTGACCAAAGCGGGGGCGGCCACTGGCCCCTACCCCTTCACCACCATCGATCCCAACCGGGGCGTGGCGGCGGTGCCCGACCGTCGCCTGGAGGCGCTGGCCCAACTGGTAGGGCCGGAGCAGGTCACGCCGGCGACGGTGGAGTTCGTGGACATCGCCGGCCTGGTGCGGGGCTCCCACCGGGGGGAGGGGCTGGGTAACCGGTTCCTGGCCCACATCCGGGAGGTGGACGCGGTGGCGGTAGTGGCCCGCTGCTTTGCCGATCCGGACGTGGCCCACGTGGATGGGAGCCTCGATCCGGTGCGGGACCTGGAGGTACTGGACTTGGAGTTGATCCTGGCCGACCTGGAGACGGTCCAGCGGCGGCTGGAGAAGGCCCGCGCGGCGGCCAAGGCCCGGCCCAAGGAGGCCCGGGAGGAGATCGCGCTGCTGGAGGACCTGGAAGCCCGACTCCAGCAGGGGGAACGGGCCGACAGGTGGGCCAGTGAGGGAGAGACGCATGCCAAACTGACGCGGGAACTCTTCCTCCTCACGGCCAAGCCCCGCCTCTACGTGGCGAACGTGGGGGAGGAGGACCTGCCAGACGGCGGGGAAATGGCAGCAAAAGTGATGGAGCGGGCAGCGGCGGAGGGGGTACCCTGCGTCGTCCTCTGCGCCCAACTGGAGGCCGACCTGGCCGAATGGCCCCCCGACGAGGCGGCGGAGTACCGGGCCGCGCTGGGGCTGGACCGATCCGGACTGGAGGAACTGGTCTGGGCAGGGTACCGCACTCTCGACCTGATCACCTTCTTCACCATCGTCGGCGGCCGGGAGGTCCGCGCCTGGTCGGTCCGGCGGGGGGCCACCGCTCCTGAGGCCGCCGGTCGGGTCCACACCGACATGGAGCGGGGCTTCATCCGCGCCGAAGTCATCGGCTGGCACGAACTGGTGGAGGCCGGTGGCTGGTCCGCCGCCCGCGAACGAGGCCTCGTCCGCACCGAGGGGCGTGATTACCAGGTGCAAGACGGGGACGTGTGTCTGTTCCGGTTCCAGCCGCCAGGAGGGTGATGGCTATCCGGTCGCTGTATGGCCGGGTAGCCCAGGAAGCCTTGCCCCACAAAGCACGATGACCGAACCGATTTCCCTTTACGACCTCGATTTCCCCGCCCTCCGCTCCCTTGTGGAGGGCTGGGGCGAGCCCGCCTACCGTGCCCGCCAGTTGTGGGAGTGGCTCTACGTCCATCTGGCGGACAACTTCGACCGGATGACCAACCTCCCCAAGGCGCTGCGCCGTCGGCTGGCCGAGGAGACGACCGTCGGCGCGCCGGAGGTGGTGGACACCCTGGTCTCGTCGGACGGACAGACGCGGAA
Source organism: Thermoflexia bacterium (assembly GCA_011192125.1). Taxonomy (GTDB): domain Bacteria; phylum Chloroflexota; class Anaerolineae; order B4-G1; family DUEL01; genus DUEL01. Next base: position 45,291 of record DUEL01000004.1, read on the forward strand.
GGACCTGCTCCGGTTGCGGGACGGCGAGACGGTGGAGGTGGTGCTGATGCGGTACGAGCGCCGCCGCACCGTCTGCGTCTCCACCCAGGTGGGCTGCTCCATCGGCTGCGCCTTCTGCGCCACCGGGCAGGCCGGCTTCCGAAGGAACCTCACCGCCGGGGAGATCGTCGCCCAGGTGCTCCACTTCGCCCGCGTCCTCCGCGCCGAGGGGGAGCGAGTGACCAACGTGGTGCTGATGGGGATGGGAGAGCCATTGCTCAACTACGAGGCATCGCTCGCGGCCATCCGCCGTCTCATCGACCCCCAGGGGTTCCGCCTGGGCCAGCGGCATATCACCCTATCGACGGTAGGCGTCGTGCCCGGGATCGACCGACTGGCCAGGGAAGGGCTGCAGATCACCCTCGCCGTCTCCCTCCACGCCGCCACCGATGACCTTCGGGACCGGCTGGTGCCGATCAACCGGAAGTACCCGCTGGACGACCTGTTCGCCGCCTGTCACCGATACGTGGAGCGGACCGGTCGGCGGATCAGTTTCGAGTGGGCGCTCATCGCCGGGGTGAACGACACGACCGTCCAGGCTGAGGCACTGGCAGCACGGCTGGGGGGCCTGCTGGCCCACGTCAACCTGATCCCCCTGAACCCGACGCCAGGCTACGAAGGACACCCCTCCCCTCCCGAGGCCATCGCCGCCTTCACCGCCGTCCTCGATCGACGCCGCATCCCCTACACCGTCCGGCTCCGCCGCGGGATCGAGATCCAGGCGGGGTGCGGCCAGTTACGCCACCGTAACCTGGCCCGGCGTCCCCGGTGCCCCCCTCCAGGGTGAAGCCACACAGGTCCTGGGTTAAACCGGCAACCAGAGGGTGAAAGTGCTCCCCCTCCCCACTTCGCTCTCCACCTCGACCCCGCCCCTGTGCAGACCGGCGATCTCGCGGACGATAGGGAGTCCAAGCCCCGAACCGACCGTTCCGCTCTTCTTCGCCGCCGAGCCCCGGAAGAAGCGGTCGAAGATGCGCCCCTTCTCCTCGTCGGGGATCCCGTAGCCTGTGTCGGTTACGATCACCTCCACCCGCCCGTCCCCCGCCGCCGTCCGCACCACAACCCACCCCCCGGCCGGCGTGTAGTTGACGGCGTTGACCACCAAGTTGGACACCGCCCGCTGGATCTGGACGCGGTCGGCCGTCACAGTCGGAAGGTCGGACTCGGGCTCGAAGGCAAGGGTCACCCCCTTCGCCGTCGCCTGCTTCGCACAACGGGACACCACCTCTTCGACCACATCGTTCAGGTCCAGCGGCTCCGGCTCGAACGGCGCTACCCCCCGCTCTAACCGGGAGAGGTCGAGCAGATCCTCCACCAACTCTGCCAGCAGGTCCGCCTCCTGGGCCAGCATCCGCAGGTGCTCAGCCTGCTTCTCCGAGAGGGGTTCCCTTCGCAGCAGATCGACGTAAAGCCTGATCGTCGTCACCGGCGTGCGCAACTCGTGGGCCGCATCGGCGATGAACTGGGACTTCAGGCGGTCCAGTTCCTTCAGGTGGGTGATGTCCGTCAGAACACCGACGAAAGCCACCGACCGTCCGTCTGGGCCGAGGATCGGGTTAACCGCCAACTGGGCATCGTAACGGGTCCCGTCTTTCCGCAAGAACACGCCCTCGCCGGTCCATTTCCTCCCGACGCGCAACGACTCAAGCATCGTAGCGAACCGCTCCCGGTCCGCCTCCTCCGCCAGCCAGATCTCGCAGTGGTGCCCGCGCATCTCCTCGATGGAGTAGCCGGTGATCTCCTCCGCGGCAGGGTTCATGTACTCCACCCGCCCCCTCAGGTCGGTAACGATGACCCCCTCACCGATGCTGTCCAGGATGGCCTGGATCCGCTCCCGCTCCGCGCGCAGCTCGGCGGTTCGCTCCTCCACCCGCTGCTCCAGTTCCTCCGCATAAGCCCGGAGCGTCTGGTGCAGCCGGGCGTTTTCGATCGCGGTGGCGATGTGGCCTGCCAGGGCTTCCATCGCCTGCACATCCGTCTCGTCGAAGACGTTCGGCTGCCTGCTCTGGATGTCGAGCACGCCGATGAGCCGGTCGCGGTACTGGATCGGCACGTCCAGTTCGGCTTGCGTCTCCTTGATGTAAGGAGCGATGTAGCGGGGTTCCTGGCGCACATCGTTGGCCAGCAACGTCTCCCGCAAGAAAGCGGCCCAACCGATCATCCCCTCTTTGAGTTTCTGGCGGAACCCCACGGGCGTGCGACCGGCGAAGATCCCAGCCCCGGTGGTGAAGACCAGTTCCTGGACATCGGGATCGAAAAGGAACACCGCTACGTAGTCGTACTTGAAGGTCTGTACAATCCGCTCCGTCGTCTCCCGAAGGAGCGTGTCGAGGTCGTGGACCGCGGCGATCTCCTGAACCACCTCGGAGACAAGCGCGAGCCGCTCCGCCAGCCGGTGCGCCCGCTCGTAGAGCCGGGCGTTCTCCAGGGCGACCGCCACCTGCGCCGCGATGGCGGTGAGGAGGTCCCGCTCGTGCTCGCCGTAGGCCCGCGGGGTGGTGTAACTCTGGACACCGATGACGCCGATCACCCGATCCTGGAAGATCAGTGGCACACCGAGCCAGGATTGGGCCATCGGCCCGATCGGTTCCACGCCGAGTTCCTTCAACCGCTGGGAGACGTTCTCCGGGATCAGCAGGGGCTCTCGGGTGCGGATGACGTACTCGGTGAGACCTCGTCCTCTTCGACGGACCACGAACGGCTTGTCCACCTTACCCTCGACGACGTTCAGGACGAAGGTCACCTCGTCCCGCTCCTCGTCATAGAGGGCGACGTAGAAGTTGGTGATGTCTAGAAGGCGCGAAGCCTGTCGGTAGGCCTCCTCCGCCACCTCCTCGACGCGAAGATGGCTGGACAGGGCACGGCCCAGGTCGTTCAACGCCTCCAGTTCCCGCGCGTGGGACTCCATCGCCTGGAACATCTCGGCGTTGGCCAGCGCCAGGGCGGCGTAGTCGGCCAGGATGGTGAGCAACCGACGGTCCTCCTCGTCGAACCCGTCCAACTCCCGGCTCTCGGCGTTCAGCACGCCCAGGACCTTCCCCCTGACCGCCAAAGGGAGGCAGAGTTCGGAGGACATACCTAATTCGGTCGCAAAATAGCGGGGATCTTTGCGCACATCAGGCAGGTAGATGGGCCGGCCGGAACGGGCCACGGCAGAGATGATGCTCCGCTCCGCATCGAGGGGTAACTCTGTCAACTCCACAGGTCGGTCCACAAAGGCGTGAGCGACGCGGACCAGCCGCTTGCGCTCGGCTTCCAGCAGCCAGAGGCCACAGACATCGAACCCCAGCGACCGCTGGGCCGCCTCCACCACCGCCTGGCAGATTCGCTCTCGGTCGAACGTCAGCACCAACGATTGACCGAGCGCGTGGATCGCCTCCATACGGGCTGCGTACCGGATCGCGCGGTCTCTGGACCGCTCCCCCCGTCGCAGGTTCTCCACCCGCAGCCGCAGTTCGGTGCTCGCCGACTCGGCCGTTCGGTAATACAGATTGTCGTACATCTCCGCGCCAAGCGCGACGATCGAATGGACCTGAAGCATATCCAGAAGCAGATCGGGCGGGAACCGACGCCGATTGTACTGACAGATCGCCAGACACTTGCTCCTCGAAAAGAACTCCCGCAGTTTCGTCTCGTACTCGACCAGCCGCTCGCAGCCCGGGAGATCTTGCAACGCCCAGGTCATCTCGCCAGTGACGCGGAGGGCCGCGTACCCCTCCGCCAACGCCCGCTCGGTCTCTTCCTTCAAGAAAGCGATCATCCGGTCCGGATCGAAGGCACCGCCGCGCAGGTAGACCTCGTCGCTGGGGAGGATGACCAACTGGCCTCGTTCGAGGTACGGCTGGGGGTCCACCCCACTGGCCCGAAGATAATCCAGGATCGTCTCCGTGGTCTGCTCGTCGACGATCACAACGACCTTCTCGTTCCGCTCCAACCCCTGGAGCAGGAAGGGGGTAAGCAGCGCACGATACTCCTGCTCGGTTTCGTAGAAACAACAGAGATGGTCGCCTGGCTTCAGGTCCTCGATTGCAGGCATCGGATTTTCCCCTTCCGTCGGCTAGCCGACGACCGAGCCAATGGGGCCAGGGACAAACAGCCGGACCCGGCACCGTCCTCAGGCGAGGGGTCCGGCTGCGGTGTCGATCCAGATTTCCCCACGAAGCAGCACCACCTCAAGAAACCCGACCCGTCTACATTTTAGCACGTTTTCACCCTGAGGCAATCCTTTTTCTCGACCTAGCCCGCCTCCCGCAGGTCCCCGTACATCCAAAAGGACCACTGGCGCGGACGGGCCCGATCAGTATAATGTGACCTCGTCGCCCATTCCTAACCACGGCGGGTTTGATGAAACTACAGAAACGCAGAGGACACAGAGACAAACGTCAGGAAACGAGAACCTCTGTGTCCTCTGTGTCTCTGTGGCAAAAAGCGACAAGCAGGAGGCGACCGTATGGATCGGTTCTTCTATCCGCAGAGCATCGTCGTCATCGGCGTCTCGGAGAAGCCGGACAACCTGGCCCGCAACATCCTCACCAATCTGCGCACCTTCGGATACCGGGGTGATCTATATGCGGTTGGGCGACAGGAGGGGGAGGTGGAGGGGGTGCCCATCGTCACGTCCCTCGACCAACTCCCGGATGGGATCGACCTGGCGGTGATCCTGACCCCCGCCCCCACGGTGCCCGACCTGATGGAGGCGTGCGGTCGCAAATCCATCCGACGGGTGGTGATCGAATCGGGGGGCTTCGGCGAGTTCTCCGAGGAGGGCCGCCTTCTGGAACAGCGGCTGCTGGAGGTGGCCCGTCGGTGGGGGATCCGCTTCGTCGGCCCCAACTGCATCAGCGTGGTCAACCTGGAGACAGGGGTCTGCCTCCCCTTCGCCCCCCTCTCACCGGAGATGGCCCGCCGCGGCCGCGCTTCGGTGGTCTCCCAGAGCGGCGGGGTCTCCATCACCTACCTCGACCGGCTCTCCGCGGCCGGGGTCGGCGTCAACAAGGTGGTCAGCATCGGCAACAAGACCGATCTGGACGAGACCGACTATCTGGCCTACCTGCTGGGGGACCCCGGCACAGAGATCGTGGTCCTGTACCTGGAATCGCTGAGCGACGGCCGTCGGCTGCTGGACCTGGCCCGCTCCGCGTCCAAGCCGATCGTCGTCCACAAGGCGAACCGAGGGGAGGCCGGGCAGCGGATCGCCGCCTCCCACACCGCCGCCCTCGCCGACGACGACCGGATCGTGAGCGCGGCCTTCCGCCAGGTGGGCATCCTGCGCGCAGAGGGGTTCCGAGACGCGGTGGCGATGGTCCAGGGCTTGTCGCTCCCGCCGGTCCGCGGGGACCATCTGGTGGTCATCTCCCGCTCCGGCGGGCACGCGGTGATCGCCGCCGACGCAGCCGAGGCGTATGGCTTCCAACTGCCTCCCCTGCCGGAAGCCTTCGCCCGGCGGGTGCGCGGCTTCTTCCGGGCCGACGTCATCGCCCCCACCAACCCCCTCGACCTGGGCGTGATCTTCGACTTCGACCTCTACGCCCGGATCGTCGAGGAGTGTCTGCGCAGCCTCGCCCCGGACGCGATCCTGCTGGTCAACACCTACGGTCCCACCGAGATGGAGGGAGGACGACGACTGGCCCGAAAGGTGGAATCGATCGTCCGCGAGACGGGGCTGCCGGTGGCCCTCTGCGTCTACGCGCCGGGGGAGGAGGCCCGGAGGGTCCAGGAGATGGTCGGCCTGCCGGTCTTCACCGAGATCGACGAGGCGATGCGGGGGCTGGCGGCAGCGCGGGACTGGCACCGCTGGCAGTCCATCCGTGCCCCCTCCCCCACCTATGAGACGGCGGAACCGACCGGGGCTCTCCACTCCCTCCCGACCGGCACTCTGACGACGGACCAGGCGCTGACCCTCTGCCAGGCCTACGGCATCCCGGTCGCTCCCTGGGAGAGAGCATCGACCCCCGAGGGGGCGGCAACGGCGGCCGACCGGCTGGGCTACCCCGTCGCCCTGAAGGTCCTCTCCCCCGAGGTGATCCATAAGACCGACGTCGGCGGGGTGGTACTGGGGCTGGCGGGTCCGGAGGTGGTGCGAGAGGCGGCCGAGCGGGTGCTCGCCCGCGCGCCGGAGGGAGCCTCGCTGATGGTCCAGCGGATGGTGAAAGATGGGATCGAGGTGATCCTGGGCGGCAAACAGGACCCCACCTTCGGGCCGGTGGTGATGTTCGGACTGGGGGGCATCTACGTCGAGGTGCTGGGCGAGGTCTCCTTCCGTGTCGCACCGCTCACCCGGTTCGACGCCGAATCGATGATCGACGAGGTGCGGTCCAGTCGGTTGCTGGGGGGAGTCCGCGGCAGCCCCCCGGCCGACCGGGAGGGGTTGGTCCGCGCCCTGCTCGCCCTTTCCCGCCTGATGCTCGATCACCCGCGCCTCCTGGAGATCGACGTCAATCCGCTGATCGTCTCTCCGGAGGGCGTCGTCGCCGTCGACGCCCGCGCCCGGGTGGAGTAGAAAACCACAAAGACGCAGTCATTGAGAAGCCTCCCGCAGGTTAGGGAACCTGCGGGAGGCTTCTCAAAAGTGTCAGGCGGCTCGGGGATTCCTATGGGCCCTCTGTGTGTCTGTGGTGAAAACCATCGAACCATCGCTCTAATGCTCTTCTAATCCCCCTCTAACGTCTTTCTCATCCGGACCCGGTAGGATAGGGTCGGCGCGACGGGTGGCCGTCGCGTTTGCGTGCATCAGACCCGACGAAAGGAGGTGATGCGGTATGTTGATGCGATGGGATCCGTGGGCCGATCTGATGATGATGCGGCGGATGGTGGATCGGTTGTTGGAGCCGTGGGTATGGACGGAACCCGTCGAGGGGCCGGATGTGAGCCTGACCCGCACGGAGGACGGGTTGGTGGTGCGGGCCGCTCTGCCCGGCGTCCGTCCGGAGGACGTGGAGGTCCAGATCCGAGGCGACCGGCTGACCCTCCGCGCTGAGGTGCGGGAGGAGCGGACGGTGGACCGGTTCGGCTGGATCCTCCGCGAGCAGCGGGCGGGCATCTGGGAGCGGACCTTCCGCCTGCCCTTCCGGGTGGACGCCCGACGTGCGGAGGCAGAACTCTCCGGCGGCGTCCTGACCGTTCACCTCCCCAAAGCGGAGGGTCTGATGGCGCGGCTGAAGCGCCGGGTGAAGCGGCTCTTGAACGCGCTGCCGCCGTCCCGGCGCACCGTGCGGGTCCGAACCCGCCCGGCTACGAGTAACTAAAACACCACGGAGGCACAGAGAACACGGAGTTTTCTCTGTGACATTTAGAGATCCTTTGAGATCCCTCTGTGCCCTCCGTGTCTCTGTGGTAAACATACTGAAAACCTTGGGAGGTAGGGAAGGATGGGCAAGATTGTAGGAATCGATCTGGGTACGACCAACTCGGTGGTGGCCGTGCTGGAGGGGGGCGAGCCGGTGGTGATCCCCACCGCCGAAGGGGGGCGGCTGTGCCCTTCGGTGGTCGCTTTCACCAAGACCGGGGAGCGGCTGGTGGGCCAGCCCGCCCGACGGCAGGCAATCATCAACCCAGAAAACACGATCTTTTCGATCAAACGGCTGATGGGTCGCCGGTACGACGACCCGGAGGTGGAGAAGGCACGGCAGATTCTGCCCTATAAGATCGTGCGCGGGCCACAGGACGACGCCCGCGTCTACATCCCGGTGACCGGGAAGGAGTACACGCCACAGGAGATCTCGGCGATGATCCTGCGCAAACTGAAGCAGGACGCCGAGGCCTACCTGGGCGAGGAGGTGACCCAGGCGGTGATCACCGTGCCGGCCTACTTCAACGACAGCCAGCGGCAGGCGACCAAGGACGCCGGCAAGATCGCCGGTCTGGAGGTCCTGCGCATCATCAACGAGCCGACCGCCGCGTCCCTCGCCTATGGTCTGGACAAAGAAGGCGCGGAGACGATCCTGGTCTTCGACCTGGGTGGTGGTACGTTCGACGTCTCCATCCTGGAGGTCGGCGAGGGCGTCGTCGAGGTGAAGGCCACCAGCGGCGACACCTACCTGGGCGGCGACGACTGGGACCAGCGGATCATCGACTACGTCGCCGATGAGTTCAAGAAGGAATACGGGATCGACCTGCGGGAGGACCGGCAGGCGCTGCAGCGGCTTAAGGAGGCGGCGGAGAAGGCGAAGATCGAACTCTCCTCGATGCTGGAGACGGAGATCAACCTGCCCTTCATCACCGCCGACGCCTCCGGCCCGAAGCACCTGCAGATGAAACTGACCCGCGCCAAGTTGGAGCAGTTGACCGAGGACCTGGTGCAGCGGTGCCGCGGTCCCTTCGAGCAGGCGCTGAAGGACGCCAAGATGACGGCGAAGGACCTGGACGCCGTGGTCCTGGTCGGTGGCGCCACCCGGATGCCGATGATCCAGGATCTGGTCCGGGAACTGACCGGCAAGGAGCCGCACAAGGGGGTTAACCCGGACGAGGTGGTGGCCATCGGCGCGGCGATCCAGGCGGGCGTGCTGGCCGGCGAGGTGAAGGACGTGGTCCTCCTGGACGTGACGCCGCTGACCCTGGGCGTGGAGACCCTGGGCGGGGTGATGACGCCGCTCATCCCGCGCAACACGACCATCCCGGTGCGCAAGAGCGAGATCTTCACCACCGCCGAGGACGGCCAGACCGTCGTCACCATCCACGTCCTCCAGGGCGAGCGGCCGATGGCAGCCGACAACATCAGCCTGGGGCGGTTCAACCTGGAGGGCATCCCGCCCGCGCCGCGCGGCGTCCCGCAGATCGAGGTCACGTTCGACATCGACGCCAACGGCATCCTGAACGTCTCGGCGAAGGACAAGGCGACCGGCAAGGAGCAGTCGATCACCATCACCGCGACCACCAACCTGAGCAAGGAGGAGGTGGAGCGGCTGGTTCAGGAGGCCAAGCGGCACGAGGCGGAGGATCGGCGGCGGAAGGAACTGGTGGAGGCCCGCAACCAGGCCGACACGCTCATCTACCAGACCGAGAAGTTCCTGCGGGAACTGGGCGACAAGGTCCCGGCCTCCGACCGGTCGCGGATCGAACAGACCATCTCCGACCTGAAGGAGGCGATGAAGGGAGAGGACATCGCCCGCATCCGCCGCCTGATCGAGGATCTGCGCAACGCCAGTATGGCGCTGGGCCAGCAGATGTACGCCCAGCAGCAGCAACAGGCGGCTGGCGGGCCGACCCCCGGCCCCGGCCCGGAGGGTCCTTCCTCCGGCGGTGAGGACGTCATCGAAGGGGAGTTCGAGGAGACGTAGGGGCGACGTAGGGGCGGAGCAACGCTTCGCCCCTACGTCCCACGTCCCCCACACACCGACCAGGAGGGATGACCGTGCCGACACGGAAGAAGATACCCATCCGGGTGAAGAAACAGGAACTGGAAGAGCGACCCGCCTCGCCTCCCCCCGCCCCTGTCGAGGAGGGCGTGCCGCCGGTGGTGGAGGCGGAAGCGGTGCCGGCACCCGTCCCTTCCTCCCCCCCACCGGAGGGCGCGGCAGAGGCCACGGGGACCACTGGGGAGGCTGTTGAGGAACTGGAGAAAGCGACGGAAGAACTGGAGATGTGGAAAGACCGAGCGCTGCGCCTGGAGGCGGAGATGGACAATTTCCGCAAGCGGCAGCGGCGACTGGCGGAGGATCGGGTCTTGGCCGACAGAGAGCGGCTCCTGCGGGCCTTCCTCGCCGTCGCCGACGACCTGGCCCGCGCCCTCTCCGCCGACGGCGTGGACGCCGAGAGCCTGCGGCAGGGGGTGGACCTGACGTATCAGAGTATGATGCGGCTGTTGAGCCAGGAGGGTGTGGAGCCGATCGAGGCCGAAGGGCAGCCGTTCGACCCGGCGTGGCACGAGGCGGTGGGGACCGTCTCCCACGAGGAGGCGGGCGTCGAGCCGGACACGGTGGTCGAAGTAGTCCAGCCCGGCTACCGGATCGGCGACCGGCTGCTCCGCCCGGCCCGGGTGATCGTGGCGACCTAGGTGCAGCGCACCTGCCTACCTTTACCGGAGGGAACGAGGGACCGTGGAGTACAAGGACTACTACCAGATCCTCGGCGTCAGCCGGGATGCCACAGAGGACGAGATCAAACGGGCCTACCGCCGCCTGGCCCGCAAGTACCATCCCGACGTCAACCCGGGCGACAAGGAGGCCGAGGAGCGCTTCAAGGAGATCAACGAGGCCTACGAGGTCCTCTCCGACCCCGAGAAGCGGCGCAAGTACGATCAGTTGGGAGCCGCCTGGCGGGAATGGGAGCGGATGGGCGGTCGGCCCGGCGACTTCGACTGGAGCCAGTGGGTCTCCACGGCCCCCGGCGGCCAGCGGGTCTACGTCCGCTACGGCACCGCCGAGGATCTGGAGGACCTATTCGGCGGCTCCAGCCCCTTCTCCGACTTCTTCACCCAGATCTTCGGGGGCCTGGGCGGCGCGCCGGGCGGCTTCGAGTTCCGCACCCGCCCCCGCCGTGGGCAGGACCTGGAGCAGGAGGTGGAGATCAGCCTGGAGGAGGCCTACCACGGCACCACCCGCCTCCTCCAGAAGGACGGCCGTCGCCTCCAGGTGAAGATCCCGCCCGGGGCCTACACCGGCCTGCGCATCCGGATGGCCGGGGAGGGCGGCCCTGGTGCGGCTGGAGGACAGCCGGGCGACCTGTATCTGCGCGTGCGGGTCGCACCCCACCCCCGCTTCGAGCGGCGCGGGGACGACCTGTACACCACCGTCCCGGTCGACCTCTACACCGCGGTGCTGGGGGGGAAGGTCCGGGTGGAGACCCTCGCCGGTCCGGTGATACTCACCATCCCGCCCGGCACCCAGAACGGGCAGACCTTCCGGCTGCGGGGCAAGGGGATGCCCAAACTGCGCCAGAAGGGACAGTATGGCGACCTGTACGCGCGGGTGGAGGTGCGACTGCCCACCCGGCTCACCCCGCGCCAGCGGGAACTCTTTGAGGAACTCCGTCGCCTTTCGCAGGAGGAGCGGTGATGGGCGAGCGAGAGATCGAGGTCATTACCATCTCCGTGGCCGCCCGCCGCTGTGGACTGGCCCCCACGACCGTCCGGCGGTACATCCGCTGGGGGCTGGTGGAGGCTCCGTTGACGGAGGAGGACCTGATCACTCTCCGACGCATCCGGAGGCTGCGGGAGTTGGGGATCAACCTGGCGGGCATCGAGGTGATCCTGCGGATGCGCCGGAGGATCGAGGAGTTGCAGGAGGAGATCGCCCGCCTGCGCGCGGCGCTGGAGCATGGTTGGGAGTAGGACTCACCACAGAGACACAGAGGGCACAGAGTCTTTCCAACGAAAAGTCTCTCTGTGTTCCCTGTGTCTCTGTGGTTTAAACCCAAAGAGGAGGCCAACTCAGATGCGAAAATGGGTGGTACTTGCACTGTTGGTTAGTACGACAGTTGCGTGTGGCTTACCCGCTGCCGTGCTGCCGACCCCGACGCCGGTCCCCACGGTGCCGCCCACGCCGACGGCGGCCCCGCCCCAGGTTTCCCCGGTTCCAACGACGGAGCCGGCCAACGCGCTGGAGGCCCAGGTGGAGGCGGTCTACGAGCGGGCCGCCCCGGCGGTGGTCAACATCACCGTCCGCAGCATCGCCTACGACTTCTTCATGCGGCCCGTCCCCCAGGAGGGGACCGGCTCCGGCTTCCTCTACGACGACCAGGGCCACATCGTCACCAATTACCACGTGGTGGAGAACGCCGAGGAGGTCATGGTGACCCTGGCCGACGGCCGGACCTTCCCGGCCGAGGTCGTAGGGACGGATCCTTCCACCGACCTGGCGGTGATCCACATCGAGGCGGAGGACCTGCCGGAGCCCATCCCCCTGGCGGATTCCGACCAACTTAAGGTCGGACAGTTCGTCGTCGCCATCGGCAACCCCTTTGGACAGGAGGGGACGCTGACCGTCGGCGTGATCAGCGCGCTGGGGCGGGTCATCCAGAGCCCGGACGGCCGGTTCATCGGCGAGGCCATCCAGACCGACGCAGCGATCAACCCCGGCAACTCCGGCGGGCCGCTTTTGGACCTGCACGGGCGGGTCATCGGGGTCAACTCTCAGATCATCAGCCCCAGCCGAGCCTCGGCCGGGATCGGCTTCGCCGTCTCCTCTAACACCGTCCGCCGCGTCGTCCCCCACCTCATCGCCGAGGGGCGGTATCCCCATCCCTGGCTCGGCGTGCAACTGCTGGACCTGACCCCCGAGCGGGCCCGGATCTTCCGGGAGGCCGGGATGGAGATCCCGGTGGACGAGGGGGTGCTCGTCATCGAGGTCGTGCCGGATAGCCCGGCGGACAGGGCGGGCATCCGCGGCGGCGACCGGATGGTGCGCATCGGCCGGTACACCATCCCCCTTGGCGGGGACATCATCACGTCGATCAACGGGCAACCCATCGCCAACCTGAAGGACCTGACCGTCTACCTGGAGACGGAGACCCAGGTCGGCCAGACCATCGAGGTCGGCCTGATCCGCGACGGGCGGGAGATGACCGTGCAGGTCACCCTGGCCGAACGCCCGGCGAAGATCGATTAGGATTACCACAGAGGACACAGAGAAGCTTAAGGAGAGAACTGGCTACCTGACAGTTTGCCAGCCTCCCGCAGGTTAATGCACAGTTTGACCGCGCAAATGACCAACCAGGGCACCCTTTACAGCGCACTCGGGTGCGCCGTAGGAAACCTGCGGGAGGCTCCCTTCAAAAGTGTCAGGTGGCTGGAGGAGAGAAATGTGTCTCTGCAGTGAAAGATCACCTGTCGGAGGTGTGCGATGCTGGTGGGATACCCCCGTCTGGAGGCCCTCTTCCGGCGCGCGGCGGGGCTCGATCTGACCAAGCAGCGCGCCAAGGAGATCTGCGAGTTCGTCCAGGTCAAACTCCACGACCTGCTTCTTGTCGCCGAGCGAAACGCGCGGTACAATAATCGGCAGGTCATCTGGGAGGCGGACCTTCCCATCACCAAAGGGCTGGCCGAATCCATCCGCCAGTACCGAGAACTGGAGATGGAAGAGGGGGTCGAACTGGAGCCGATCTTGGAGTACCTGGCAACGGTCCCCCCGCTGGCCTACCCTCTGGAGGTCGAGGTCGAACAGCGTCTCCCGGAGATCGTCGGCGGGCTGATGCTCTGCGTGGCCCGCATCCTGAAGGTGCTCAACGGCGGCGGGCGCGCCTTCGAGCCGGACCATCTGGAAGCCGCCAGAGAGATCCTCGACTTAACATTATGACCGTACATCTCATCAGGAGGAGGTGGAATGCGGACGGAGAAGGAGCGCAAACTGGAGCGACGACGACGGCGGAAGAAGAAGCTGCGCTACCTCCGGGCGCGGCTGGAACGGACCACCGACCCTGAGGAGCGGAAGCGGTTGATCGAGAAGATCCGCCGCGTCAGCCCGTGGGCGCCGGTCCCGGAGGAGTGAACCGCCCGCGGGCCGACGCAGGGGCGTGCCATCACACGCCCCTACGTCGGCCCGGGGGGATCACTCCTCCGGGACCGGTGCCCACGGGCTGACGCGGCGGATCTTTTCGATCAACCGCTTCCGCTCCTCAGGGTCGGTGGTCCGTTCCAGCCGCGCCCGGAGGTAGCGCAGCTTCTTCTTCCGCC